>NZ_JARWGJ010000119.1:0-8092 GCF_040409695.1 Longimonas sp.
CGCATCCCTTCATGGGCCAATCGCTCGGCCACAGCGTAGCCGAGTCCGGCACTGGCGCCGGCCACAAACGCGACGTGATCGGTGAGTCCAAGATCCATTACGACTGTAGAATGTCTTTCAGAACGATATAAAAAGCGATGGTTACCGCTCCACCTGCTCGTCGAGGTTGTAGCGCTTGCGCTTGTCCCAGAGCGTTTTCTTAGAGATACCGAGTGAGTCTGCGATCTTGGCATAGCTGTCCTCTCGCGTCTGCAGCGTACGGAGGATGTATGCCTTTTCCAGATCCTCGATGGTACGTCCGAGTGGAAACTGAAACGCCCCGGCCGTGCCAAATACGTCTCCAATCTGGCTGGGCGGTGCCAGCGTCAGGTCTTCGGCGTCGATGGTGTCGCCCTGCGCAAAGATCATAGCACGCTCCAGCACGTTACGAAGCTCACGCACGTTGCCGGGCCACATGTGCTCAAGCATCTTCTCTTGTGCTGCCTCGGTAAGGCCCGTGATGGAGCGTTTTAGCTCGTTGTTAAAGCGCGTGATAAGCGAATCCGCAATACGCAGCACATCGCGCTCCATATGGCGCAGCGCAGGCATCTTTACGTTCACCACGTTGATGCGGAAGAAAAGGTCTTTGCGAAACTCTTTTTCTTTGACGCTGGATTCGAGGTTGGCATTGGTCGCACACAGCACACGTGTGTTCACGGTGCGGTCTTCCACGCCACCAAGGCGCCGAAACGTGCGACTCTCCAGAAACGAGAGCAGCTTCGCCTGCAGCGCGAGGCTCATCGAGTCGATCTCGTCGAGGAAGAGCGTTCCTCCATCAGCAATCTCGAACATGCCCGGCTTGGCGGTGCGCGCATCGGTGAAGGCCCCCTTCTCGTACCCGAACAGCTCCGCCTCCAGCAGATTATCAGGCAGGGCCGCACAGTTGATTTCGGTAAACGGCTTGCGCGAGCGCGCCGAGTTGTAGTGTAGCGTCTGGGCTGCCAGATTCTTGCCCGTACCGGTTTCGCCAGAGAACAGCACGGTCGTGTTGGAAGCGCCAGTTAGCGTCTGGATCGTCTCGCGCACCTGCACGATCGGGTCGCTCTCGCCGAGGATACCCGAAATTGGGTACTCAGCCTGCTGCTTTTCTTTGATCTCTTCAAGCTCTTGCTGCGCCCCATACAGCCGGATGGCCTTGTAGATCAGCGCCCGCATCTCTTCGAGGTTGACGGGCTTCTGCAGGTAATGAAAGGCCCCCTGACGCATCGCCTCAACGGCGGTCTGCACCGACGAGTGCGCTGTCATGATAATGACCGGAACGCTCGGCGCCCGATCATTGAGCGCATCCAGCAGTTCAACCCCTGTCATCTGCGGCATCATCATATCCGCAAGGATAACGTCGGGCAACCGGTCTTCGTCGAGCTGATCCAGCATGCTGACCGGATTCACAAAGGCCTCGACCTCGTATCCGTCTCGGGCCAATACATTGGAAAATAATGTTCCTATTTTGGGCTCGTCGTCAACGACAAAGATACGCTCTTGCATGGCTCACTCGCTAATATGGAAAGAAGAAAGCACCCATCAGGAATCGATTACCTCTTATCGGCACTGCGCGCGTTTCACACCGTGTATAGATGCTGAAAAGTTTACCTCTTTATATTGCTATTGTTCAGAACTATGAGAGTTTTTTTCCGCTTCCGTGTATTTAATCCCTTGGCGCATGTATGGGTGCTCCTCTCCTTCCTACTGGTATGCGCCGGATGTACCGACCCAGAGCCCAGCACTTCACCGTTAACAGATGCCCTCGACCGTTCGGTCGTGGTACCCGATACGGTGACCCGCGTCGTTCCACTGGCTCCCAATCTCACCGAACTCACCGTTGCCGCGGGGGGCGGCGATCGCCTCGCGGCCGTTACCGTGTCTGACGACTTCCCTCCCGCGATCGTCGATCCGCTGCCCCGGGTGCAGACGCTGCCCGTCGACTACGAGGCGATTGTAGGACACGACCCCGACCTGGTCCTGGCCACCGACCAGGTCAACACGCCCGACGATGCTGCCCCGCTTCAGCAGATGGACGTCCCGGTCTACTTCTTCTCGTTCAACGCGGTCACTGACATTTTTGAAGGGATTCGCACGCTGGGCACGTTGCTCGGCACCTCATCTCAGGCAGAGGCCGCTGCCGACCGTCTTACGTCAGCGCTCGACACGCTCCGGGCCCGCACTGCGTCTCGCGATGCCCCACGCGTGCTGGTGCTGGTAGGCGACGAAACCCTGTATGCGTTTGGCGGACCGAGCTACGTAAACACGCTCGTCGAAGCCGCAGGTGGGCGAAGTGTGACGGATCATTTCGAGACGGCCGCGCCAACGCTCAGCGAGGAGTTCGTGCTGGATGCCGCCCCCGACGTGATCATCGGGCTCTTTGGCGACGACTACGACACCCGCCAACTCGCGCGCCTGCATCCCACCTGGGACGTTGTGCCAGCTATCCAAACAGGACGTGTGTACTCTATCTCTCCAGACCTGGTATCGCGACCCGGACCGCGCGTCGTGCAGGGCGCGTATCGCATCGCGGCCTTGTTGCATCCCGACCTCGACCTGCCTGCCCCACCCGCCCTGATTGAGTAGACTCTTCTCTTCCCCTTTTACACGTTTTATGCGCACTGCGCTGCTTTCGCTTGGACTGCTTGGGGCTCTTTTGGTTACCGTTGGTGCGGCGCTTTCGTTTGGCAGCGCTGCCGTTTCGTTTGCCGATGCTTACCACGTTGTAGCCTACCGTGTGGCCGATGGATTCGGGGCCTCGTCGCCGCTTGATGTTCCGGATCCCATCGCGGAGCGCGTGGTGTGGCACCTGCGCCTGCCCCGCGTGCTACTGGCGCTGCTGGTGGGGGGCGGACTCAGCGTGATCGGTGTGGCGATGCAGGCGCTGGTGCGCAACCCGCTTGCGGAGCCGTACATTCTGGGGATCTCCAGCGGCGCCTCGGCCGGCGCCTCGCTCTTCTATCTCGGGTTTCTACCGCCGCTGCTCGGACAAGCGCTCTCCATGCCGCTCGCTGCATTCTTGGGCGGCCTGCTCTCCATCACGATCGTCTACCTAGTTGCGTACACCGGCTCGCGGCTCAGCGTAGCCCGGCTGCTGCTGGCGGGCGTCGCCATGTCGGCTCTGATGGCGTCGGTCACCTCGTTCATCACGTTCTCCTCGCCCGATCCAGGTAAGCTACGCGCCGTCCTCTTCTGGCTCCTGGGCTCGCTCAGCGGCACGCAGTGGACCGACCTGGTCTGGCCCTTCGTTACCACCGCATCTGGCAGCGTGCTCCTCTTTGTGCTTGCGCGTCCGCTCGATGCTATGCTGATCGGGGAAGAGTCGGCGTACCACCTGGGCATTCCTGTGGAGGCGCTGAAGCGGCTGCTGATCGGACTGGCAGCGCTCGTAACGGGGGCCCTGGTCGCGGTGGCTGGGGCTATTGGATTCGTAGGGCTCATCATCCCCCATGCCGTGCGGCTACTGATTGGCGTGTCTCATCGCCGCGTGGTGCCGGTTGCGTTCATCGGAGGGGCGCTCTTTCTGGCGTGGGCCGACCTCGCCGCGCGCACGCTGCTGCCCGAGCAGGAGCTGCCCGTTGGCATCCTGACCGCGCTGTGTGGCGTGCCGTTCTTCCTCGCCTTGCTCCGCCGCGGCTCATATGGATTTGGGGCTCCGTAGGTCGTCCTTGTCTTGTTCTGACACAGCTTCTGCCCCCCTACTCCTCTTCCAGCGCCTCGAAGTACCGCCGGATCAGCGCCTCGTAATCGGGGCTATACCCGCCTTCCATCGCATCCAGCAGGCCCTGTCGCAGGATGTCGGCGGCGTCTTCAGGGGGGAGTTCATCGGGCGAGGCGCGGCGCTCAAAGTCGGTGACGGCGTCGCCTTCGCGGTCGTCGCTCTGGCCCTGGGCCTGCAGAGCACGCTGCGCCTCCAGCATACGGGATACGATACGCTGCTGCCGGTCGAGCAGGTCACGCTCGTTGCGCGGGTTCTCCAAGTCGCGAAGCGACTGCTCCATCTCGTCAGCGATGCGGTCCAGATCGCCCATCAGCTGGTCGGCAGCGTCTTCTTCGTTGAGGCTGCGTAGCGCCTCCTGCAGACGCTGCTGTTCGGCAGCGATCTGCTCGCGGCGCGCTTCCTCGTCAACGCTCAGGCGCTCGCCCGCCACGTTCTGCAGGTGCTCCTGCAGGGCGCGATTCAGCGACTGCTGGTCGCCGGTCATCTCTTGCATCTGCTGGATCATCTGATCCATCGACATGCCGCCCTCGCCGCCCCCGCTGCCATCCATCTGGTCGAGCACCTCAGAGAGCAGCAGCGCCAGCTCGTTCAGGTGCGTCATGGCCTGGGTCTGTTGCGGACGTGCGCGGTGGCCCTGGCGTTCGTCAAGATGCTGCACGGCTTCTTGCATCGCGTTTAGCCCAGCGCCGAGCCGGTCGCGCACCACCCGCGACAGCTGAGGCGTGTTGCGGGCTACAGCCGACAGCGAGTCGCCAACCGACTGCAGTCCGGTGCGCAGGCGCTGCTGATCTCCGACGAGCGTGCGTAGCTGCGCGCCATCCGACGCAAACTGCCCGACCTCGCTGCGCAGGCGCTCCTGTTCATTAGAGAGCCACAGCGTATTTTCAAGAGCGTACCAGATAGCCGCCGCGTTGATGTCGGATTGCTGCTGGCTCATGCCCTCCTGCATCTGGCTGAGCGAGGACGACATGTCACCGAGTCCGTCGCTGGCCTGCTGCTGGGCATCCTGTGCGGGCTGCCAGTCTTGCTGCTGGAGCGCTTCGGCCGCCGCCTCCATCTGATCCTGAATGCCGGCTTCTTCCATACGCTCGCGCATCGCCTCCAGATCGTCTGTGGGTGCCCCCTGGGTGTCCTCGAAGTTTGCGGCCAGCTCATCGAGAGCCTGCTCCAGCGCATCCATCTCCTGCTGCAGGTCACCCTGGCGACGACTCAGATCGGCAGACGCCTCGGGGGCGGTGTCCATTTCAGTATCCGTTTCGGCCTCCGAACTGGCGGCTGCGTCGTGCTCGGCAGCCTCCGTATCCTCAAGAAGCGCCTGCTGCTGCTCGCTCAGCTGCTGTGCGCGGTCGCTCATCTCGTCGAGCTTCTGCTGCGTGCGCAGCCGCTTAAAAAGCTCCATAGCACGCTCCAACCGCTCCTGGTAGTCCTGCATCTGGTCGTCAACATTTGACATCGCCTCCTGCATGTCGCGAAAGTCCATCGACTCCATGGCGTCTTGCAGGTCGCGAAGCGCCTGCTGCAGTTCCGGGTCGTCGATCTCGCTTACAATGTCTTGCAGCTCGCGATACATCTGCTGCGTCTCTTCGCGGGCGAGCCCGTCGCGCTCCATCTGACGGGTTGCTTCTTCAAGCTGACGAGCCGCCTGTTCGACCTGCTCGCTCATAGCTTGCTGCTGCTCGCTCAGCTGCTCGGCGGCCGACCGGTCCTCCCACGAGGCTTCCTGCGTGCGACGCACCTCGTCGCGGAGCTGCTCGAACTGCTGCTGCATCGCGCTCGAACGCTCGCGCACCTCGTTCAACGCCCGTTCGGTGTCGTCCTGCGAGCGATCGAGATCGGCGTAGCGGTCGGCGGCGGTGGGCATGCGCAGCCGGCGCGTCGGGGTTTCTGCGGACTTGAATCCGGCGTAGGCGTCATTATCTTGCACCTCGGCGTAGTACACGACCTCGTCGCCCGGCAGCAGGTCGAGTCCGCTGTCTTGCACGAGCATCCAGGTATGTGCAACGCGCTGGTCGGTGTTGCGCGGCTCGCTCAGCGGAATGTCGAACGATTCGTAGGGAGCGTCGCTGTCGTCGCCGTTGTCCATGCGGTAGTGGATGCGGAGGCGCGAGAATCCAAAGTCGTCGCGCAGCCGAAGCTGCAGGTCGGCGACCCGGTCGGAGCCAAGGTTCGCGCGAGCCTCAGGCGCCTCAAACTCAACACGGGGGGGCTGGTCGGCCCGCGCCTGCACCTCGTAGCGCACCGGGTCGGGGTTTGCTACGCCGTCGTCATTGCGCAGGTGGATGCGATACGTAGTCGACCGGTCGACGGTAAAGCCGCCGGTTGCCGTACCGTCGTCAACCTCAAGCGGACGTTCGCTTCCATCTTCGAAGCGTACCACGGCTTCGGTGATGGGTCCGCCTCCGAGGCGCAGGGTGAGCTCCACGTTGCTTCCTCGCAGCGCAGTCACGTCGCCCCGATTGGGCGACAGCTGCTCTGCTGCTCGGTTGGTATACGCCGGCGGAGTGACCACAGCCTGCAGTCCGCGCACCACAGGCCGGGCAGCTACGTCGACGGTGTAGTAGGATGAGCTGGTCTGCGGGGTGCGCACGCGGTAGGTGAACCCTTCGCGGACATTCGGCAGGTTGAGCGTCCATGTGTTCTCGTCGCTCTGGGCGGTCATGCGCTGCGTACGAAGGCCATCGGGCGTATCCATCTCCACCATGACTTCCTCGGGTCGGGTCGCGTCGATGCGATCCACAAGGCGGGCCTCTATAGACAGCTCTTCGCCCTGCACACGCTCGACATCTCCTGGCTGCACCTGGAGCGCGTACGGCGCCGGACGCTCAAACGAGGTACCGGGGGCGAACAGACGCGCCGAGGCATCAGGTAGCACGGTCCAGCCAATGGCGACGGCGAGCGCGGGAAGCAGCAGCCAGGGCAGCGCATGGCGCACGCGGTCTGCATCCACAAGCGCATCAAACGACTGCGCGTCGAGCGCTTCGCTGAGCTGCTGAACAGCGGTGGTACGCACAGCAGCCGGCGCGTGGCTGGTGCGCCCCGCATCCAACTGAAACAGCGTGACGAGGCGGTCGGCAATGGCTGGCGTGACGCGTCCAACCGTGCGAGCAAGGGTTTCGTCGGAAGGAAGGGGCCAGATGTTCACCCATTGCAATAACGGCGGCACGACGCGGGCGCCCAGGTAGAATCCACCCCCAAGCACCGCGCTGCTCAGCAGCACAACCCGTACCGCCGCCGGCATCCAGATCAATGCCTCCAGCAGAAGAAACGCCAGAATCGCTCCACCCCCAACCGCGAGCGTCCAGAAGAGCCGGGCAACAGCTTGCAGCAATGCATCGCGACGGTATGCACGGCGTAAGCGACCGCGTAGCGTGGCAACAGAGGCATCAGGATGGTCCATGGGTACTCCACTCGTGTACAGTTCGTGTATCTATTGTTAAGGTACCTTGCCCCGTGGAGGGGTGTTTCTGTGGGGCGCTATACATCTTTTGCAGAAGTTTTGTAAGGGGTTTGCAGCGGCCCTTAGCACAGGATCGGGCGCATCTCCTATTCGGACGCGCTCTATTCGAACGCGCTCTGTGCACGAACACGTGAAAAACACGCTGAAATGTTCTGGCCGATTCGACACCTTACAGGCCTTATGTGTATAGTGTGTCTGAGCGTATATCTATTGTCTTCGACGACCTGCTTACTATGCCTTCCCCCCCGCTGCTCTCTCGCTCCATTCTTTTCAGCGCGCTGGCGCTGCTGATTGTCTTTTCGGGATGCCGCACGTACGGCGGCCACGACTCTGAGGAGCGCACCTACGCGCAGATGCAGCAGGCCAACGAACGATTTGCCAGCGACCTGTCGCGTGCCGAGGGCGACCTTGAGGATCTGCAAGACGCCGCCCGAACCAACGACGTTCTGCAGCCCCTGGCCGAGCGTTTCGAGACGATTCTCGAGCAGCACCGCGAGCATCTCGACACCCACCGCGATGTGGAGGCCTCGCTGAGCCCGTCGACCGACTACCGCACGCTGAGCCGGCAGTACCGCCGCATCATTACAGAGCAGCGGATGGTGCGGCAGGCGTATCGTCTTACGACCGAGCGCGTGTACGCGGTCGTCACCGATGGCGATGTGCCCACGCAGGTCATGCGCGAAGCCGAAGCCTACACCGAGCCGCTGATCTACCGCCAGCAGCGCAACGCCGAGCCCCTTTCGATGCGCGACGCGCTGGCCGGACGCCGATAAGATCGCCCTCGACGGGTGCAACTACTTCCCAGAGCCTGTTTTGATTTCTTAATTTGGGCACCCCAGGAGTACTTCCTCCCTGCGGTCGGGGCGCTGCGAGCGGCTCCGCTGGGCTGCAAATTG
>NZ_JARWGJ010000120.1:0-32850 GCF_040409695.1 Longimonas sp.
TTGAACATGTGCTATTGAACATGTGCTATTGCGATGCTGCCCAACAATTTTCATCGGCGTAGGGTGCAGATCAAACGATTGCCCCGACCGGTGTCGACCACGGGCATGAGCAGAGACGTGTAGACAGTTGCCCTATCAGTTGCCCCATGACGAGATCTGCTCTAATGAAACCTGTTTGGTTCACGCGTCAGACCTTAACCGGTCCTCGTACAACTTTGCTGCACTGCTTCACGTATGTGTTCTATCATATGTGTTCTATTCATAGGCAGGCACATGCCAGCCAGGCTACGTACATGGGTTAATCGCACGTACTCACTGTGCAGCTTTCTCCTTTTTAAGCATTATACGTACACTATGGCAAATGAACTCATTCCAAGCGACCACCTGGAACAGGCGGCGAATCGATTTAAGATTTTGAGCGAGACCGTTCGTCTTGAACTGCTCAACCAGCTCCAGATGAAGGGCGAAATGACAGTGAGCGAACTGGTCGAAGCTACCGGACACCGCCAGGCTAACGTGAGCAAGCACCTGGGCATGATGGCGCGTGAAGGGCTGCTTTCGCGCCGAAAGGAAGGACTCTACGTCTATTACGAAATTAACGACCCCACACTCTCAGCGCTCTGTATGCTGGTGTGCGGACGCATTCGCGAAGAGGAGATGTCGTAAGCCGAAGCCGTCTTTTTAAGTCATGTTAGCGACACTTCTTGCAGGAAGACTGTGCAGCCCCTATACTTGTTACGCCACATATTTCTTGCTAAGTAAAGTTCACGTACCTGTATGCAGTGGCTTGGATATTGGGGCGCAGTGGTGGTTGTAATTGCTAGTGGATGCGCTGCTGATCGAACAGGGAGCGACTCGTTTTCCGACCTCCCGCAGGTGGAGGTAACCCCAACGGTCGAAATCACGGACGACCCAGCGCACGACCTGTATTTTAGGTCCAACTCTTTTCGCGATGTAGCAGTCGGTTCTGATGGCGCGGTGTTCGCAAGCAATTTCATGCAGGCGTCCGTCTTTCGGTTTGACGCTGAGGGCACCTATCAAGAAACAATCGGAGAGGGAGGCGCAGGTCCGGGTGAGTTCGAGACGTCTCCTGTCTTTACGCTCTCGACGAATAACGACACGCTTTATGCACTCGGACGCTTCAACGAGCACGCCATGAGTGTCTTTGCACGTCTCGAAGGCAAGTTTGAATATGTGCGCACCGTGCTGCTGCCCGAGAACAAGCGGCATCGCCCTCATGCACTTCACGCGATAAGTGAAGACAAGCTCGCTGTAGAGTACCGCCCGCGCATCCAACGGAATCGTAGCGATTCAGGCTTCGTTTCAATCGTAACGCCAGCGGGTGTCGTTGAGAATGATACGCTCTGGACGTTCCCCGCGGATGTCGTATGGCAGTCTGATCCAGAAGAGGGGGGAGGCGCAATGGTACAGGTTCCGATTCCATACGGTAGTGCGTCTGTAGTGCGTTCGGGTCCAGATGGCTCTATGTATTACCTATGGACCGGCGATGCAGAAATCACAGTTCGTGATGGATACGACGGTTCGGTGCAGCAACGTATCACGCATTCCGAAGAGCCTGTACCGCTTGAAGGCGCAGACATCGACTCGATTCTAACAGAGCAAGTCAACGTATCCCTTGACGAGCGCGGACCTGAACCTATTCGAGAGCAGGTTCGCACCGTTATGCCGGATTCAGCGCCGCCGTTAATCGATATGTGGGTGGATCCTGATACCGGGGCTATTCTGGCTCGGCGCCCCCTCCGTGCAGATGCGAATCTGCTACTGTTCGATGAGACAGGAACCCCGCAATATACAGCCAGGCTTCCTGCGACGCTAAGCATTGTTGCTTTTCGGAGAGGACAGATATATGCGGTGCATACCAATGAATCCACACCGCCAGCTATTCACGTCTTCGAGATCAATGCCAACTATGCCGTTCGATAGAAATACGTTTACACGATATCGTTAACGGGTGGTGATGCTGGGCACTACTTCTGAAAGCCCGTCTGGGTTTTGGTTTGCAGGCGAGAGCGAGCGTTGCTGAAGCGAAATTTGGACCTCAATGGAGGCTCTTAGCACCATAAGCAAAGCCTAAGAGCCCCGGAGCTACGGGGCAATATCGGGGGGCAATTTGCACTATGGGTATACCCTTTGCCCCCAGCCCAGTGGCGCCGCTCGCAGCACCCCGACCGCAGGAAGGGCATCCCTATGCTGTACCTATGCGAAACCTGTGCCCTGACACGTTACTTACTTCCGTAGCAGGGCGGCTATGGGTACACAGTCAGAGGTTGCCCCCTCATTCCGTTGTTTGCTCTCTTGCCTCCACTTGCCATGTATCGCATCTGCTCTTCCCTTCTGGCGCTTGGTTTCTTTCTCAGCGTTGCGTGGACGCCCGGGGTTTCCGCTCAAACCCTTGATGACGTGCTCCGCTACAGCGAGCGGTCGCCGGCTACCGGTGCACACGACCTCGGCTGGGTCGGAGCCAATGCAACTGCCGGCACTGCTACATATACAGCGCTCTCCAGCAATCCGGCCGGACTGGGATGGGCAACCACTTCCTCTGTCGCCGGCGGGCTTGCTGCTGATTTCACGACGAACGAAGGGGACTTCCTTTCCCCCGATGGCACGTTCTCAGGTCCCTTCGAACGTACGCAGACGGAGTATCGTATCGGAAATGTTGCCTTCACGTATCGCGTTCCTACAGACCAGGGCTCGCTGACTGTTGGTGGTGCGATCAACCGCACGCGGAGCTTCGACCGCACCCTCGTTGCCTCAGGGCTCAACGCCCAGAGCTCGATCACCGATACGTTCTTGCCTCCGGCCAATGCCGCCGATCTTACGCGTATCGAGCAACTGGCCTTCGATGCCGGCGCCATTGAGCTCATCGATGGCGAATACATACAGGCCGTTGCGCCCGGTCCGATCTTCGACACGAACGTTGAGCAGCGCGAAGATCTTATCGAGACCGGCGGACTCTATGATGCCAGCTTTGGAGGCGCTGTTGAGGTGGCTCCCAATGTCATGCTCGGCGGCTCGCTAATCATTACGTTTGGGTCATACACGTTCGACCGCATCTACGAAGAGGTCGACGTCAACAACACGCACACAAACGATCTCTACGATGTGCTGCTCGACGATGGCACGCTACTTCAGGGATTCGATGCGCTTACCTTTGAACAGGCGATTGATGCTGACCTCGCTGGCGTTGGCGGACGCTTCGGGGCGTCTGTCGCCCCAGCATCCAACCTGAAACTCGGCGTCTCTTTCGCCACGCCCGTGTACTACACGATTACCGAGACCTTTGGTACGCGCATCGAAACCTTCTTCAACGAAGGCAGCCCCCTTTCGGCCGGAGGCCTCGATGATTTTGAGTTTGAGTACGAAGTCCGTACGCCCTGGCGTGTGTCGTTAGGAGGCGAACTGTCTACCGGTCCGCTCACGCTGGCTGGCGACCTCGAAGTTGTTGACTGGTCAACGCTCGACATCCGTGCAAGCGGAGAGCGGTTCACCACCCTCAATCGGGCCATTCGCGACCTTGACGTCACGGTCAACTCTCGCTTCGGCGCCGCCTTCGACCTCAACGACCTTACGCTACGTGCTGGCCTCGCCTATCAGCCTGAGCCAGACCCTAACGGCACACGCGGCGATCGCACCTTTCTGTCTGGTGGGCTCAGCTATCAGTTTGGGCCGCAGCTTACGCTGGACTTTGGATGGATGCAAGAGCGCTTCAACGATGCCTTTCGCCCTTACGGCGATGTCGAAGTACCCGATGAGCGCACCATTGCACAGGCCCCGCAGATTAGCGAAGATGTGATGCGCAACGTGTTCAAGCTGGGCATGCGCTATCAGTTTTAGAATCGTTATAATGTTCTATGGAGGGCTGCACATCGTCCGTTGTCGCGCACCGCTCAGCGGCGTTGCTGCGCGCGGCGCTCACGCATGATGCGGTAGTATTCTTGCGCGGCCCGGTTGTGCTCTCGTAGCGTACGGCTGAACGTGTGTCCCCCCGTACCATCAGCTACGAAGTAGAGGTAGCTGTGCGATTCAGGATAGGCGACTGCACGCAGGGATGCAGGTGAGGGGTTCGTGAGCGGACCTGGGGGCAGACCGCGAAACTGGTATGTGTTGTAGGCGTGTTCGATTTCGTAGTCTGCAAAAAAGAGGCGGCGCTTCGACCCTTCCTGTTCGAGCACGGCATACTGCACCGTGGGGTCGGCCTGTAGGGGCATGCCCCGGTCTACACGATTGAGGTAGACCCCGGCCACGCGGGGCTTTTCGTCTTCGATTCCCGTTTCCCATTCCACAATTGAGGCGAGAATAGTAGCCTCTCGTGCTGTGAGATCTTGCTCGCGTAGCCCCTCACTCAACTCGCGCTCTGCGAACGAATCAAACGATTCTTTGATACGCCGCACGACCGTTTCAACGGGCGTCTGCCAGTAAAAGTGGTAAGTCTCTGGTAGCATGTACCCGAATAGGTCTTCCGGCGCAACTCCCAGTTCAGCAGCAAGCGTCGTATCACGCAGTGCAGCCTCAAAAGCCGCTGCCTCAAAGTCCATGTGCCGGGCTGCAACCCGCGCTACGACTTCAGGACGCATGCCCGGTGGAATGGTAACACGCACCGGCTCCTGCAGCCCCTTTCGGATGCGATCCAGAATCTCCCAGTTTGATACGCCCGACTCAAACGCGTAATGACCGGCTTTTACCTGGTTGCGCCATCCAGTTGCGGTGCCGAACCATCTGAATGTTGTCGTAGATCGTATAACCCCCGCTTGCTCCAGGCTATCGACAGCTGCGTCAAACGCCGTTCCGTTAGGCAGTTTTACGGTCCGTTCTCCTTCAAATGCGGGCGTGTTACCCGAAAAAGAAACCACTCCAATCAGCGCAGCTGCAGCTACAACCATGCACAGGGCGCCACCAAGCGCCCACGGCATCCATCTACTCATACTTCTGTGTATCTCGTGTTACGACAGTAGGCAGGTATATCAATTCAGTCCGTCTTTCCTTCGTATGTCCGCTGCTCAAGCGCGCGCGTCTCTTCGACAATTTTCTCAAAGATCCGGCGGATGGCATTATCAGTGAAAGGGCCCGTGTTGACTCCAATCACATTCTCCATAACCTCGGCCTCGCGGGTGGGCACATAGGCGCGCATCCCGATCTCGTTCTTGATCGCTCCGATAACGTGAGCATACGCGGTTCGCTCATTCAATAACCGGACCAACTGGCTGTCGATCGCGTCGATGCGGTCGCGCCACGGGGCCAGATCGCTGGCTCCCAGTTCGTCAGGCAGGGCAGGAAGGGCATCAGAGAACTGTGCAGCATGCTCCAGGCTTTCGCTGAGCGATGGTTTATCGTTATGGGAGGCCATTAGTGGTACACAAAAATTAGGATAACGAAAGACGAGGGTCGATGTCGAGGTTCGGCTCCGGGAGCGTGCTCCCCCAGCTGGCACGGGCTGCAGCTGCGATCATAGCTGCATTGTCCATGCAGAAGCGACGCTCTGGCAGGTGGATACGAACGTTCGCATCCTCTTGAAACCGGCTGAGCGCAGCCCGCAGTCCGCTATTGGCCGACACGCCCCCTACGACTGTAGCGTGACGCACGCCGGTTTGTGCAACGGCCCGGCGTACCGCGTCTACCAACACGTCGATGACGGCCTGCTGGAATGAGGCACAGATATCGGCCCGATACTGCTTTATGAAGACTTCCCTCTCGTCTTCGGGGATGTCGCGCAGAAAATAGAGGACCGATGTTTTGAGCCCGCTAAACGAGAACGACAGGTCGTCAAACTTGGAGCGGGGGAATGCATGGAAAGCGGGGTCGCCCTGTTGTGCCAGGCGGTCTACCTCGGGCCCACCCGGATAACCCAGGTTGAGGAGTTGGGCCACCTTGTCGAAGGCTTCCCCTGCAGCGTCGTCTCGGGTTTGTCCCAGCACCGTGTATGTGTGGTTGGGCTTTACATGTACAAGCTGGGTGTGCCCGCCAGACACGATGAGGCTTACAAAGGGTACTTCAGGACCCGGCGCCGTAACATGGGTTGAGTATAGGTGCCCCTTAAGATGGTTGACACCAACGACGGGGCACGAGCAAGCACTCGCGAAGGCCTTGGCAAAGCTAAGTCCGACAAGCAACGCCCCCGGCAGTCCGGGCCCTCGTGTCACAGCAACGCCATCTATGTCGACCGGTGAAGCACCTGCATCTTCCAATGCCTGCCGGACTACAGGGCCGATGTAGCGTTCGTGGTTACGTGAGGCCAGTTCTGGCACGATGCCTCCATACTGGGCGTGCACATCGTGCTGAGACGACACCACGTTTGAGTGCAGATCATGTCCTTGCAACACGGCGGCGGCGGTATCATCGCACGAGGTTTCAATCCCTAACAGAAGAGGCGGGGCGGTCATAGGGGTGTAATAGGAAGCACGAGGTAATACATGCCTGCGCACAAATGCACGGTGTACGTACGGGTTTCCGCTTACGTGATGCGTGTAGTGGACCCGCCGCAGCAGGCGTTTAGACATAAATGACAAACGTCCCACCTGCACATTGCAGATGGGACGCTATGCTAAAAGGCTACACGAAAGAGTGGGAAGAGCTTCATCGTGTTCATTACGCGGTGACTGCCGAGCGGCGCTTCAGGGCAGAGAGCCAACGTGTAATGTCGATATCTTTCGGGCAGGCTTCGTTGCAGTTAAAGATGGTATAGCATTTCCAGAGCCCATTTTCAGAGTCAACGACGTCGAGGCGCTCACCGGTACCATCATCACGGGTGTCGAACGTGTACCGATAGGCTTTGAGCATGGCAGCCGGGCCGAGATAATCGGGGCTGGCCCAGGTGCTCGGGCAGGCGTGTGTACACGCACCGCACATGATACACTTGGTTGCCTCCTCAATGATTTCGTGTTCGGCGGGCGACTGCTTGCGCTCGCGCTCGGGCGCCGGGTTATCATTGATGAGCCAGGGCTTGACCTCACGATACTTCTCAAAGAAGCGGCTCTGGTCAATTACAAGATCTTTGATGACCGGAGCTGCAGGAAGTGGAGCAAAGCGTACTGTCTCGCCATCGCTGCTCACGAGGTCTTGCACGAGTACCGAGCATGCCAGCTTGTTTTCACCGTTGATCTGCATCGCATCAGAGCCGCAGATACCGTGTGCGCAGCTTTTTCGAAGCGAGAGTGTGCCATCGATGTGCCACTTCACATGGAGCAGCAGCGACAACGCACTGTCAAGCGGATCGGCCGGAACCTCATACGATTCCCAGTGCGGGGCGTCATCGACCTCAGGGTTGTAGCGTTTTATCTCTACGTTGAGCGTCATATCAGAACTACCCGTACTGGTGCCCTTATCGTCAGAGGCTTTTGCTGCAGTGTCCCGGCTTTTTGCTTTGGTGGTCGCCATAAATAGGTCTGGATGTGTTGTAGGGAACAGAGAGGCCGGCCTGGGGCCTGCCCCGCTTGTGCTTCTTCCCGGTGAATGGGTTTAATACTTACGCTCTTTGGGCTCAAACCGAGTGATAACCACGTCTTTATCGGCAAACTCGTACTCGCCATTGCAGTCGCTGTAGAACAGCGTATGCTCAAGCCAGTCGTCGTCGTTCCGGTTCTGGAAGTCCTCACGCGAGTGGGCTCCCCGGCTTTCGGTGCGATGGTGCGCGCTCGCTGCGATGGCCTCGGCATAGTCGACCATGAACGCAATCTCGACCGCATCCATCAAGTCCGTGTTGAACTTCTTGCCCTTATCCTCCACGACCACATTCTGGGCCCGCTTGCGCAGCTGTTGCAGGTCGCCAAGAGCTTCTGAGAGCGTTTCGTCTGTGCGAAAGACACTGACGTTCGCCATCATGGTCTCCTGCAGATCTGTACGCACGTTGACCGTTGGCTCACCGTCGCTTGTCGTGTTTGCAAGCAGATTATCTAACAGGTCGCGCGTCTCTTTCTCCGGGTTGTCGGGCAGCGCGGCGAAGGACTTACCACCGCGCACCTCTTCAGCCATCTGCATGCCTGCGCGGCGACCGAAGACGACGAGCTCAAGCAGTGAGTTGGTTCCGAGGCGGTTGGCCCCGTGTACGCTTACGCAGGCGCATTCGCCCACTGCATACAATCCAGGTACGGAAGAGCCGCGCTCTTTCGTTTCAACGCGTCCTTCTGCATCTGTTGGAATGCCGCCCATCGCGTAGTGGCACGTTGGGGCAACGGGGATTGGCTGCTGTTTGGGGTTTACCCCCATGTAGGTGCGCGAGAACTCAGAGATCTCTGGCAGTTTCTTGTCGAGCACCTCATCGGCTACGTGCGTGAGGTCGAGGTTAACGTAGTCTTTTCCGTTCACGCCACGGCCCTCGCGAATCTCTTTGTAGATACACTGCGAAACCATGTCGCGCGGCGCCAGGTCTTTCACGGTTGGAGCATAACGCTCCATGAAGCGCTCGCCTTCTGAATTCCGCAAGATACCGCCTTCCCCACGTGCCCCCTCAGTAATCAGAATACCAAGCCGGTAAAGCCCGGTTGGATGGAACTGCACGAACTCCATGTCTTCGAGCGGGATACCGGCGCGCAGCATCATCGACATACCGTCGCCTGTGCCAGCGTGCGCATTCGACGTGGTTTTGAAGGCACGTCCGTATCCACCTGTAGCGAAGCAGACCACTTTAGCATGGAACGTGTGTACTTCACCGGTCAGAATCTCATAGGCGACGACGCCTGAGCACTCCCCATCGGGGTTCATGATCAGGTCGAGCACCTGAAACTCATCATAGAACCGCACGCCCTGCTTTGTGCACTGATCGTAGAGCGTATGCAGGATGGTGTGGCCTGTGCGATCAGCCGCGTGGCAGGCCCGGCGTACGGGCGACTCGCCGAAGTTGCGCGTGTGTCCGCCAAAGCGACGCTGCGAGATAGTGCCTTCTGAGTTACGGCTAAAGGGGACGCCGTAGTGCTCAAGTTCAACAATCGTGCGGGGGGCATCCTTGCAGAGCGCTTCGATTGCGTCTTGGTCGCCCAGGTAATCGCTCCCTTTCACCGTGTCGAAGGCATGCCACAGCCAGTGGTCTTCCTCTTCGTTGCCAAGCGAAGCGCTAATGCCACCTTGGGCAGCGCCTGTGTGCGAGCGAAGGGGATGGAGCTTTGAGACAACGGCGACATCGGCACCGCCTTCTTTAGCGTAGAGCGCGGCCATGAGGCCCGCTCCGCCGGCACCAACAATAACGACATCGTGGGTAAATGTCATGGTTTACAAGGGACAAATGAGCGGAAACAGTCAGAGAAATAGGAGGCCCAGGCAGCGGCGTACACTACCACCCAGCGGTGATCACAGAGTACATACCAATGACCAGTAGAACGAGTGCCAACGACCACGAAAGCACCTTAGCTGTCTTACGAGCCATCGGGTTTCGTATGTAGTCGGCCATCACGTTGTTGAGTCCGTAAAAGCCGTGATGCAGAGCAACTATTAGAAACAGAATGTTGAATGCTTTCCAGAGCACCGCGTATACCGGATCGGCCAGGCGCAGCATCACGACATCGTACGGCGTCACTTCAGCATCCTCGCCGAAGCGTTCTTTTACAGCCAGAGCAGCAGCTTCCTCATACTCAGGGAGCTCGCCTTGCTCAATCTGCTCTGTTGTAAGCACACTGTGTGATACGCTGGCTGTTTGCTGATCATAGTGCTGCACCCAGAAATGCGTGATCAGCATGAAGATCAGGAAAGTACCCGTGATGCGATGCAGAAACCAGTTCTGGGCGTTCGATTTTGAAGCGGCACGTGCCATAACAGATCGTCGAGTCGGAAGAAGGGGCTGAAAGAGTGCAGGGGGCTGGTATCGAGCTATTCACGACACCAATCATCCCGCCAAGAAGAAAAAATCAACCAGCGAGTAGATTGTTGGGTAGCCACCTACGCCAATGAGGACGACGGCGACAGCACCCAGCGACCAGAAGAGTTTTTTCTGGTTCGGGCTCCACCCCAGAAAGTCAATGAGCACAATACGGAGGCCATTTAACGCATGGTACACCACGGCTGCGAGCAGCAGAAACTCCCCAATCTTGAAGATCGGAGCATGATAACCTGCAATGAGCTCGTTAAAGGCAGCCCGGTCGGTGAGCGCGCGCAGTCCCCAAACGTGAACCACAAGGTACACAACCAGGGCCACTCCGCTCAGCCGGTGCGCCATCCAGGCAAACATGCCTGTGCGGATGCGGTAGCGCTGAAAGCGACTGTCTTGAGAGACGGCTTTGGCGGATCCGGAGTCCGCCGCTTTTTCTAAGGTGTCAACAGCCATAAGGCAAGAGAGAGAACGATGCTAAGGGTAATGGTGCAGCGTGTCTTGAACTTCTTCGATCAGGGACGCATGCGCTGCGCAAGTCGGGGCGCACATGCTGTACAGGATGCGACGACGGAAACGTGCAAGAGAAACGTGCCGAATGCAGGTAACAGTGCCTGTAATGTGTATCGCACTAATACATATGGAGTCGCAACTGTAAAGGTTTCGTGACCGAAGCACTGCATGTAAAGATTATAACCACTATCAGATGCCCTGCAGAATGGGTCTGCAGAGCACCTGATGTGAGCGGCTTGGCTGTGCATGTTGCTTATGCGCGCTCACTGATGGGTGTTACCGTACGGCCTGTCTTTCCGACATAGGCGGCACGCGGACGAATAAGCCGGTTGTCTTCCCACTGCTCGAGCAGGTGGGCGGTCCATCCGGCGGAGCGACTCAGTGCAAAAATCGGAGTGAAGAGATCGGGATCTAATCCCATCATATAGTATGTCGAAGCGCTGAAGAAGTCGACATTGGGGTCCAATCCTTTTTCGGATTTCACTGTGTTCAGGATGGCCATGCTATAGTCGTACCACTTCGTGGCGCCACGCTCTTCGCTGAGTGCCTTCACCCGATCACGCAAGATCGCAGCACGGGGGTCCATCGTGCGATATACGCGATGGCCAAAACCCATCACACGTTCTTTGTTTTCGAGCTTCTCGTTTACGTAGTCGACCGGGTCAGCGCCTTTCTCATCGATGTCGAGCAGCATTCGCATTACTTCACGGTTTGCCCCACCATGGAGCGGCCCCTTCAGAGCACCGATAGCTCCCGAGACAGCCGAGTACATGTCTGAAAGCGTTGACCCAATCACCCGGCTGGTGAAGGTCGATGCATTCAACCCGTGGTCGGCATGCAGCACCAGACAGGTGTCGAAGGTGTCTTCTGCTGCTGTCCCAGGCTCTTCGCCGTTGAGCATGTACAGGAAATTAAACGCCATCGACGCTTCGCTGAGCGGCGCTATGGGCTCTTTCCCGTCGCGCAGGCGAGCATACGCGGCGATGATCGCCGGCGTGCGCGCCAGCAAACGCGTTGCCTTGCGGCGGTTCGCCTCGGGCGTGTCGGCGTCGGCTTCATCGTCGTATAGGCCAAGCGCCGATACTGCGGTACGGAGTACCGCCATGGGATGGGCCGTGTCTGGCACCTTGCGCAGAATGTCGATAACCGGCTCAGGAAGCTCACGCGCGGCGCGGAGATCACGCTTCAGGGCGTCGAGCTCGCCTTGATTCGGAAGATCACCATTCCACAGCAGGTAGACGACCTCTTCGAATGAGGCGTTTTCTGCCAGATCATAAATGTCGTATCCACGGTAAACCAGCTTACCTTCCTCGCCATCAATCGACGAGAGCTCAGAGGATAGCGCAATGACGCCCTCTAATCCACGGACTTTTTCGGATCCATTTTTGTTAGCCATATGTGCAATGCTATTGTCGTTAGAAGGAATTGGCGATGCGCAGCGCGGGCAGCAACGCATGCGGGGCGCGCCATGCGGGGCGTCCCTTCAACGTGGACGTAGAACCCAGAATGACGTTTTCGTTGCTGCGTCCATTAGTTTGCGTTTATCAGTTTGTAGTCATCGCGCACCATGATGTGCGCATCGGTCTCGTCGTGTTACGCGCACCGTGACTGAACTACAAGCGCTTCCAAGCTACATAAACGCTACGCTCGTACATTTTGCTGTGAAAGAACTTGTGCGCTGCGCAAATTGCAGACACTATGTGCTGCCTTGTAGAAGACTACTCTGCAAGAGGCTATCACGCTACGCCCTTTGCTTTGCTGCGCCGGGAGCACTAATCCTGAAGACGAAGACACCGCGCTTGTATCCTGGCGGCATGGTCGTCATAACCGCTGTTATGCAGGCACATCGCTTTTCAGAATTCTCCGTATCGCTTCTCCGTGTCGCTTGCGCAGAGACCAGAGACCACAGACACACGTTGCCTTCATAGCTATGCCACGTACAGCGATTTTTTACTGTGCCGTTATGTGCTGCGTTAGTGCATATGCATAGTATGGAAGAAAGAGCTACTATGTGAAAGAATTTCTATTTAAAGGCAATACATAGCCCCCTCTTTCCGTACTTCAAGCGTAGAACTTTGCGGCATATTGGTGCGAGGAAACCGCGAAGGGATCATTTTGCGGGTGAGATCGATACGCAGTCACGTCGTAATTTATCATTCCCAACCGTTACGGCGCCCACATACTGCACCGATATGTATTGCCTGCTACACTGCATGCAGCGTACATATCTCAGATAACTTCCGGCCGGTGCCTGCCCGCAGCCGTGGATTGCGTTGCGGACCGCTCTTCAGCAAAAGGCCTGCCGATGTTCTCTTGGAAATACAGTGGCACATGCTTTGTGCCACATCCCTACAAGCTGCGATGCAGCTTCCCCATACTTCGTTATCCCTCGCTCATTAGCTGTCCGTGTACACGCGCACTGCGCGCTCGATCGGATGGTCACGGATTCTTTCTGTTTATACAACTTGAACATGGAGCGTTTTTCTGTCTGTCCGCTCAAGCGGCGTGCCACGGGCACCCGCCCCCGGTCGATAGCTTAGCACTGCACGATTAACTTGCATGAGATCTCTCTTACACGCTCCATGCTTTTCCCGTTGCCTATACTTCTTACGGTTTCCCACTCCCTGACCCCGATAGCGCATAGCGCGGCGCGGCCCACACCGCCCTATGTCCAAAGAAATAGTAGTCAATGTATCCGATAATCGAACCCGCATTGCGATCGTAGAAGGCGGCAAACTCGCCGAGCTCTACATTGAAAATGCCGAACACAAGCGCACGATCGGCAATCTCTATCTGGGGATTGTCCGCCGCGTTATGCCCAGCATACGCGCTGCCTTCGTCGATATTGGACAAGAACAAGATGCGTTTCTCCATTTCTCAGATCTGTCGGAGAACCTGCCACAGCTGAAAAACTTCCTCAACCAGAACACCCCCAAGGTTGAGACCGTCAGCCTGCCCGACAATCTGCACGACCAGAACCCCGACCCAACCAAGCACCTGAGCCGCAACCAGCGGCTGCTGGTACAGGTTAAGAAGGAACCAATCTCGAATAAAGGCAGCCGCATCTCAACCGACCTGTCGATGGCCGGTCGGTTTCTGGTGCTCGTGCCGCTTTCGAAGGTAGTCGCTGTATCTCGCAAAATCGAGAAGGAAAAGGAACGCAATCGCCTCAAAGCGCTTGCCGGAAGCCTCGTGCCGGATGGGTTTGGAGTGATCGTACGCACCGTCGCAGAAGGACGCGATGCGAAGTCGCTCGATAAAGACCTGCGCCTGCTGTTGGAACGCTGGCGCCGCGTTGAAAACCGCCTTGCACAGGCGTCAAACGCCCCTACGCTCATCCATGAGGACGTGGACATGGCGTCTTCTATCATACGCGACCAGTTCTCGGATGACTACGACCGTATCCTCATTGACCACAAAGCGCTTTTCCACAGCGTACGAAGCTACGTTCGCGCCGTAGCCCCGTCTATGGTGTCGCGCGTTGAGTACCATAGTGGCAACAACCCCGTGTTCGAGGCCGCTGGCATCCAACAGGGAGCCGACCGCGCCTTCAAAGACCGCGTTGAACTGCCTTCAGGGGGCTACCTTTTCATTGAAAAGACCGAAGCCATGCACGTGGTCGACGTCAACTCAGGGCGCTCTGGACGGGGGAAGTCGCAAGCCGAAAACTCGCTTGCCGTTAACCTTGAGGCGGCGCGCGTCATCGCCCGCCAGGTGCGCCTGCGCGACATCGGGGGCATCATCGTCGTTGACTTCATTGACCTGCGCGATGAGGGGGCCCGCAAGAAGGTCTATGATGAACTGAAAGGCTGTTTCGAAGACGACCGTGCCGTCACGAAAGTCTTGCCTATGAGCGATTTCGGACTGGTCGAGATTACGCGCCAGCGCTTGCGGCCCAGCCTTACATCGTCTTTCGCGTCTTCAAGCGGGGCCGCGTTAAGCGACGACTCTGATATCAGCAAGTATCGCCAGCAGCTGCGCGAAGCCGATTCGCGCATGCAGCGGCTCGAAAACCGGCTCCAGAAAACCCGAGAGCGGCTTGAAGAGCGGGAAGCTAAACTGGAAACCCTTGAGCAAGACGCCGAAGCCTCTTCGTCGCGTTCTGAGGCTCCCGCAGATAAGCAAACCCAGAAGCAGATTGCTTCGCTGCAAGAAGAGCTTGCTGAGGTTCGAAAGACGCTCAACGTGGAGCGGTCGGCCCATAAGCAGGCCCAGCAAGAGCGCGACAAGGCGAAGCGCGAAGCCCAGTCGGCTCGTGAGGCGGCGCGCTCGGCCCAAGGTGAACGCGACAAGCAGGCCGAAGAAGCCGAACGGCTTCGCAGCAAAATCGAACAAGCCGAAAGCGAGCGCGTGCAGCACGGCGCCGAGGCAACACGACCGGCCGATGAGGTTGTCGACGCCCTCGGTACCTGGGTAGCCGAACATGCAGCTCAGCACCGCGCCGTTACGCTTCGGGTGCATCCGTTTCTTGCAGCCTACCTGAATCGCGCCATCCCCAGCTATCCAACACGCTGGTTCATGGAGCATTTTGTACGCGTGCATCTCGAATCAGATGATGCCGTGTCACCGCTCTCATTCGCCATCGAAGAAGCCGACACCGGTACCACCCTCGTAGAAGCCTGATGCGCACGCATCCCGCCATACCCGTATGATTCGCGCTCCCGCATGCAGACCGTGCCTCCTCGAAACGGTAGTGCTGCGGGAGCCTGTATCGCTCTGTATCGCTGCCGTAGCATCAGGTCTACCCGTGCATTAGATCGTACAGTCTCTCATGAAAACGGCGACCATCATCAGTGAACTCATCGACGCCGCCGAGCGAATGGGGATGGAGGTGCGCGTAGAGAAGGGCAATTTCAAAGGCGGACGCTGTCAGGTGGGCAACCAGGCCGTCATTATGCTAAACAAGCGTCACCCCGAAGAGGTGCGCCTGGCCGTGCTGGCCCGTAGCTTGCGCGACGCGCCCCTCGACACCATCTACCTGAAGCCCGCCGTACGCGACGCCCTGCACGACGCCTGGCGCGATGCCGATCCCGATAGCCCCCTACCTGCCTCTACCGAACTGCCCGATACCGATGCCTCCTGACGCGTCTCTGCCCGACCTTCGTATCACGCTACTGGGCACAGGCACGTCAACAGGTGTTCCGGTTCTCGGGTGCGACTGCGACGTGTGTACCTCCCCCGACCCGCGCGACGACCGGCTGCGCTGTGCCTGCTATATCGAGGCGGGTCCGCTGGGCATTCTTGTGGATGCGGGCCCCGACTTCCGTCAGCAGGCGCGCCGGCACAACATCGACCGTATCGATGCAGTGTGTTTCACCCACCACCACTTTGACCATACCGCCGGCATTGATGACCTGCGGCCGTACTTCTACCGTAACCGGCGCCCCATGCCGTGCTACTGTAATGCCGATACAGCGCGCTCCTTGCAACGCAAGTACGACTATATCTTTGGCGACGACCCGTACCCCGGTGCAGCCCGTGTAGACCTGCATTCGGTAGATACGTCGTTCACCATAAGCAGCCGGCACAACGACGCGTGCGCCGTGCCTGTGCAGCCTGTGCCCATGAAGCACGGCTCCACCCCTACTACCGGCTGGCGCATCGGCTCCTTTGCCTACCTGACCGATGCAAACTCCATCCCCGAATCCAGCCTGGCCCTCCTCAACGGCGTTGAAACTGTGGTACTGGATGCGCTGCGTCCGCGTCCCCATCCTACGCACTTCTCATTTGAGGAAGGTATTGCTATGGCGAAACGGATTGACGCACGCGATACGTACTTCATCCACATGACGCACGACGTGCTTCACGCGGAGCAAGATAACCAGCTTCCTGACGGTATCCACCTGGGCTACGATGGACTCACGCTCTGCGTGACCGCTCCCTCGTGAACAGCCACGCGCCTCCGCCTTCGCCTCGAACCGTTATCTTGCTGTACGCTTCCCTGCTCTACCGATTACCTCCTACTGATTACCTGCTACTGGCTGTATGATCCTTGTCTTGAATGGCCCAAACCTAAACCTGCTGGGCACCCGCAACCCCGAACATTACGGCACCGAAACGCTCGATTCGCTTGAGCAGAAGATCTCAGCGACCTTCCCTGATATCACGTTTCAGTGGACGCAGAGCAATCACGAAGGGGTGCTCATCGATACCCTCCA
This sequence comes from Longimonas sp., assembly GCF_040409695.1. GTDB lineage: Bacteria > Bacteroidota > Rhodothermia > Rhodothermales > Salinibacteraceae > Longimonas. The sequence goes on from NZ_JARWGJ010000120.1 coordinate 16,483, forward strand.
TCAGGCCTACGCAGAAGACTTTGCTGGTGTCATCTTTAATCCTGGCGGCTACACCCATACGTCGGTGGCGCTGCACGATGCCGTCGAGGCGATTGCAACCCCGGTAGTAGAGGTGCATCTCTCGAACATTCATGCGCGCGAAGACTTTCGCCGCACGTCACGCATCGCACCGGCGTGTATGGGACAGATTAGTGGCCTTGGTCCGGCAGGCTATCTGCTGGCTGTACAATACCTGCAGATGCACGGCGCCGTCGCAGAACAGGCAGACGAGTCGAGCAGTTCCTGAGCCTGTTTCCGCTCACGCGGAACGCCGCGTGCCCGGCAGGACGTTCGCCTGAGTGTTGGTTTTGTTTATGCAGTAGCCATCCCCCCATTCCTATGCCTGGATACAAAGGCCACATTACGGGCGCGCTGGTCGCATTTGCTGTCTATGCAGCAGTACTCGCCTATGTCGTGCTCGTCGAGCTCATTCCTGTTCCCCTCGACCCAGCCGGTGCGCCCGTCCGCACCCTGATGTACAGCGTCGCCTTGCTCGTACTCGCCGTGCTCTTCGGACTCTGGCCCGACGTAGATATCGACTCGAAGGGACGACGTGTCTTCTACGGGCTGTTTCTGATCGTAGACGTCTACCTGATTATCACCGGCCGCTTCGAGGCGGCCGCCTACCTTGGACTCTTCGCAATTTTGCCTGCTGTGGGCAAACACCGGGGTTGGACGCACACCTGGTGGGCTATGCTGCTGGTGCCTTCTCCCCTTCTCATTGTCCCCTACCTGAACCTGCCCGAAACGCCCTGGATCGGTCTCCCCTTCTACCTGGCGGCAGTCGTGGGCTACTTCAGCCATCTGCTGCTTGATGGCGAACTCGCGCCCAAGAAGCTATTCGCCTGGAAGTAAATCGCTCAAGCGTCTTACAACATAATGCGCCCGCACACACCCGGTCCGCTTCTGCTCGCTCTAAACGCCCTGTTTAATGTCTGCTGACGAGGCCCCACCGCCTGCCCCTGATGAGTCCCCAGAAGGGGCCCCCGATGCGGACGACCACTCCAACAACGCGTCGCCATCGTCCAGCGCCGCGGGCGTCGTTGCGCTGGGCATTTTCGTGAGCAAGATCCTGGGCCTGCTGCGTGAGCGCGCCGTCGCGTTCTACTTTGGCGTAGGCGCCCATGCCGACGTATGGCAGGTGGCCTTTCGTGCGCCCAATCTGCTGCAGAACCTGCTGGGCGAGGGCACCATCTCAGCGGCGTTCATTCCCGTCTACAGCCGCTTGATTGACGAAGACCGCCCCGAAGCTGCCGCCCGCTTTGCCGGGGCCATCTTCGGACTCCTCTGTGTGGTGGTCGGGCTCGTTGTGCTGGCAGGCATTGCATTGGCTGAACCGGTCGTGGCCGTACTCGCCCCCGGCTATCTGGGGGATGCGGAGCGCGTAGCAGCAGGCACCCTCAGCATCAACCGGTTTGAGCTGGCCGTGCAGGCCGTGCGCATCATCTTCCCGATGGCGGGCATTCTGGTGCTCTCAGCATGGGCCCTCGGCATCCTCAACAGCCACCGCCAGTTTTTCGTGCCGTACGTGGCCCCAGCGCTCTGGAACGTCGCTATCATTGGCACGCTCATTGGCGGGGCCTACTTCCTTAGCGGCACGCCCGGTGCTCCAGATGCGCTCACCAGCGACGCGCTCTCGCGGCTCTTGCTTATCGCCTGCTTTGGCGCCGTGGGAGGCGGACTCCTGCAGTTTGGCATCCAGCTGCCGTTTGTCTGGCAGCACCTCGACCGGCTCTACCTCTCCATCTCGACCCGCGTGGAGGGCGTGCGCGAGGCCATTCGGGCGTTCGGACCGGTCGTCGCCGGGCGTGGCGTGGCGCAGATCTCGGGCTACATCGATCTGTTTCTGGCTTCGCTCCTCGCTGTGGGCGCGCAGAGCGCCGTGCGCTACGCTCAGATCTTCTACCTGCTGCCCGTCAGCCTCTTTGGCATCTCTGTAGCCGCCTCTGAACTGCCCGAACTCTCGCGCCTTACCACCGAGCGTGCCAAAACCTTCGGCACGCGTATGCGCCGCTCCATCCACCAGATCGCGTTCCTCACGATCCCTACCATCGTGGGATACCTCTGCTTCGGGTTTCTCGTGGTGGGTCTGCTCCTGCGCACCGGTCAGTTCGATGCGCAAAGCAACTGGCTCGTCTACATTGTGCTGGGGGGATACGCACTGGGTATCCTGGCCACCACCGTATCGCGCCTCCTCCAAAACGCGTTCTATGCGCTGAACGATGCCAAAACGCCCGCCCGGCTGGCGGTGGTGCGTGTGGTGATCTCAACCGCGATAGCCGTGCCGCTTATGCTCTGGCTGGATACGACCGCCGTACCGGACCTGGTACCCGTCGCGACCGACGACCCGCTTTTCCTGGGCGCACTCGGACTCAGCCTCGGGGCCAGCGTGGGTGCCTGGGTCGAGTTTATCCTGCTGAGGCGTGCCCTGCGTACGCATCTGCCCACGCTTTCGCTTGTAGACGGGCGCACCATGGCGACGCTCACCGGACTCGCGATTGCGGCGGCGCTTCCGGCGCTTGGCCTGTGGGCGCTCCTCGCCGGCGCATCCATCTGGGTCGTGGCTCCCCTCGTGGGGGGCACATATATCGTGGTGTACCTGGGCAGCGCATGGCTCCTAAACCGCCCGGAACTGATGGCGTGGGTGGATCGGTTTGTGGGGTGATGTGCGAAGGGCTGTTTGGGAGACGCAGCGATGGAGACACAGCGCCGCTGCATCTCCACTCAGATTAAGTAGATCAGAAAAATACATTTACACCTTGTCATCGCGAGGAGGGAGCCTGCGACCGACGCGGCGATCTCATGGCTCCCGATTGGGCAATGCCGCCCCGTTTGAAGGCAGAAGATTGCACCCTAAAGGCACTCCCTCGCTGCGCTCACAGCGCCGCGTTGCTGGCGCTCCTCGCAATGACATGCTCAAAGATTCTTTTGTAGACTCACTTAAAACGATCTCTTATGTCTGATGCGTTGCTGGTAACGGGTGGATGTGGCTTTATCGGGTCGGCGTTGGTGCGCCACCTGCTCGATGCCACCGACCACCGCATCGTCACGGTGGATGTCCTCACGTATGCGGGCGACCCGCGCAATCTGGGTCCGGCCCGCTCGCATCCGCGACACACGCTCGTCGAAGCCGATATCGCCGACACCGAGGCGATGCACGCAGTGTTCGAAGCGCACCAGCCTGCAGGCGTGCTGCACCTGGCCGCCGAATCGCACGTCGACCGCTCGATCGACGGACCCGCTCCGTTCGTAACGACCAACGTGCAGGGCACGGTAAGCCTGCTCGAAGCCGCCCTTGCGCACTACGAGTCGCTCGATACCGAGGCACAGGCACGCTTCCGGTTCGTGCATATCTCGACCGACGAGGTCTTCGGACAACTGGGCGATGCAGGACGCTTCCAGCCCGATTCGCCCTACGCACCGCGCTCGCCCTACGCCGCCAGCAAGGCTGCCTCCGATCACTTCGTGCGCGCCTGGCACCACACCTACGGACTGCCCACGCTCATCACCAATGGCTCCAACACCTACGGCCCGCGGCAGTACCCCGAGAAGCTGATTCCGGTGGTGCTGCGCAACGCGCTGAACGGCGATCCCATCCCCGTCTACGGCGACGGCAGCAACGTGCGCGACTGGATCTACGTCGACGATCACGCCCGCGCCCTGCATCGGGCCTACACCCATGGCACGCCTGGCGAAACCTACCTGGTGGGCGGCGGACGCGAACTGCGCAACATCGAACTGGTGCACATGCTCTGCGGCCTGTTGGATGCGGAACGCCCGCGCTCAAGTGACGGCTCGTATGCCGACCTCATCACCTTCGTCGACGACCGGGCTGGACACGACTACCGCTATGCGCTTGACGCCTCGGCCACCCGCGACGCCCTCGACTGGCAGCCCACCACCAATTTCCATACGGGACTGCAAGAGACGGTGCAGTGGTATCTCGACCACCCCGAACGGCTGGAGCCCGAGCCGCACCCTGCATAGCAACGCCCCCATTTCGCATCCCTCTGTACCCAACAACCGACTGATACGCGCCGCTACGGCAGGTAGACGTTCAGCCGGATGTACGTGTCGTACTGGGTGCGGCGCTGCACGGCCCCTACCTGCTGCCAACGCTCCTGACGCAGGCGCAGGCGTGCGTCGAATCGAAAGTTTTCGTGGAAGCGCCAGTAGTAGCGGGCTTCCGTCATCCAATCGTTCGGGCGGAAGTCGGTCGAGATGAGCCAGTGCGGACTGTTCAGCCCTCCTTGCACTGCAAACGAGTGGGCTCCGCCTACGTCGAGCAGGTTGAGCGAGGCTTGCAGTCCGATCGGGTCGAGCGTGGCATCCGGATTCAGCCCGAGCACCTCATTCGAAAGCGGCGTTGGCACCCACCCGACCTCGGCCGCTACGGCCACACGCGCCTCATCTCCGATGGCCCTCTCGGCCATGCTGTGGAGCGACACCGCCACGTACGTCTTTTCGCTGTTGGGTCCGGTAGGCGCAGCGGCTGGAAGCACGCTCACATGCAGTCCGTGATGCACGAGCGGACCGACCGGGCGCGTGCTTTCGAGCAGCCCAAACCCCCCGATGCTGCTCCCTGACGCGGTGAACCGTAGCGGACTTCGGAAGGCCGTGGTGGGCGGACTTGGCGTGTGAAAGGCTGCCACGTGTGCGGTTTCGTGCGATGTGAAGCGGTGCTGCACATGCACGCCGTCGGTCCACTGCACAGCAATGTTCGACCCGTCGTTGCGATGCAGTGCGCGCCCCATCAGATCGGGCAGGCCCAGCCCCAGGCGCAGGCGCCCCGCATCCACCTGCCACTGCTTGTTAGGCTGCCAGCGCGCAAACAGCCCGTCGATCCCAATGTCGCCCGGGGCATAGCCTCCACTTCCCGGATAGTAGCCGAGTCCACGCACGGTCCAGCCCGGCTGGGTGGAGGCAAAGCGGATGGCCCCCGAGGCATGTACGCTGCCCCACGATACCGGCTGCCACGATGGACGCACACGGAGCCGTCCCGATAGCGAGTGATCGTCAATCTGCGAACCGTCGCGCGTCTCCCCCCAGGTGCCATAGTAGCCGGTGCGCAGATGTGAGGTCACGCTCCAGTCGCTTTGCGCCCACGCGCTCTGCACCCCGCTGCTCGCAAGCATAGCACCGATCAGCACTGCGAAAAACACAAGACGAGACGGATTCAGACGCGCAGATGCAGGCTGCATAGGAAGCGATAATCATTTCATAACACAGAAGACAGCATACAGCATCCAGAAATAACGCATGAAAGAAAAGTCGCATCCCACAAAGCCTCTATGTATTTTTGGGAGGCTTGCTCTTCCCACGATCATTCTACTGCCATGGCGCCCACGCTCGTATTCGATGTCAACGAGACGCTCCTCGACCTGAGTGCCCTCGACGCGCCGTTCGACGCTGCCTTCGATACGCCCAATGTACGCACTGAATGGTTTGCCCAGGTACTGCAGTCGGCACTGGTCACGACGGTGCTCGATACGTATGCCGACTTTAGTCAGATTGCCGATGCCGCCCTCACGATGGTAGCCGCCCGCCACGACAGAGCACTATCGGAGGCGGAGCGTCGTGCCATTCTCGACACCGTGCGCCGGCTCCCCCCGCACCCGGATGTCCCCGGCGCGCTGGAGCGCCTCGCCAGTGCCGACCTACGTCTGGCGGCCCTCAGCAACGGCGCCCCCGATGTGTTGCACGCTCAACTCGACCATGCCGGACTCACCCCGTTCTTCGACGAGATCCTCTCCGCGCATGCTGTCCGCCGCCTGAAGCCTGCCCCTGACCCCTACCACATGGCCATGGATGTGCTCGGCGTCTCTGCGCGCGACATGGGGTTTGTGGCAGCGCACACGTGGGATGTGGCCGGCGCCATGCGCGCAGGCTGCCCGGCTACGCTCCTCCTGCGCAGCGGCGTTGTCCCCGATCCGCTCGCCGCGCCACCCGACCACACGGCAACTGACCTGCACGACCTCGCCGACCAGCTGCTTGCAGCATAACCACTCCCGGTCTATCATAGACCAGGTGGATGCGACCCGGCTTCGTTTTCACAACAATCATAGCCAGACCCGGCAACTTGTATGCAGGCATAGGAATACACAACTTGTAGTAACAAGTCACCTTCCTCAGATTACCCTGCTTCCCATGCGCTATTTTGCTTTCTTCGCAACTCTTGTTGCCGGCCTCTTCCTCGGATCGATGACTACAGCCCAGGCCCAGGCTGACGACCCCGACGAACTGTTCGTAGTTGTCACCTCCGATGATGCACAGACCCAGATGATGGCGATGGTACTCGCCAACCAATCCCTCAACCAGGGTGCCTCGGTGCGCGTGCTTCTCTGCGGCGACGGCGGACGCCTCGCCCTGGCTAACGAGGAGTTCCCGGTTTTTCAGCCTGCCGACCGCACTCCACAGCAGCTCCTGCAGCGCCTGATAAACGAGGGCAGCACCGTTGAGGTCTGCGCGATCTACCTGCCCAACACCGATGCCGACGAGTCGGATCTGATCGAGGGCATCGGCGTCGCGCAGCCACCGGCCATCGCTGAGCACATGATGAGGCCGACTGTGCGGTACTTCACGTTTTAATTAAGTAGCTCAGCAAAAATACGTTTACACATTGTCATCGCGAGGAGGGAGGTTGCGACCGACGCGGCGATCTCATGTGCCAGTTAGAGCGGTTTGTCTTGCTTGTAAGGCACAAGACTTGCATTCCAAGAGCACTTCCTCGCTGCGCTCACGGCGCCACGTCGCTGGCGCTCCCCGCAATGACATACTCAAAGGTTCCTTTGTGGGTCTACCTAACTGAGACCACCGTCCCCATTCCCGGGCCGACTCCGTGCCGATGTGTAGACAGACTGCGCATCGGCACGTTTGGTTGTGGGCGTGTGATAGCTCTATGAGGAGGCGAAGACGTGTGTGCCCCGCGCGAATCCTTTGCGGCATCTGGCTGGTTTTTGTAGCAACGGCGACGATCTGTTAAACAGATTAGCACACGCATTATGGCTACAAGCACCGCACCATCGATCACGTCTGTTTCGTGGGGTAGCGTTACCGTTGAGGGCTTTCCCGAGCCGTTCAAAGATGCGAAGCTGTATCCGGGCGGCGCGCGGGGGTGGGACTGGAACGAGACGGGCACCTCGCATACGCCCGGCATCCAGCCCGCCGATGTGCGCGAACTCCTCGACCACGGCGCCGAAGCCGTTGTGCTGGCGCAGGGCTTCCACGAGCGTCTGCAAGTGAAAGACGAGACGCTCGCTTTCCTTGACGAAGAGGGCATCGATGTGCACGTTTTAGACACCGAGCGGGCCGTGCAGCGCTACAACGAACTGCGCACCAAACAGCCCACCGGCGCGCTGATTCATTCGACGTGTTGATCCAGGGTATGCTACTTGTCTGTCACAGGTCAATCTTCGGGTAACACATGCACCCTCTAACGTACCGAGAATAACGCACAATCCTGTCATTGCGAGCGCAGCGAAGCAATCTCATGCTATCAGACCGGATGCAGCCGCCCAATCAACGGCATAAGATCGCACCCCGGAGTACTCGTTCGCTAGCGCTCACAGCACCGCGTCAGTCGCAGGGCTCCCTCCTCGCGATGACAATTTCGGCCCCTAACAATCAGGTGTGACAGAGTACTACTCCCGGCGGCAATCGGTAGTACGGTGGGTGTAGGCAATGAAGGTGATGCGCCAGACGTTGCTGTCGTGAAGCAACTGGATGGAGTTGGAACCGCAGTGGCTGAACGTGTCGCCTTCGTAGAACTGGAAAAACATCCAGACGTGGGCAAGGTCGCCATCGATCCGCACCTCGGGGTCGAAGTAGGGTTCGTTCCAGGGCGTATCGCCGCTTTCAAGGGCATCGACAAACCCGTCGGTGGTTTGCACGTCTGGAAGTGCGGTGTCGGCATCGGCACGGACAACAGTCATGCGGGCGTCGGGGTGCAGAACAGCGCGGGCGGCGTCGCCATCGCGGTTCCGCATCGCGTCGAACAGGGCATCGACAGCGGTCAGCACCTGGGCGGCTTCGGGCGTAGCAGCATCAGCCGCCGAGACGCCCTCGGGGATGGGTTGCCCTTTGACTGGAGTGGTGAGCGCGAAGCTAAGCAGTAGCGCCATGCTGCACAGCGTGGCTGCAAATTGTGTTAAGGTATGCATGGCTGAGGTGGGGAGATAACCAGATAAAAGCGAAGGTCTACTGCTGCTGCGCTGGAGCAGCAAGTTCAATAAGGTCGATCAGTTCTTGCTCGAAGTGGATGTTGTAGTTCTTAAGTTCTTTAGTATGCTCGTAATAGGTAGAGAACGAATGTGCTTTGTTCAAAGTCACGCTGGTGCTCAGTCTTGAAATGCTGGATGGCTGTTTTTTCGCTCCATGACTCACATCATATATTTTATCGCTCTGACTTCTCCGGTAGCTATTATATTGCTCATCATCGGGGCAGTATGAAATATCTAAGGCAGCTTTCAGGATGGTTGGGTCAACGTTGCCAGAACTGGTCTCCCAGGCTGCCAGGGAGTTGATCAATCCGTCAATTTCCTTGTGTTTTGATTTGTCGTGCTGCAGGTCATTGTACAACTCTTCTCGTTTCCTGCGCAGCGCGATAAGAAATGCCAGAAAGGCTCGTGCTGCAAGAGGAATGGCGTTTCGCTTACTGATAACATGATGCACTAACGCAAGACGAACAAAGTACTGCTTCTGCGCTCGTAGTTTCAGATCGAATGCTTCACACGACCATGCCATAACGGCACGTATTAACTTAGAATCGTTATCACCTGCAGGAGAACTAAAACGAGACTTTGCAACACGAAAGTTTCCCAACCCATGGTGGTCGAAGAGAAACTGGGCGAACCGTCCAGGCTCGGGGTCTGGGAGCTTGTAGTCCAGGTTCACGAAGCGGCGCAGGTAGCCTTTGGCGTTCATGCCCTGCCCGTACATCGCTTTGATAGAATGCCGGAGTTGATTGGGATTGGTGACAAGTATGAAGACAATGCCCGGCACATTGAACAGGTGCTTGATCCGTTCCAGCAGCTCAACGGCAAAGTCGGGGCGGCACCGGTCCAACTCATCCACGAAGAAGAAAAGTAGCCCGTCTTTTTCGTACTCGTCTTTACCATTGCTCAGGTCATTGACAAAGGTCTCTAACTCTTCTTTGAAGTCATCAACTGCATCTTTCTTCTGGTGATGTGCATCAATCAGGTCGCTGCTCCCTTCTACCAGTGCGCCTGCAATGAGCTCACGGGTTTCACCATCCATCACTCCGAGTGAGCCAAGCTGGATTGCTAAGGGAATAGCGCGCTTCAAAAGTTTTCCACCCATTTCCTTCAAGGCTTCTGATGTCTCGCTTCCGCTATGTTCAATGACCAACTCATCAATTGCATCGATGAACGCAATGAGCGGGTCATCAGCAAAGTCATTTTCCCATGCGTTGAAATAGAGCGATGTGTAGCCCTGATTTTTCAGTTTTCGCGCCCACATCTCTACAAACGTGGTTTTGCCGGTGCCCCACGGCGCGTTGAGACTCATGACGTATGGCTCCTCTGCAGAACTGAGCAAATCCGTCAAGAAGTCAGCGGTGGGTTCACGGTTGAGCTTGTCGTTTTCGAAGGGCGCGTCGCTCGGTATCTCTGGAGACTCAACTTGATCGGGTAGCATGGAGGTTTAGATGGGCAGGCAAGGGCAGCGATTTGATACGACACAGGATACGTGATGCAAGGTGACACGTCAACTGCGTCAGTACCAAAAACAAAGCGCCCGGCCTCTTTAGGGAGAAACCGGGCGCATCCGCTACACTACGTCATCTTGTTCGGGCACGCTACTCCGCCAGCCAGTGGTCGAACCAGCTGCGCAGGCGCTCCATTCGGTCGACTAAGAGCCATGGCTCGCCGGTGCGCGAAAGGCCATGCGAGGAGCGCGGGTAGCGCACAAACTCGACCGGCACCTCTTGCTTGATGAGCGACATAAACCACTGCTCGCCCTCAGGCATCGGTGTGCGGTAGTCCTCCTCGCTGTGGATGATGAGCGTGGGCGCTTCTACGTTCTCGACGTAGCTGAGGGGCGAAAGCTCGCGATACAGATCCCGCTCTTCCCACGGATAGCCGAAGAACTCCCACTCCATCAGGCCCTGCGCGTCGGAGGTGCCGTACATGCTCTCCCAGTTGGAGATCGAGCGGCTCGTGACAGCTGCAGCAAAGCGGTCGGGGAAGCGGGCGGTGAGCCAGTTGGTCATGTAGCCGCCGTAGCTGCCCCCAGAGACCCCAATGCGATCGGGATCGATGGCATCGTATTCGTCAAGTACCGCATCGATGCCCGTCATGAAGTCCTCCTCATCCATTAGGCCCCACTCGCCACGGGTGGCATACATGAAGTCGTGTCCGTAGGCCGAGGAGCCGCGCGGATTTGGATAGAAGACGAACATGCCGGAGCCCGAAAGCGCGTGGAAGGTCTGGAACCAGGTGTTGCCATAGGCGGCATGCGGACCGCCGTGAATCTTGAGCACCATCGGGTAGGATTCGTCGGGATCGTAGTCGACGGGTTTGATGACCCAGCCTTCGATTTCGGTGCCGTCTTCAACGGTCCAGGTGATCGGTTCGGCGGGCTGTACGGTGCGGTCAGCCATCCATTCTTCGTTGAAGGCGGTAAGCTGCGTTTCATCGGAGCCGTCGGGGCGGGCGATGAACACTTCAGCGGGTGTCACCGCGTCGGTCGCGGTGTAGGCCATCCAGTCGCCGTCGTCATCCGGCGAGATGCTGCTGAGGCGCCGCGCTCCCTCGGTGACCTGCTCCACGGAGCCACCGGTGGCATTTACGGCAAAGAGATGCGCATCGCCACGCGTTTGGGCAGAGAAGCGCACGTGCGTGCCGTCAGCGCTCCAGTGCGGGCTACCGGGACGCAGGTCCCACTCGGGCGTCAGGTTCTGCGGTTCGCCGTTGGCGGTGCCATCGTCGTTCAGCGCTACGCGATGGATGTTGGTTGGGGCACCGCGCTCAGCCGTGCTCTGAAACGCAAGGTGATTGCCATCAGGAGAGACTGCCGGACTGCTCTGGCCGCCTTCCATCTCCAGCAACAACTCGGGCGCGTCGCTGTCGGCGTGCAGCACGTAGAGGTTGGCGGTCGGATCCATACTAAACGGATCGTTCTCCTCGGGGTCGCCCACGAAGTAGATGGTTTCGCCATCCGGGTGCCACGTCACGTTGCGTACGTGGTAGGGCAGATCGGTGCGGATGTCCGGTTCCCCCCCCTCGGCATCCACCACATGCAGCTGCCGTTTGTCGCGATACTCAGGATGAGGCAGCCAGTCGGAGGTGCCGTCGCGCTTGTAGTTCATGTGGGTGATAACGTGTCCGTCGAAGCGCGTGGTGTCGAGGGTGGATGTGATAGCGTCTGGCGCGATGTGACGGGCTTCGTCGCCATTCAGACCGTTCTCTTCGTCAGCCTCGGGGTCATCGTCGGGGGCACGCACGAACGCGATCTGGCTGCCGTCGGGGCTCCACACAGGCGGACGGTCGACGCCTTCGATCTGAAAGGCTTCGCCACCGGGGGCAGTTACCCGAAGAAAGCGAATGGTGTTGGGATCGTCGCCTCGCTGCGACTGGATCGCCAGCACGTCGCCATCGGGCGACCAGCGCGGATTGAAGGACTGCACGCTTGCATCTGTAAACCGAAAGGGCTCACCATCGGGCGTGCCGTCTACGAGTTCCTGCATCCAGACGGTGCGGTGGCGGGTGTTGTCGGCCTCCTTGCGATCGGTGCGGGTGAAGGCGAGCAGCGAGCCATCGGGCGAGAGCGCTACCTGGCTAACGCCAACGGTGTGGTAGTAGTCGGCGGGCTGAATGCCATCTTGGGCCCACGCGTGCGGCGCGAGGAGCACCCAGGCGCCCAGTGTAACGGTGAAGACGCAGTAGCGAAGTAGAGACATAGGTAGCGTTCGGGGCTTCTTGTAGAAGGACAGACAAGCACATGTAAATAAACGAAACCCCGCAGCAAACTGCGAACCCGTGTTACGAAGCCAGGCTGCGCTGTTATCGGTGAACGACCGTTCTTTACTGGCTGGAACCGGTCGTATCGTCAACCCGGGCGGCATCGATATCGTCAGCCTCTACATCGGGAGGCAGTTCTTCGGCCATGCGGATCCCTTCGTCCTCATCGACGCGGAGCAGCAGCGCACCGCCCACAACGAAAAAGAACAGCACCGTGGTGATGCCAATCCGCTGACTTGCAAAGACCGAGGTAAACCACCCCAGCAAGAGCGGGCCCATAAACGCGGTGAGCTTGCCCGAGAAGGCGAAGAATCCGAAGAACTCGTTTTCTTTCGTAGGGGGCGTAAAGCGTGCCATCAGTGAGCGGCTTGAGGCCTGGTTGGGACCTACGAGCAGCCCCAGCAAGATGCCTGCCACCCAGAACCACGCCTCGGTCGGAGCCGCGGCTGCAAGAATCACCGCCCCCGAAATCCCTACAATGCTGATGAGGATCGTCGGCTTGGCTCCGATCCAGTCGTCGATGTAGCCAAACGCGAACGCGCCCAGCCCTGCTGCCACATTGAGCACAATGCCGAAGATAATGATCTCCTCGGTGGTGAATCCGAAGGTGCCAGCAGCGTAGATGCCGCCAAACGCAAAGATCGTCACGATCCCATCGTTATAGAAGAAGCGGGCCGCCAGCAGCCAGAATGTATTTTTGTAGCGCCGAATCGACTGAAAAGTAGACTTCAGCTGCCGGTTGGTGGCACGGATCAGCCCATCGTTTTCGTCAACGTCGAGCAGGCCTCGCTTTGGCTCGGGCACCACCAGAAAGAGCGGAATCGCAAACACGGCATACCACACCGCCACGAGCAGATTTGTAGCGCGGATGTGCTGCCCGGTGTCGGGGTTCATCCCAAAGAGCGGCGGCTCTGGAAAGACAAAGACAAACAGCGCCACGATCAGTCCGAGCAACCCGCCGATGTAGCCCACGAACCAGCCGATCCCCGATACGCGCCCCATATTTTTCGACGAGGCGATCTCCGGTAGAAAGGCGTTGTAGAAGACGTACGAGATCTCAAACGCCACGTTGGCTACCACGAACACCGAGAGCGCAAAGAGCACCTCGCCCTCGGTCGGAAAGTAGAGCGCCACCGACCCGGCGATGCAGACCACGGTCGCCACAAACAGGAACCGCTTGCGATAGCCCCCACGATCGGCCATGGCTCCGAGGTAGGGCGACAGTCCGGCTACCAGGATCGCCGAAATGGCCACCGCCCACGACCATTGCGTGGTACCTGTTACCGAGTCGGTGGCAATCACCTCGGTGAAGAACGTGGCATAGACGAACGTAACAACCAGTGTGGTAAAGGTCTGGTTCGCAAAGTCATAGAGCGACCAGGCCCCCACCACGCGGCGATCTAACGAGGAATCAGACACGGGCAGATAATGCGCTTAAAACAGGTAACGTATGGGATGCGGAGCGGCGTGCCTGTATGATACGGCACACGCGGCCCCCGAACAACCCACTCCTCAGGCACCAGGGTCGTGTAGGCGCACCGCATGCGCCCCGGGCAGAACTTGGGTGCTATCTCGCCTGCGAAATCGCGTCCAGGCGTTGATGTGAAGACGAGAGGCTGCATCTGCACGATTTCCGCCCTCTTGATACAGGCATATTGCTCCTGTGAGCACCTCTTCACCTACGGCGCTGGCTTTTGCGCCCCGCCTCCCCCTGACTCTGGCTCATTCCTCCATCAGGTCGGCCAGCACCTCGCGCGCCTCGTCTTCGAACCCGGCAGGCACCTGCACTTTCACGCCGCCGGCTTTCTGCGAGAAGAACATCGTGAGGCCGGTCATGTCTTCGTGGATGATGCGGCACGGGATGTCGGCGTCTTCAAGCTGCATCCGGGCAAAGTGGGCATTGTGGGGGGCGTTGAACTGCGCGATGGTAACGAGGTCGGCCATGGACGGCGGGACAGCAAATTGCGTGACAGGCGGCGCGGCACTATATTGGCGGTGTCTTGATGTCTGCATACGCCCAATCTGCAATGCCCGTTCGCCACATGCTGCTGTCGGCCCAGAAACTATTCAGACAGAAACGATGCAGACAGAAACGATGCAGACAGAAACGATGCAGACAGAGACGATGCAGGGGGATGCGTAGCGCTCTCCTGAATAGTTTCTGCCTGGGACTTGGTCTGGGGCTCGGCCTCGTGCTGGGTGGCTGCGCGCTTTCGGAGCCCACCAGCGAGCAGCTCATGATGCGCACCACGCCCGTGAACCCGGATGAGCGGCAGGCATCGCCCCGTCCGCCCTTGCGCGAGATCGTAGACCACGTTGAGATTCTCAATACGCATTACGTGACCTCCAGCCGCTACGAGCAACGCGTAGTGCAGCAGGTCTTCGGGCCCGAGGCGCCGGACGACGGCACGCCCGATGCATTCAATCCGCTCGGACTGTGGAGCGGGGGCGTGGGGCTGGCGGCCGACGTGACCGACCGGCTTTCGCTGGGCGTAGGGGGCGTATTAGGTGACCTGAATGCAACGGTGCGCGTGACTGGGCCCTATTTCTTTACGGCGAGCCATACCCCGCTGATCACGAAAAACTACGCGTTCATCGCGCAGCGCCGTATCGTGCACCCCTCCGGCGATCATGGGTGGGGGGTGAGCCTGGGTGCGTACTGGCAACGCTTACGGCTGCAGTTTGGCGAGTACGTGGGCGATGCAGACGCCGAGTCGTTCCAGCAGCGCACCGCAGGCGGACGCCTCTTCGTGCGTACGCCTGCTCTCAGCCGGGGGGAGAACAGTCAGCTGCACGTTACGCTCATCAGCCGGGTGGGCGTCGAAACGGAGTTTAACACAATGGTTGTTGGCGTAGGCACCCGGCTCACCGTGCATGTGCCGTAGGGAACAGCGCTCTCGCAGGCCGCCTCATGCCCCGAATACAACATGCCCCAAACACAAAACGCAGACGCCAGCCGAGAGGCTGAGCGTCCGCGTTGCGCGGTTGGTTGGACCGGTGCTCTCGTGCCCTACTGGTTGCTGCGAGGCGCACGCACGGGCGGAGCCGGCTCCTCAATGATCGGATCGTCTTCTGGCAGACGCATCATAGCCTCCTCGATGGCACGGTCGAGCTGCGGGTCGCCGCCTTCGATGACCTCACGCGGCGTCTGCACCACCGGGATGTCGGGCGCAACGCCCTCGTTCTCGACGGCCCAGTTGCCGTCCAGGTCCAGGAAGCCGCCGCGTGGCACGGTGAAGAACCCGCCATCGATGAGGGGCGGCGTATCCCAGATCCCCACGAGTCCGCCCCAGGTGCGGCGCCCTACGATGGGCCCGATCTCCATGCGCCGAAACATGTAGGGTAGCAGGTCGCCGCCCGAGCCTGCGGCTTCGTTGGCAATCATCACCTTCGGCCCCCACACGCCAGCGCCCGGCGTGGTGAAGGGCGTGCGGTCGCCAATGGGGTTGTTAAAGAAGCCATGCAGCTCACGGGCCATGATGTCGACCATGTAATCAGCCGCCGAGCCCCCTCCGTTGAAGCGCTCGTCGATCACCATGCCGCTGCGGTCTTGCTGCGCAAAGTAGTAGCGGTTGAACGACTCATAGCCAGCCTGAGCGGTGTTGGGCACATACACATAGCCGAGCGCGCCGTCGGACTGCTCTTCGACGTAGCGGCGGTTGTCTTCCACCCAGGCGCGGGTGCGCAGTCCGGCTTCGCTTGCCACAGGCTCTACGGTGATTTCGCGGGCGCCCTCTGTGGTAGGTTCGTCATTGATAAGCAGCGTAATGGGGCGGCCTACGGTGCCCTCAAAGGGGGCGTACGGATTCATGTCGGTGGTCAGCTCTCGGCCTTCCACAGCCAGAATGTAGTCACCCGCACCCACGTCCATTCCGGGGGTACGCAGCGGCGCGTTCAGTCCCGGATTCCACTGCTCGCCATCGTAGATCCGTTCGATGCGGTAGCGGTCGCCATCGGCCACGAGGTCGGCGCCCAGCAGTCCGGTGCCGGGGCCGTCGCCGTCGGGAATGTCGCCGCCGCCCACGTAGGTGTGCCCGAGCGAGAGCTCACCGATCATGAGCGCCAGCACGTAGTTGAGGTCGGCGCGATGATGCACATGGTCGAGCCACGGCTCGTACAGGGCGCGCACCTCGTCCCAGTCGGCGCCGTGGTAGTTATCCACGTAGAGGTAGTCGCGGTTGAAGCGCCAGGCATCGTCGAAGATCTGCTGCCACTCGGCCCGCGGGTTGACCTGCATCTGCAGGCCCGACAGGTCGAGCGCTCCATCACCCGGTGAGGGCGGCTGTGCAGCGGGCACAATGCCCCACTGTCCCATCGCCTGGTAGAGCACCTGCTCGCCCGAGTGCGACAC
>NZ_JARWGJ010000121.1:0-32791 GCF_040409695.1 Longimonas sp.
AACAGCGGCCAGATTCTCCTTGATGCGACCGGCATGTACCGATTTCGGAATGACAGCCGTGCCCCGGTGAACCGCCCAGCTGATGAGCACCTGTGCGGGTGTTGCGCCGTGCTTTTCGGCGATCGCACCGATCGTCTCATCCTCCAGCAGAATCGGCTCGTTATCAGACTTCATGGAATCGGGGCGGTCGAGCGAGCCAAGCGGAGAATACGCGGTGAGGTGGATGCCATGCTCAGCTGCGAAGTCGAGCATCTCGGGCTGCTGCAGGTAGGGGTGGAGCTCAATCTGATTCATCTCGGGGGCATAGCGCTCCGCATCCCCCATAAGCCCCTTGAGTTTTGGTATGTTGAAGTTCGACACGCCGATGTGCCGTGCGAGGCCGTCGTCGACAAGTTCCTCCATGGCGGCCCAGGTGTCAGCGAGGGGCATGTCGTCGAGGCCAACGAGTCCATCGGGCGAATCGGGCATAGTCACGCCGGGTTTGTGCGCAACGGGCCAGTGGATGAGATAGAGATCGATCGCGTCGAGCTGCAGGTCGTTCAGCGTCCGCTCAAGGGCCGGCCGTACGTCTTCGGGAGCGTGGGCGTCGTTCCAGAGCTTAGAGGTGACCCAGACGTCGTTTCGTTCGAGGGGGCCGTCGTTAAACGACTCGGTGAGCGCGCGGCCTACTTCGGCCTCGTTGCCGTAGATGGGGGCGCAGTCGATATGGCGGTACCCTGCGTTGAGGGCAACCTTAACGGCGTTGTACACCTCGTTGGGGGCCGACTTCCAAGTGCCGAGTCCAACGATCGGCATCTCATCGTCGTTGCGAAAGGAAAGCGTTTCCATGATTGGCTGGGATATCAGTAAAAAGACAGCGCGTGGTTCCCAGTGGCCATAGCTTGCAGCGCAGCGTGTAGTTCCGTGTAGGAGGAAGTGTGTGAGATAATTGCAGAGGCTTTATTCCTGCTTATAGACAAAAAACCTCTGCACGGCATGTCAATAAGGTAACACACTGTAAAGTCAATGTATCTCGCAAAAAAGAACCTCCATGATGGCCCACGACCGGCTGAGCGCAGATGAGTTGTATGATGCTTCCGACTTAGATCAATATGACTTTCCTAAATACACAACACAGCTCCTAAATCTGGCGAATCAGAACAGCCAGGCTACGCGCCCGAAAGTGGTTGGCCAGATGTCTGATTTGGTCGAGGAGACAGACGCACGTACGTTTGCTGAGTGGAAGGAATGGTACGTGCGCCGGCATCCAGATGCAATTCAAACGGCAAAGGAAAAAGTTAAATCGCATATTGAAAAGCTCCGCCGGGCCATCAAAAAGATTGATGAGGAGATGATCGAGGCGTGGCTAAAAGATCTCATTCTGGTTAAGACTGCAGAGGGGTTACTCATACAGCGCGCGATCCTTGAGTATCTGTCGGATGAGAAAGATATATCATGGTCGTTATCTACTCCCGAAGAAGAGGCGAAAGGAGTTGATGGGTACCTTAATGGAGTAGCGGTGTCAATCAAACCAGAGAGCTATAAAAGTAAGACCTCGGTTCAAAATGAAGAGATTGACGCTGTACTCATCTTCTACAAGAAGACAAGAAAGTATATTCATATTGAGTACGACGAAAGTGCATTTCTGTAAATAGCGGGTCACGAGGCATCAGGCTACAAAAAGCTCTGTCTGTACGCCATGTGGTTGGTAAGCAAATTTGTAGCGATTCGTCGCCGGCGTCTGTAAAGTGTCGATATCATACAGAACGATGTCTTTCTCTTGCTTAGTAACGACACCAAACTCATAAAACCGGTTCGTGTGCTTGCATGAGTCGTCACGCTCTCGGAGGAACTGCCGATGCCGCTCAATGCGGTGGGCATTGTACTGACGGGAGCGTTGTGGAAGCGTGCGAACCGCCTCATCAAACACAGTGGTGAACCCGGCCTCCAGTTCGTAGCCAACCGAATTGCGACGCAGCATGGCAGCAGCAAGCGAGGTGGTGCCTGTTCCCCAGAACGGATCGAGCACCGTGTCGCCAGCAACAGAGTACATGTTGATGAGACGCAGCGGCACCTCTAATGGAAAAGCAGCCGAACGAGCACGCAGGTCACTGTGCTTGCTGGACAGTGCCTGTGTGGTGCCACGTACATCAGTCCAAAGATCAGAGAACCAGCGGTTGCGCTCCTCCCAGAAATAAGCACTTTCGTATCGATCGTTACGCCGATTTTGGGACACCGTGCGCTTATCTTGCTTCCGAAAGATAAGAATGTGTTCGTGTTCGAGTGTCACGTATGCGTTGGGAGGGATCATGCCGGATCCCATAAACTTGTTGGGCTTATTGGTTGACTTTCGCCACAAGATGCCCGGCAACTGATGCAGTCCGAGCGCAGTTACGTCCTCTATAATACGAGCATGATTCGGGTAGAGGCGAAACGTGCCACCTGTTGTACGAGTGGCGTCGCCGATGTTGATACAGCAGATACCGCCCACTTTAAGCACACGAGCGCACTCCTCCCATACGCTATGCATTGCTTGGTGCATGATATCGAATGCAGCATCAGGCCTGCCGTCCTTTAGCGCCTTCTGACTTTCAGGGGCCCATGAAGCAAACAGGTCGTCCCACATCTCAATCATGGGATACGGGGGCGACGTGACAACGAGATCGACAGAGGCATCGTCGAGCGCCTCCATCTGTTCAGCGTTGTCAATGTGGAGTTGAGTTGTGGTTGTCATGGGCAAACTTTAAAACTTCTGCTTAGATGAGGGCCGAGCGCATACATCCTTCTTACGGGGAGCCGCAACGCGAGGTGCCATTGGAAAATGCTCGTGTATGCACCTTCTTTACCGGCTTTTCGGAATGCAGGTGCGGGAGTGCATTGCATCCGACTCCCTGCTTTGGTAGCGTGAACATGCTACAATTCCTTTTGGCATTCCGCCTTTACCGACCTGCGTTTACATGTTTGCCGACTTCATACCACTTTTTGTGATTGTGCTCATCGCGTTGGGGCTCTCCCTTACGCTGTTGGCGGCTGCGTACCTGCTGGGGCCAAGCCGCCCCAGCCAGATGAAGCGTACGCCGTATGAAAGTGGGATGGACCCCATTGGGTCGGCCCGCGAACGGTATTCGGTGAAGTTCTATCTCGTTGCGATGATCTTCATCGTGTTCGACATTGAGGTGGTGTTCATGTATCCGTGGGCTGTAAGCTTTCACCAGTTCATTGATGCAGGCATTGTGGCCACCGTCGGCGTACTCAGCGTGGTCGGCCTCTTTGTAGCGATCCTTACGCTCGGACTGGTATACGATATCAAGAAGGGTGGGCTCGACTTCGACTGAGCGCTTGTGGCTGATACCCTGGTCGTTTCGGTGCACGGTGCAGAAAAGTGCGAGCGCCACAGGTCGTAATCGATCAACGACCTGCTTGTCTGGCCGCTGCATAATCGAGATGCAGGGCGTGCTATTCTGGGCGAGGGGGCGTCAGTCGGCAGGCGCAGCAGTCGCTACTACGTGAAATGCGCTCCCGCTGGCGTAGCTACTGGGCGCATGAAGCCAGTACGTGTTAGAAAAGCGCTCAACATTGTGCGCTCCTTGCAATAATTTTGGCTGCGCGAGCGCCTGTACTGAAACAGGGGCTGGAGCTTCATCATTACATTTTGTGTGTTAGTCGGGCCATAGCGCCACCAAGCATGCGCTTCGGGACGTGCTCTCTTTTCACAGACTCAACGTATTACAATGGCTGGTTCCTCCCCCTTTAGTGGTGGTGAAAACTTCTTCACGACCCGCGTCGACGCTGTAGTCAACTGGGCGCGTTCTAACTCGCTCATGCCCATGCCCATGGGGCTGGCCTGCTGCGCAATCGAGATGATGGCCTTTGCCGGTCCCAAGTATGATGCAGCGCGCTTCGGCAGCGAAGCCATGCGCTTCTCGCCGCGCCAGGCCGACCTGATGATCGTGGCCGGCTGGGTGTCCTATAAGATGAGCCACGCTATCCGCCGCGTGTGGGACCAGATGGCGGATCCGAAATGGTGTATCGCGATGGGCGCCTGCGCCTCCACCGGCGGCATGCACCGCTGCTACGGCGTCGTGCAGGGCTGTGATAACTTCTTGCCTGTAGACGTGTACATTCCCGGGTGCCCGCCGCGTCCTGAGTCCGTGCTGCACGCGCTCATGGACATCCAGGAAAAGGTGCGCAACGAGTACACCATTACGCAAGACTACACGTCGGGGAATCCGTACAAGAACGCCCCGCTGATCCCCGAGAACACCATTCAGTATCCTGGTCAGCTTGAGAAGCCGAAAACGCCTTCGATCCCGACGCCAGCCGCGCCCCCTGCGGCGTAGTTGGGTACCATACCATCTGGCTCTCGCCCTGACTGCTCTTTCGTCCTGATTGTCTTCCGCTATTGCCGCTGCGCGCTTTATGCCTGATAACGATTCCACATCGTCGCCCGACCCTGAGGTGCTAAACTTCCACTACACCCCGGCCGATGCGGCTATCTCGGGGAGTGAGGAGAACCCCCATGCAAAAGCGACCACCCACTGCCCCGACACGCTTAACGCACTGGTCGACGCGTTCGGTGAAGACGCAATCGGGCCGGTTGAGACGTATGCGAACGAGGACACGGTATACGTGCCGAAAAGCCGGATTGCCGATGTCTGTCGATTCCTGCGTGAGGAGCAGGGCTTCGCCTACCTGGCAGATCTGGGCGGCATCGACCGGTTCACGCAGGAGGATCGCTTTGAAGTGTTCTACAACGTCGTGAACATGGAGGCGCAGAAGCGCCTCCGGGTAAAGATCCGAGTTGATGAGGACGATCTGCACGTGCCTACGGTGACGTCGGTCTACCGCTCGGCCAATTGGAATGAGCGCGAAGCCTATGACATGCTGGGGCTGATCTTCGACGGGCATCCCGACCTGCGACGCATGTACATGCCTGAAGACTTTGAATACTATCCGCTGCGCAAGGAATTTCCGCAGCTGGGCGTGCCCGGGTCGCTTCCCCTTCCGCCACAGGCTCCCGATGGCGAACTGACGATGGATCCGTTTGCTGCGGCGCACGGCTCTAAACCTGTGAAAAGCTACGAAGAGCCCCCCGTAGAAGATAATGACTGATGCTCTGAGCGAGACGCCAGCTGCACCCGGCAGTTTACCCCTGTGATCGCTCTTGCCCGTTTCTGAATGTACGCGGGCACACCCAACGCTACTCGCCAGGCACTCGTTGCCTGCATTCTCCGATTTACCTGTTGCTCTCCTATGGCTGACGCACCGTCCTTCCCCGGTCTTGATTTTGGCGACAAGTTTCGTTTCTGGCCCAAGCACAACGAAAAGATCTACGAGCGGCTTGAAAGCAAGCATGCATGGATCGAAGAGAAACGCGCTGCTGCCGCGCAGGCAGCAGGCGATGGCGCCTCGGGAGACAGTCTTCCGGCAGCGGAGATTGCTAAAGATCCGCTGGAGCACGAGATGATCCTTAATATTGGTCCGCAGCACCCGGCCACGCACGGCGTGCTGCGCTGCGTGGTGAAGCTCGACGGCGAGACCATCGAGAAGGCTGTGCTCGACATTGGCTACCTGCACCGTGGCATTGAGAAGCTCGCGGAGCACAAGACGTATCAGGAGTTCATGCCGTACACCGACCGCATGGACTACCTCTCGCCCTACTCGAACAACGTAGCCTGGTGCCTGGCTGTTGAGAAGCTGGCCAGCATCGACGTCCCCGAGCGGGCGCAGTGGATCCGCATGATTATGTGCGAGCTGGCCCGCATCTCCTCGCATTGCCTGTGGCTCGGGGTAGGGCTTATGGATGCCGGCGCCGTCTCAGGGTTTCTATGGACGTTCCAGCAGCGCGAAGATATCTACTCGATCTTTGACGAGGTCGCCGGGGCGCGCTTCACCGTCAGCCATAGCCGCATCGGCGGGCTGGCCAGCGACATTTCGCCTGAAGCGATCCGGCGCATTCGTGCATTCACCGAGAGCTTCGACGCTGAGCTCTCACGCTGGGAAGACTTCCTGAACCGCAACCGCATCTGGATTGACCGCAACAAGGACGTGGGGCGCATCACCCGGGAAGAGGCGCTCGAACTCGGCATGACGGGGCCTAACTTGCGTGGCTCAGGCGTGAAGTACGACATCCGCCGCTTTGAGCCATACCTCAAGTATGACGAGGTGGACTTCAACGTACCTGTGCGCGAAGAAGGAGACTGCCTGGCGCGCTACTTCCTGCGCATGGAAGAGATGCGCGAGAGCATTCGCATCATTGAGCAGTGCCTCGAACGCATGCCTGAGGGGCCCATTCGCTCTGACGATGCCAAGCAAGCCTACCCTTCCAAGGAGGAGGTCTATTACTCGATGGAGGGCATGATTCACGACTTCATGTATACCGATGTTGGTACGGTCGCTCCCAAAGGAGCCCATGCCTACCATGCCATTGAGAGCCCCAAAGGCGAACTCGGCTTCTACCTCACCTCCGACGGTACCGGCCGCCCGGCACGCATGCGCGTCAACGCGCCCTCGTTCACAAACCTGCAGGGCATGGAGTACATTATGGAAGGCTCGCTGGTGGCTGACACGGTCGTGATCATCGGGTCGATGGACCCGGTGATGGGCGAAGCCGACAAGTAATCAAATCTGCGCCCCCTTTACGTTACCTGCTGATACCCACCGCATCCCTCTGCCTTTATGTCTCAATTCGACATCCAACGTCCCATCGTTAAGCTGCCCGACCAGCAGCCTGAACAGCAGATTCCTGATGAGGAGCTGGTCTGGACCGAAGACGAGCAGGAGCGCATCGAAACACGCAAGGCCAAGTACCCCGATCCGAAGTCGGCCATCATGGACGTGCTGTGGATGGCGCAGGAAAAATATGGCTATCTGCCGCCCGAGGCGATCGAGCTGTGCGCCGATACGCTCGACATGGATTACGCCCGGGCCTATGGCGTGGCAACCTTCTACACCCAGTACTACAAGGAGGAGAAAGGAAAATTCGTGCTCGACGTATGCACATGCTTCTCCTGCCAGATGATGGGCGGATACGATATTCTGCACTACCTGGAAGAAAAACTTGGCATCCATAAAGGCGAAACGACCGACGACGGGCTCTTTACCGTCGAAGAGGTCGAATGCCTCGGATGCTGTGGCTCAGCCCCCATGATGCAGGTCACCAACGGCCCGTATGTCCACAACCTCACAGAGGAAAAGGTGGACGCGCTGCTTGAAGACCTCAAAGAAGGCAAGATGCCTCCGTTTGTTTCGGTGACGCTCCCGCAGGACGAAGACGAAATGGGCGGAAACCGGCGCTCCGATGCGGAGGCGACTGAAACATACCAGACGCCCCCGCGCTCTGAAACCGTCAAGTAGTTTTTCGCTTGCGATAGTGCACTGCAGCGCTACCTGATATGAATGCTCCCGACCCACTCTTTGAGGCGCTGACCCGACGCGAACAAGCGACGGTTCAGAAGCAGGGGATACGCGCCATCGATGCAATGCAGCAGGAGTGGCGGCGGCAGAAAACCTGGCTGCTTAGCCTTAGTGGCGTGATGGCGCTTATGGCGGTGCTACTTCCCGCTGTGCTCATGCACCAATACCTGTCGGGGAGCGGATCGGTGACCGAACTGCAGGCGCTGGGCGTGCTCGGCGCCGGTTCGGCCTTTGCAGCCATACAAGGGGCCGGGGCTGTCTACTTCTGGACGCTCTGGCATCAGCGCAACCGTGCCCTCACGCTGCTGCGCACATGGATGCAGGCTGGCGATACGGCCTACGACACTGCACACGACACGCCCCTTGCCGCTGAGGAATAACCTGTGCCCTCAGCCGTTACAGCACCTGCATGCGTCACAGCGTAGCCTTCTTCCCGGATGGCCAGCACGGCCCTCCACCTGACATACCTGTTTACATCTGTTTCTCAACCACGTAGCTGCAGCGGCTCTTGCTGCACGCAGCCCAATCCCCGAACTGTTATGGAACTGAATACCGGAGCGACCAAAGCGGGCGACTGGCGCAACTACGAGCGCGTCCTGCTGCCCCCTATCCGCGATCTGCACAAGCTGGAGGTCTACGAGAGCAAGGCCAACGGGTATAACCGGCTGCGCGACGTACTTGAGAACGACGACTGGACCCCCGAGTCGGTCACCAATGAGGTGAAGGCGTCGAACCTTCGCGGGCGCGGCGGGGCCGGCTTTCCGACCGGACTGAAGTGGAGCTTCATGCCGGAGCCCGACGACCGGCCTCGCTACCTCGCCTGCAACGCCGACGAGAGCGAGCCGGGTACGTTCAAAGACCGGCAGATCATGGAGTACAACCCGCACCTCATGTTCGAGGGCATCCTGATCGCGGGGTACGCCATGCAGCTCGATGCGTGCTACGTGTATGTGCGTGGTGAATATGAGCACTGGATCCGTCTCATGGAGGAGCAGCTGCAGAACGCCTACGATAAGGGATACGTGGGCGACAACATTATGGGCACCGACTTCTCGATGGACATCGTGATCCACAAGGGGGCAGGCGCCTACATCTGCGGCGAAGAGACCAGCCTGATGGAGAGCCTCGAAGGCAAGCGAGGCTACCCGCGCTACAAGCCGCCGTTTCCTGCACAGAAAGGGCTGTGGGCCAGTCCTACGACGATCAACAATGTTGAAACGCTTGCCCACGCACCGCTCATCATCGAGAAGGGCGGTGAATGGTTTGCGAACACAGGCGCCGAGGCACACCCCGGTCCTGTGCTCTACGGCATCAGCGGCCACGTAAACCGCCCGGGCGTGTACGAGTATCCTACAGGGATGCTCATTACCGACCTGATTGATGAGGTGGCCCAGGGCGTAATCAACGGGAAGGGCGTAAAAGCGGTCGTGCCCGGCGGGTCGTCTGTGCCGCCGCTTCGTGGGGACAGCCTCGAAGGCGTCACGATGGACTCAGAGAGCCTGCAGGAGGCCGGTTCGATGCTTGGCACTGGCGGTATGCTTGTACTCGACGAAGATACCGACATGGTGTCGTACCTGCGCCGTGTAACGCACTTTTACCAGCACGAAAGCTGTGGACAGTGCACCCCGTGCCGTGAAGGCACCGGCTGGCTTGAGGCCATTGTCACACGTATCGACGAGGGCGAAGGCAACATGCGCGACCTCGACCTTTTGCTCGACCTCTGCGACCAGATGGAAGGCCGCACGATCTGTGCGTTTGCTGATGCAGCAGCCTGGCCAGTCCGAAACACGGTCAACCGCTTCCGCGAAGACTTTGAAGCGAAGTGCAAGCCTTCCATGCATCCTACAGGCGCTGAGCTCTCATCCGGAGCCTCGGCCACAGCCTAAGCGAGCATAGACAAAGATACACGAGGCCAACATGAGGCAGCAAAAGCTGTCCGGCTGTACCCTATGCACTGTTTTTTCCGCTGCCCCCATCCCCCCTTGCGAGTTAACCAATGCACACGTTTCGCCTGATGGGCCCCCTGCTGGCGGCTCTCCTTTTTTGCACCGCGATCGCCGGCTGCGCCTCAGACACAGAGTCGGCGGCAACCGGCCAGCATTTTGGTACGCCGGTTGACCTGAACGCGCCTATGAGCACTGTTGACATGATCCAGCAGCTGGATGCGCTTGATGGCCAAACGATCGTAGTGGAAGGCCGTATCACGCAAGTCTGCCAGAACAAAGGATGCTGGCTTGCGCTTGACAACGGCACCGCGTCTCCGCTTCGTGTTGATGTGGCGCGCACAGAACAAGACGCCTACGTATTTACGGTGCCAACCGAGACGCACGGATGGGCTGTAGTGCAGGGCGTACTTGGCCGCATGGAGAACGAGGCTGTCCATGGCCCGGCACGCGAAACCGATTCGCCCGCCAGCAATTTCCTGCCAGTACCCGATTATCACATAGTGGCAAGCGGCGTTTACGTGTTTGACATGGACACGTAAGCCGCCTTGCTCCCGTTGCTTTTGTTGACCCAGCTTCCCGTCACCGGCTATGCCTACTGTTGAAATTGATGGCCACGTCTACGAGTACGACGAAAACCATCACGACAAGCTGCTTCAGTTCTGCCTCGATAAGGGCGTAGAGCTGCCGCACTTCTGTTATCACCCTGCTATGTCGATTCCGGCCAACTGCCGGCAGTGCCTGGTCAAAGTGGGTACGCCCGAACGTGATCGGGGCACCGGCGAGCTGGTCACCGACGAAGAGGGAAACCCGAATATCCAGTTCATGCCCGGGATGCAGACCAGCTGCACCATTGGCCTGCAAGACGGCATGGTTGTAAAGACGCACCGTACGTCGGATGCCGTGCGTGAGGCGCAGAAAGACACGCTGGAGTTCTTGCTCATCAATCACCCACTTGACTGTCCCATCTGCGACCAGGCGGGGCACTGCCCGCTGCAGATTCAGGCGTACAAGTACGGCCCTGAAGGGTCGCGCTTCGAGTTTCGCAAGGTGCACAAACCCAAACGCGTCAAACTGGGCCCTCGTGTTACGTTGGATGCGGAGCGCTGCATCAACTGCACACGATGCACGCGCTTCACAGACGAAATCTCCGAGAGCGGACAGCTCACGATCAATCAGCGGGGGGTAAAGAACTACCCGATTACGGCGCCGGGCGAAGAGTTCGACGATGCCTACTCGATGAATACCATCGACCTGTGCCCGGTAGGTGCGCTCACCGCGACCGACTTCCGCTTCAAGGCGCGTATCTGGGAGATGAGTTCGTCGCCTTCGATCATAACCACCAACGCCACCGGCGCAAACTGCGAATACTGGGTGCGCGACAACAAGGTGCTCCGCATCACGCCGCGCCAGAACATGGAGGTAAACGAGTACTGGCTGCCTGATGAAGATCGCATCGTCTACGATCGCTTCAACGACGACCGCCCCGAAGGCCCGCAGGTGCGCCGTAACGGCGAGCTTACCAGCGCCAGCTGGACGCAAGCCTATGCGAAGGCTGCTGCGCTGCTGGGCTCTGCAGACGGCGACCGCATCCAGTTCCTCGGGTCAGCCTATGCGACGGTCGAAGACAACTACCTGCTGACCCAGTTGGCCGAGCATCTCGGGGCCGATGCGCCGGTCTACCTGCCGCACATCGAACCCGGGGCGGGCGACGACTGGCTCATCACCGACGACAAGACGCCCAATGCGCAAGGCTGTGAGCGCCTTGGCATCCGCGAGGCCGACATGGAACTGCTGCGCACGCGCATCCAAAACGGCGAAATCGATGTGCTCTACGTGCTCGAAGACGACCCGATCGCGTCGGAGCTGTGCGAGCTTAGCGACCTTGAAGAGGTAGACGTAATTCTGCACTACTACAACACGACCAACGAGACGCTGCCTGCTGCCAATGTAGCGTTGCCCGCGGCCATGGTTGTAGAAACAGTAGGCACCTACGTAAACCAAGACGGACGTGCTCAGCGTGTGCGTCCGGCGAAGGCCATTCAGGGTGTGAACCGCACGCTCATGATGGAGATGGGCACCAGTCGCGAAGATGAACACGGCACCCCGTTCGACCGCTGGCACAACGAGTCGCATCGCATCAACTGCAAACCCAGCTGGGAGATCTTGCCGCACATTGCTGGTCATGTGAGCCTCGATCTCGACTATGCGAAAGGCCCACAGGCGATCATGGACGAGGTGCAGTCCACCCTCGACGCATTTAAAGGCGCCACGTACGAAGCGATGGGGCTCAAGGGCGTCGCCCTCGAAGAAGCCTCTGCAGGCGAACCGGCGTAAATACACACTACACCCCCTCCCGCACGACAAACGCCCTGTTCGCTACCGGACAGGGCGTTTTTTATGAGCTGCACCCGCGAGCATGGCGCAATCCCTACTCTCTTCATCCCATGATGTCCTCACTATCTTCCCTGCGCCGTCGGGTCCAACGCCTCGTGCACCGCGTCTCGCCGGTCTGGTGGGCGAACCTGGGGCGGATTAGCGATCTGCTGGCCCGCCGCCTTCCCATGCAATCTCCGCCCATCTTGGTCGTGGCATTTCCGCGGAGCGGATCGAGCTGGCTGGGGCGCCTGCTGGCGTATGCCGACAACGCCTGCTACCTGCGCGAGCCCATCACGCAAGCGCGCCGCCGCTGGCACCCCGAGGCAGTGCATGCCGTCAGCGATGCCGGAGTCCAACGGGCGCCCCGCTACTACCGCCAGTATGCCGACCGCGCCTTTGCAGGATGCCCGGCATTCTCGTATGCCACCGTGCGCGACCCGGGCGACTGGGCGCTGCGTCGTCGCCACAAGCGCCGCGTGCTCATCAAAGAAGTCAACCCGTTTGCGGTCGGGTGGATGCGCATGCGTTACGCTCCCACTGTCATTCATCTCATGCGCCATCCGGTGGCGGTAGCTTTGAGCATGCACCGCCGTGGATGGACGAGCCAGACGCTGCGCGAGTACGTGCATCCCGGTCGCCTGGCAGATAGTCCGCTAAATCCCAGCTCCGTGCCCACCTCGTTCTGGGGACAGATCGGCGCTGTGCAGGGGCTTGCGCACCGTGCCGTGAAGCAGGCCTGCCCAGAAGATGCTTATACGGCAGTGCAGTACGAAACGCTCTGCATCGATCCGGTAGCTACGGTGCAGGAGCTGTGCGAGTGGGTAGGATTGCGGTGGGATGACGCAGTGACCGCAGCCATCCAGTCGCACAGCGCTGATTCCAGCCGGAACGCTCCGGATCCCTACAGCACCACACGCCAGAGCACCGCTCGCGCCACCGCCTGGAAAGCCGCATCGCCCGAACGCATCGACGCCGTGCGAGCCGGGTACATGGCGGCGGAGCCAACGGTGTACACGAGCTGCTGGGGCGAGTAGGCGAATCTTGTGTGGTTCTGCTTGAGGCAGAGCACTTTAATGGATTCCGCAGATCGCTCTATCCATTACTCTGTTCCCTCCTCGTAGTGACAAAAAACGACGTGTGTTTGGGCTGGGTCACATAGTGAGTGACACGGTTCGTGACATAGTAAAGGGAAGAACGGACGTTCTGATCGCTACCCGCCTGTGCCTGCATCCGCCAGCCGATCATATAAAGGCAATCTATGTACTGCCTTGACAGTGCGCGCTGCTCGCGCTACCTTCATGCAAGGAAGAACAGTCAAAAAAACCACCCCGCCGGCTCCGCATCCTTTAGCGCCTACCTCTACACGACCCGTCATGTACTTTAGCACGACAGACGACAGCATCCAGCTTCCTAAAATACGGAAGGACTTTGCGTATCTCCAGGACTGTTTTGTAGAGATGCTCCATGCGTCGGGCGAGGATGAGATTGCCGCCCTCTTTGCTGGTGAAGGACCTCCGCAATCCCTCGACAACCCGGAGAAGCTCAGCAAGGCCTTTACGCTGAGCTTCCAGCTCATGACGATTGTAGAAGAGAATGCTGCCGTGCAACTCCGCCGCAAGCTGGAGGATGAGCACGGGCTAACCCGTATCTCAGGCCTCTGGGGACGCACGCTCAACGACCTGCAGTCCAGTGGGTTTACGGGCGAGGAGATTGCCGAGCGGCTCCCCGAAATGCGCGTCGAGCCTGTATTCACCGCCCATCCGACTGAATCAAAGCGCTCGACTGTGATCGACCAGCTGCGGGAGATCTACCTGCTGATGGTCAAGCGAGAGAATCAGATGTGGTCAGAAAAAGAAGCCGAGCAGATCAGGGAGGATATCCTGGCGGCGATGCAACGGCTCTGGCTGACCGGACAGGTGTTTCTGGAGAAGCCGTCGATTGGAGATGAGCTTCGCAACGTGCTCCACTACCTGGTCAACGTCTTTCCTCAGGTGCTGCCGATGCTTGACCAGCGTCTCCGCACCGCCTGGGAAGAGACCGGCTTCGACCCGGGGCTGATCGACAGCCGAGAGCAGCTCCCACAGGTACGGTTCGGCAACTGGGTGGGCAGCGACCGCGACGGACATCCCTTCGTGACAGACGAGGTCACCGAGGCGACGCTTCTTGAGCTCCGGAAACATGCGCTTCAACAGCTCAAGGCGGGCCTGAACGACCTGGCACAGAAGGTGAGCGTGTCGTCCCTTGAGGTCAACGTGCCTGAACGTTTCCGTGAGCGTATCGACCAGCTTGCCGAGCGCACAGCAGATTCGGCATCGGCCCTCAACAGAAATCCGAGTGAGCCCTGGCGGCAGTATCTCAACCTGATGCAGCAGCGGCTGCCCCTGAACGATAACGGAGAGCCGATTCGCGAGCCCAGTCCTACGCACCACTACCAATCGGCCGAGGCTGTGCTCGAGGACCTCGACCTGTTCACGCAGTCGCTCAGCGAGATCGACGCGGCGCTCATCAGCGAGCGTGATGTTGAGCCCGTGGCGCGCAACGTAGAAGCATTCGGGTTTCACCTGGCCGCGCTCGACATCCGGCAGAACAGCAGCTTTCATGATGCCGCAGTGGCGCAACTGCTCGTCGAGGCGGGGATCGAAGATGGAGCCCACTTTGCGGACTGGTCGGAAGAGCAGCGGCTTCGTTTTCTCAACGAGGAGCTCCAGACGACGCGTCCGTTCGTGCGTCCCACGCAGGACGTTGGCGAAGAGGCCGATGCGGTGCTGTCCTGCTACCGGGTGCTCTACCGGCATATCGAGCGATACGGGAGCGCGGGCCTCGGCTCACTGATCGTAAGCATGACCCGGAGCCTCTCTGACCTGCTCGTCGTCTATCTGCTCTGCCGCGAAGCCGGGCTGCTCAAGAAGCACAATGGTGAGATGGTCTGTGTGCTTCCAGTGGTGCCTCTGCTGGAGACGATCGACGACCTGGAACGAGGCCCTGAGATTCTGGACGCGTTTCTGAGCCATCCCATCACCAAGCGAAGCCTCAAATACCAGAAGGAGGAGCACGACGGTCGCCGGTCGCAACAGATCATGGTGGGATACAGCGACAGTAACAAAGATGGAGGCATTCTGGCCAGCTTGTGGAGCC
Source organism: Longimonas sp. (assembly GCF_040409695.1). GTDB lineage: Bacteria > Bacteroidota > Rhodothermia > Rhodothermales > Salinibacteraceae > Longimonas. The sequence continues at coordinate 14,853 of NZ_JARWGJ010000121.1, forward strand.
TGAATAAGGCGCAGCGCACCCTAAACGATGTCGCGGAAAAACACGACATCCCCCTGCAGTTCTTTCACGGGCGCGGGGGCACCATCAGCCGGGGCGCGGGTCCTACGCATCGATTCATCGCAGGCCTGCCGCCCGAGAGCATGCATGGCAACATGCGGCTGACCGAGCAGGGCGAGGTAATCGCAAATAAGTACGCCAACCCCGTTACAGCGCTCTACAATCTGGAGCTCCTGCAGGCCGGCACCACCGGACTCACCCTCGGTGTGTTCGATAAAACCAATGTTGTGGCTGAGTCTTCGGACAACACGCTCGCGCCCAACTTAACAACCAGCCGTGACGACCTCGCACAGATTGTCGACCGGCTGTACGCGTACAGCCTGAAAAGCTACCAGGACCTCGTGAAATCGGACGATTTTGTGCGCTTCTTTGCACAAGCCACGCCCATAGACATCATTGAGAAGAGCCGCATCGGGTCGCGTCCGGCGCGGCGTACCGGCCAGCGCACCTTCGACGACCTTAGGGCCATCCCATGGGTGTTTAGCTGGAGCCAGAGCCGCTACCTTCTGACCGGCTGGTACGGCGTAGGCAGTGCGCTCAAGACGCTGCAGAACGAGCGTCCGGCAGACTTCGAGACGCTCAGCGAGAATGCGATCAACTACATGCCGTTTCGCTACGTGATCACCAACGCGTCGTCGGCCCTCGCCCTTGTCGACACAGACATCATGGAGCAGTGGGCCCATTTGGTTGATGATCAGGAGATCGCGGATTACTACCTGAGCGAGATTGTGGATGAGTACCATACCACCCGGCAGATGCTGGAGGCGCTATATGGCCACGACCTTAGAGAGCGCCGACCGCGCGTGTACGAAATGATCGATCTACGATCGAAGCGCCTGGCGCCCCTGCATCAGCTACAGATCGATCAGGTTAAAACCTGGCGGGCGCTGAAGGAGCAGGGCAAGACCGACGAAGCCAAAGCGATGCTGCCAGACATGCTGCTCGTTCTGAACGCGATAAGCAGCGGACTCGGGAGCACAGGATAGTCAGAACACCACCAAGTTTCTCTATCAAGATAAGCAAGAATGGGATTCTCCGACTGCTGTAAAAAAGCTTTGGCCTGTGATTGTGCTTCTCCATTCCTGAGCCATTGCCGTTTTCTGAAAGTCTGACTCAACCAAGACCCGTTTACAGATCGCAAAATGATGTGCTTGTACCTACGGGCTTCAGGCGGTACCTTATATGCGCATGTGCAGATGGTATGCACAAGAAAGTAGGTTATGTGCACATGCTTCCAGGCCCCTACTAATCGAATCTCCACGTCATGACTGATAACAAATCTGCGGAAGAGACGACTATCGTTGCTGTCTATTCATCACGTTGAGACGCTGGAGTAGCACGGGCGCGTCTTGAGGGCGAAAACATCCGTGCGTTTATTACTGCTGATGATGCCGGCGGAGCTCATCCCGAGTTGCAACTTGCAAACGGGGTTAAACTGGTGGTGCTAAGCGGCAGCGCCCAGAGCGCCCACAAGGTTCTGGAAGATGCAGACATGCTCCCTGAACCGAACACCGACCGTGCGAGAGCTGAGCGTGAAGAAAACAGAGAGGAGCAGTCCAAGAATCTTGTGTTTTCCACGGACGGGCTGTGGGGCGCAACCTCGTGGGGATATATTCTGCTGTTCGCTCTTTTGGTTGCCGCGATCGTTATCGGACTTGCGTTCTCCACGCTTATGTAGGGTCTCACCCTTATAGCTTGGTATGTTGGTTTTTTGCAGGCGAGAGCGAGCGGCAATGCGGCGAAAATTGGACTACGCATTCAACGTAGCGTTTAACGCGGTCACACTGTAGCTTATCAACTGCTGTGTTTGTAGGTTAAGGCTATTCACGCCTGTGCCTTGTCGTCTTGTCAAAATGGAGCCAATACCGAAATACCCGTATTGGACTGTTCTTTTATTGACAGCGCTCCTCATCAACGAAAATGTGGTGCAGTGGGCACTGGCTGTGCATGTGGGGGGACACTCGATTGGATCCGGCTTTTCAGATGCGTTCGCGCATTTTAATCTGATTGGATATCTCTTTTTTTACGGCGTTTCGGCTCGTGCCCTACGTCCTGCTCGGCCTTCTTCTCATGTTTCTTGAGCGAACCAGATTCAGCGACTATAGTGCGCCGGTATTCGTGGGAGGGCTCATCGGTATTCTGGCGATGATTCTGGTGGTGGCGTGGGGAGCACAAGCACCGTACTACAACGATGAACGGGGGTCTTCAACGACGGCGCTCGCCTTCCTCTTCGTGCCGGCGTATGCTGTGCCTGCAGGGGTCATCGAGGCCGCACTCGCGGCTGTTTTGTATAGTCCGTTTCGGGCGCGGGTACATGAGGCCCCGTAGCATTCAGTGTCCATTCCGTGCGACATCGCTTTACATCACACGTTTTGTGTAAACAGTTCAGTATATCATGACTTCGTTGCTTGGCAACAGGCTACTTGGCGTGTGCGCGTTTATTCCGCTACTGAGTGTGATCGGAGGAGTGGTTTTTCTTTACCAACATCCCGCTTTTCTGAATGCGCTAACATCCGCAGGCGATATTTCACCTCAACTGTATGCTGGGCCCGATTGGGGACTTTTCGTTGGTGGAGTCGGGCTAATTTTTAGCGTAGGACTGTACATTTATTATATCGTACGGGTGATTCAGACGACAGAGCACACTTTAACAAGCAAGATAGCGTGGATTTTGATGCTTAGCATCGCTGCTCCTATAGTCATTCCCATAGCATGGTGGAAAATAGATCGGAGGCCGTAGGCATAATCTTTTGGCTTCCGATCAGCAGCGTTTGCGCTCGCCCTAAGTAGAACTGCAAACAGGATTTAAGAGAGACCATGCTCAACATCCGTACCGTAACACCACGCGACTATGATGCGGTGTGGACGATCTTTCATGAGGTGGTAACTGCTGGCACCACCTATGCGTACCCCTCCGACATCCAGCGCGATGAGGCGCTGCATCGGTGGGTGGAAACGCCAGAGGCGTGCTACGTTGCCGAAAAAAGCGGACGAGTGTTGGGGACGTACTACATCAAGCCAAACCAGCCGGGCCGGGGAGCACACGTTTGCAATGCAGGCTATATGGTGGCATCGGAAGCACGTGGACAAGGGATTGGCCATGCTCTGTGCACCCACTCGCTAAGCGAGGCCCGTCGGATGGGCTATCACGCGATGCAGTACAACCTTGTCGTCGAAACCAATCGGGGTGCGATCAGACTACGGAGAAAGATGGGATTCAATATCATTGGTACGCTCCCTAACGCGTTTAACCATGCCGAAAAGGGGCTTGTTGATGCCCACGTAATGTATAAACTCTTGGAGGAGAAGCGCCCCCATTCGTAAGGCACGGTGTAAGACGTATCAGTACAGATGTTGTGAGGCGGCTGATCATGCACGAGTTGGGCTGTTCCGTCAGGCCAACGAATCCCCTTCGTATCCCTTTCGTACCAGCCCTACTGCACCAGCACTCTGCAAACAGACCCCATACGGCAATGGCTGGACACAATAAATGGTCGAAGATTAAGCGACAAAAAGCCAAAGAGGACAAAAAGAAGTCGAAGATCTGGGCGCGGCTCTCGCGTGAGATCTCGGTGGCCGCCCGTGAGGGCGGGGGCGACCCCGAAATGAACGCGACCCTGGCCAATGCGATTGAGCGGGCCGAGGCTGAAAACATGGCCAAGGATACGATTGAACGCGCTATCAAGCGGGGTACGGGCGAGCTTGAGGGACAAGACTACGAGCCGGCCAGCTATGAGGGCTACGCGCCCCACGGCGTAGCGGTCTTCATCGAGGCAATGACCGACAACACCAACCGTACGGTAGCCGACCTGAGACATCTTTTCAGCACGCACCAGGGCAATTTAGGAAAAGAGGGATCCGTGGGGTATCTCTTCGAGCAAAAAGGAGAGATCCAGGTGCCTACCGAAGCGATCGATGAGTTGGCACTCTTTGAAGTGGTAGTCGAGGCCGGTGCAGAAGATCTGCGCACCGAAGGCGATATGTACGTGGTAACGACCCCGGTCGACACGTTCACCAATGTCGAGGACGCCCTCGAATCGGCCGACATTCCTGTCGACGATGCCGACCTGGTACGCATCCCCGCAACGACCGTCTCGCTCGATGAGACAGAGGCCGAGCAGGTGCGCACCCTTGTTGAAAAGGTCGAAGACCACGACGACGTGGATGCGGTGTACACCACGCTCGCCGACGATGGCGAAGCCCTCTCGCTGCATTCCGAAGACTAATCGCTGCTTGTAGCCTTGCACAGCTACACGTTGCTCTCCCATCCAGCACATACACCCGCATGATCATCCTTGGCATCGACCCCGGATCTAACTGCACCGGCTATGGCATTATCGAAGTGAACGGGTCTGCCGAGCATGCGCGGGCACAAGGGGTCATTCGGTTGAGCAGTGACACAGCTCACGTCGACCGGCTCAAGCAGATCTACGACGGCGTGGCAGAGCTGATTGATGCCCATACGCCCGAGGTGCTTGCTATTGAGATGCCCGTGTACGGAAAAAATCCGCAGTCGATGCTGAAGCTGGGTCGTGCCCAAGCTGCCGCCATGATGGCCGGGTTAAACCACGACCTGGATGTGGTGCAGTACACGCCCAAAGAGGTGAAGAAGTCGGTGACGGGCAACGGCAACGCCTCAAAACAGCAGGTGCGCTACATGATCCATGCGATTCTGGAGATGAACGGTGCCGCCGCCGATATTTCGCTCGACGCCTCCGACGCGCTTGCGATTGCGCTCTGCCACACGAACCGCCGCTCGCACGGGGCCACCGAACAGTACAGCGGTTGGGGCAGCTTTGTAGATGCCAACCCCGATCGCGTGCAGTAGCAGCATTTGTATAACGGAGTAGACAGCGTCTGAAAACACCCCGCAGGCTGCACACGGTCGAAGAAGCACGCCCCTGCAGACAAGATCCGGGGGTAGTGGATAGACGCTAAATGATAAAGCGATTGAATGCAGCAGCTCTTTCTTCTTCGCACCCCCTCTTCCTTATTCCGCTTCGCTTTATCAGTCGCCCTCCGGGCTCGTGTCGGGTTTCTCCCCCTTCGCCAAGGGGGAGATGTCCACAGGATCACGCCTTTGGCGAAGCTCGGCAGACAGAGGGGGTTTGAGCAGATTGCGATGATGTAAACCACAGGCAATCATTTAACATTGAACCGCTACCGATCCAGGATCCGCATCTCCTCTGGGGTACTCTGGTAAAAGAGCATATCATCACCCGCACAGGTATGACATATAGCGCCACTGGCGCATATACATCGCGGTTCGGGGGCGCATGACAGGACGCAAAAACATCGGTATATAAAAACGATGTTTAGTTTTTCGTCTATGTACCCGAATCCCTATGGCTACCGTGCAGTCTCCTATTCTCGTGACCACGCCGACGGGCAACATCGGGCGGCGTGTTACCCAGCGGCTGCTCGATGCCGGAGAGCCCACGCGGCTCTTCGTGCGCGACCGCAACCGCCTCTCCATCATTGCGGCCACACATGCCGAGGTGGTAGAAGGTGATCTGCAGCGCACGGACGATCTGCGTACGGCGCTCGATGGCGTGCGCGCTGTCTTTTTCCTGGCACCGCCCAACCTGTCCGCCGAAAGCTTCGGCGCGTGGTATACGCACCTCGGCAATGCATTTGTCGATGCCCTGCCCGCTGGTGAAGCACCGCGCATTGTTTTCCTATCGAGCGCGGGCGCCCAGCGCGATGACCTCGGACCCATCTCTGCGCTGGGCGCTGTCGAGAACATGCTGTACAAAAAGGCCAGGCATGTTGTGGCGCTACGTCCCGGCTACTTCATGGAGAACTTCCTGGTCAACCTGGCGACGATCGCATCCGAGCAGACGATGTACAACGCGCTTCCTCCCGACCTGCCCAACCCGATGGTAGCCACCCGCGACATCGCCGACGTAGCCGTTCGGTGGCTGCGTTCGGGCGACTGGGCCGGGCACGACTGTGTGGGAGTGCACGGGCCGTCCGATTGCACCATGCGCGAAGCCGCCGCCGTGTTCAGCGACGCGCTGGATCGCCCGGTGCACTACCAGCAAGTATCGCCCGAAGCCGTCGCCGAAACCCTCGTATCCATGGGCGCGAGCCCGGGCATCGCAGCCGACTACGCAAGCATGACAGGCGGACTGGCGCACTACGGAACGGCATACAAGGCCGAACCCCGTACCAAATCAACCACCACGCCCACCACGCTCAAGACGTTTGCGCGCGACGTGCTGCGTCCGGCTTTTGAAGCGCAAGGGCTGCACGCATAGCGAGAGCAACACATCGAGTCGGGTAGCGCTGCTGGCTCGACGTACCGGTACAGGGGGATGCAGACGCCACGCATCCCCCTGAATATTACGCTTTTGAGTGAGTGCGCACCATGATGACGGGTATATTGGCATTACGTGCGATGCGTTCAGGCACCGTGCCGAACAAGATGTCGCGCGCAGCAGGCTCCGACTCGCCCATCACGACCAGATCGTGGTCGTGGGCTGCGTCAAGGATGGCCGCAGCCGGGTCGTTGGCATCCACAAGGCGCTTCTCGATGACCGACGAATCCATCCCAATCGTTGTGAGCGATTCGGCAACCGGCGTGAGTACATCGGCATCGGTCTCGCCTTCCTCGCGCACATGTAACAGCGTAAACGAAGCCGTGTCGGTCTGCACCAGATGATTGACGAATGTAGCGATACGGTCGGCATGCCGCGCGTCGCGCAGCGGCACGAGAACCTTCTCGACGCGGTCATGGGCATACGGGATGAGCACCGCATCCGAATCCACCTCAGCGCTAATTCGCTCCATCGTATCGAGCGGATTGCCCGTAAAGACCAGCCGCGTTTCGACGGCGGCTCCGGCCTCGCGCAGAACACCGGCCAGCACGTCGAGGCGCTCGTTCATCTCACGGCCAAACTGATCATTCGCCTGGGCGGCAGACGTCTGCTCGGGCACCTCGAACCACCCGACGAGCACCACGTGGAGCGATCCCAGAAGGGCGATAAGCTCATCAGAGAGCGCTGCCGCTTCAGGAAGCGATACATCGATGAGAATGGTCTGAGGCGTAAAGTCGGATTCCGGCATGGCAGAGCGCACAGAATGAGTAGACAGCGAGCAGGGCAGTCAGGCGCGTTCGTCTTTGAGCGATACGTCATATGCATAGACCCGGTACCAGATCGCAGCTGCCGCAAGGAGTCCGGCACCGAGCCCGATCGAGAGCGGCTGCATGAACGCCACGAGTCCGAAGCTGGCTATCGCGCCGAGTGCCGGCAGCCACGGACTCGCCGGGCAGGTAAAGTCGGGCTCGTACCAGTTGGGGTCGTGATGGCGCAGGAGGAGCAGCGCCACGCACATCAGCCCGTACATAAACAGGTGCAAGAGCGAGGCCACCTCAGCCAGCACCTCCACGCGCCCAAAAAGAATGAGCGCAGCGATGGGTCCGCCCGCGAGCAGCAGCGCCACATGGGGGGTACGATAGCGCTTATTGATGTTAGCGGTGGCATCGGGCACGAGCGCATCGCGGCTCAGCGCGTAGACCGACCGCGACGAGCTTAAGATTGACGCATTGGCACTGGAGAGCGTTGCGAGCAGTCCGCCAATGAGAATAGCGACGGCACCGATGGGCCCAGCAATATCGCGCGACACAGCCACAATGGCGGTCTCCCCCAGTTCAGCCAGCGCCTCGCTGGAGAAGACGCTTGTACTGATGAAGATGGTGAGCACGTAAAGCAGTCCGACCAAGACGACGCTTCCAACCATAGCGAGAGGCAGGTTACGCGCCGGATTTTTGATCTCGCCGGCGACGGTGGCGATCTGTGCGAAGCCCAGATACGAGGTGAAAACCAGCGCAGCCGTGGTGAAGACGGGGAGCGTTCCGTAGGGGGCAAACGTTTCTGGTACCTGCTCACCCCCCAGCACCCCGAGAGCATCCAGCAGTCCATGCCCCAGAAAGCCCGCGAGTAGAGCCAGAAGCACTCCTACGATAATGTTCTGCAGGTCGCCTGTATTCTTCGTTCCCGTGATGCTGATGCCTGTGAGCACGAGAGCGGTGACAAACGCGATCGTGGTTACGGGAATGTCGACACCGAGGTCGAGTGCCGCCACGATATCCACCAGGTAGTGGCCAAAGCCCATCAGGTAGAAGGCCGAGGCAAAGACCAGGCCCATCCACTGTCCTACGCCAACCATGGTACCGAGGAGCGTGCCCATGCTGCGCGACACAAAGTAATAGCCGCCCCCGCTTTCAGGCATTGCTGTGGCGAGCTCAGAGGTCGGTAGCGCCACGAGCAGCGCGATGCCTGCGCCGATGGCAAACGACAATGTAGCCGCCGGACCCGCCTGTCCGGCAGCGAGCCCCGGAAAGACAAAGATGCCTGCACCCACCATCGTACCAATACCGATGGCAAGCGCCTGCGGCAAGCCCAGTGTCCGTTCCAGTTCGCCTTGCTGTGACATAGGGGATGGAGGCTGCGCAAAGACAACGTAAAGAGTGCATACGCTCAACGAGTCACGCAAGTAAAAGTATAGCTTCTGCCCTGCCAATGCGTTTCATAGTAAAGCTCCTGTCTGCGTACTTGTAGGTATTGGCGGGCAATGGTTGCGTGTCTTGTACTTCGGCTTGTGTCGGCATCTCATCAATCCCCAAACAGCTTTTGGAGCGGCTCATTCTGGCGCCGACCAGTCCGCTTCCTTCAGATCGGAAGGGGGCCAGATGCCAAGTAAGCGGCGCACCGTAACCACCTGTCCGAGGTGGTAGGCATTATGGTCTGCAATGCTCCCGATTTCCTCGACGTACGTGGTGCCGTGGTAGCCCACCTTGCTGGCGTGGGGAATTGCGCCTGCAATGTCGATAGACGGGTCGTTCACAAGCGCCTTTGCGTCCTGCAGGTCTGCTTGAAACTGGTTGAGGCTTCGAGTCCAGGCCGCGTCACTGGGCGGCCTGAGCGTGTCGGGCCAGTAGTCGTCTGGCCACGTAGAAAAGGTATAGTCAGGGTCTGTGCAGTACCGCAGGTAGTCGGCCTGTGAACGGCGCATGTGCTCCAGGATCTGCCAGAGCGAATACGCTTCGGGCAGTCCATCTGGCAATACGCCCCAGGCGGAGGCGGGAATCTCCCGGAGGATCTCCGTGTGCGATCGGCGCGCTACAGTGGCGTCGAGTTGGGTGGTGAGGAGGGCACGAAGGGCGTCGGATGCAGCCATAGAAGTTGGTGCGACGAGGATAAGATAGCGTGAGGTAGGTGCCCGGTCGAATCCGAACGAAGGCCGACGGGATCCAGCCGCAGCGCCAGGACCGTTGAGGTCTGGCACTTCTGGAGAACGGTATCCCATTGAAAACAGGCTGCTACTGCGCAGCGTCGTCGACATCCTCTACCTGTACGATGTGGTCCAGGCGCACCACGTCGCCGGTGTCGAGGCGGATGTACTCGGCGCTGTCGTCGCTGTAGATGTCCTCAATACGCCCGGTGACTGCACGGGTCGTGCTGGGTGTTTCGATGGTGAAGCGTGTGCAGGTACCACGCATCATGCGCAGCCCCAGCTCGTCGTACGTAGCGCACGCAATGGGCTCGTAGCCGCGCGAATTGCTGCTTGAACCATCGTTTGGCCTGCCGCTTGACATAGTGGTTGGTGTCTTGTCTGAGAGAGCAGAAGCCCCCGATCTGTGGGCTGTTGGCGTAAAGGCTATGGCTGACGCGGAATGAGGTACAGTTCCGTCTGGCGCCCGTCGTGGTAGGTGACGCGGTCGCCGTCGAAGAAGGCGTTTTCCTCTACCCGCATCAGGATCTCCTGGTCATCCCACTCCGGAATCGTCACAGCAGCGTTCAGCTCAATAGAGTGCGAGGTGTTTGGGTAGAGCGGGTAGTCGCCCCATCCCGGAACGCCTTCCTGCTGATCCCACAGCCCAATCGCAGGACCGGCACCGTGCCCGTGGTAGCCCAGCGGATGGGTGTAGATTGTGGCATCGATACCTTCATCATCAGCTGCCTGCAGCGCGGCAGCCAGAATCTCATTGCCTGTACGTCCGGGCTCGAACGCATCGGTAAGCAGATCCTGAACGCGGTTGGCTACGTGCAGTCCGTCGCGCAAGCCCTCGGGCGCTTCGGTCTCGCCAGGGCGCAGCACGTAGGCGTTTCGCTGCGTATCCGTGTTGAGGCGCAGGTAGGTGATGCCAAGGTCCATATGGATGAGATCGCCGGGCTGAATTACCGTGTCGCTCACAGGCCCCGAAAAGTCGCCGTCGTCGCTGTGGGCGGCGGCACGCTGCACCGACACACTCGGATGAAACCAGGCCGTTAGGTTCAGGTCGCGAATGCGTTCGCGGTACCACCATTGCACGTCAGCTGTTGTCGTAATACCCGGCTGGATCACCGCCTCTGAGAGTCCTTCCTCAATGATCGTATGAGCAAGGCGGTTGATCTGACGGTAGACCGTCATCTCGTTGGCAGTGCGCGTTTCGAGCCAGCCGATAGCGAGCCCCTCCCCCGACACGATCCGCTCGCGATAGGTGTCGGAGAGCGCCCGCTCAAACTGGTTCATCTCGCTCGCCGTCATGCCGTCGGCGAGGGCAAACGTTTCGGAGGTGTTCACCGCGATCGTAGCCGGATCGCGCTCGGCAATGGCATCAGCGAGGCGCGCCCACTGGTCGGGCTGCGCATCCGGGTCCCACGCGGCTGGAAAAAGGTCGCCCGCCGCGTAGCGACTGATGGCGAGCCGTTCGATTCCCTCGCCGGGCCCCTGGTCGTGAAAGAGCAACACGGTGCGGCGGCGGGCCGACTGCCAGGTGCCAGGGAGCATCGTGCGAAGCACCGGGTCCTCGTTGTACTCCCGCCCGATGATTACCCAGAGCTCCACGTTTTCGCGGCGCATCAGGTCGGGCAGCACCGTCTCGAAACGCTCTTCGAGCCAGCGGTCGATGACCTCAGCGCGCTCGCGCATGGGCACGATGGTCGGCGTGGCCCGCTCTTGGGCAGAAGCGGGTAAAAGTGAGACGCCGGCGATGAGTAAGACAACGAAGAACGAGACAGATCGAACGGGCATAGCAGCATCGGGGTGAGACAAGAACGAGGTGGACGTCAGGCGTTCTGCAACGGTCACTAATTGTCAATAACTATCTAATCTGGATAATACCACTCTGGATGATACGGGATGCGAGGCATTTCTGCCAGTCCGAAGAATCCATGCAGCGGAGGAGGCGCATGATCCCACAGAAGAAAAAGAGATGGCCCGACCCGAGATAACACGTCAACGCATGCTATAATCTTGCAAAACAATGTTGCAACACCTAAAATAAGGGCACCCTTTAAGAAGTAAGTGGTTATGAGATGCAGACCGTTATCCTGTTCATCAATCTGTTATATCCATGAATAAAAAGCACGCTTTCCCCGCACTTCTCCTTGTTGCTGCGCTTGTATGGGCCGGATTTTCGTGGGCGCCCGCCGACGATCCTGAGCCGGAGCCAGCGGTGACGGAAGCCACAGCTGAAGCCGTAACCTGGAACCTTGATCCGTTCCATTCTGAGGTCACGTTCTTCGTCCGCTATCTCGGACTGAGTCGCGTGACGGGTGTCTTCCATGACTTCGATGTTGAGTTGACAGCTGATCCCGATGACCTGAACTCGCTTGAGACGACAGCTACGGTGCAGGTTGGCAGCATCGACACCCGGGTGGAAGACCGCGACGATCACCTGCGCTCCCCTGACTTCTTCGATGCAGAGAGCTTCCCGGAAATGACGTTTGTAAGCAGCGAGGTGCGCAACATTGACGGGTCTTCGTTCACGCTCGTGGGGGACCTCACAATCAAAGACGTAACGCGTGAAGTTGAGTTCGATGCTGAACTCCTTGGCACCGCGGTGGGGATGCAGGGCAACGAGCGGGCCGCCTTCACCGCTACGACGGTCATCGACCGGATGGACTACGGCGTAAGCTGGAACGAACTGACGGACGCCGGCGGCATCATTGTCGGTCACGACGTGACCATCACGCTTGATCTTCAGATGCTGAAAGCCGAAGAGTAAGCTGCATCAGTGCAAGACAACGTAATGCGTTATACGATAGAGGGTGTAACGCACGCCCCGTTCGAGCCACATACTGGCCGAGCGGGGCGTTTTTAGTGGGCTACGTACCAGCATAGCCGCTTCCCTAACGGGGCCATGCGCTGTATGACACACTATATATGCGTGTCGCAACACGGGGTGGACGCTCTCGGTCTCGGATTGTTTTTCCTAACTGCTCTTGTACTGCATTATGACGTTGAACCGCACTGCTTCTGCTTTCGCACTAACCGCCGCCCTCCTGATCTGGGCCGGCTTCTCGTTTGGGTCGATTGCTCCTGATTCACCGGTCGACCGTGGCAACGATCCGGTCCCGGCTCCATCGCTCACCGAAGTCCTATCATGGAATGTGGATAAAGCGCACTCCGAAGTCACCTTTTCGGTACGTCATCTGGGTATTAGCCGGGTAACCGGTGCCTTTCACGACTTTGATGCGACCGTTGAAGTTGACCCAGAGAACCTGCATACGCTGCAGACGGCAGCCACGGTGCAGATTGCGAGCATCGACACGCGCAATGAAGACCGCGACGACCATCTGCGGTCGGACGACTTCTTCGATGCAGTCAGCTACCCGACGATGTCGTTTGAGAGCACCGGTATCTCAAACGTAGACGGCTCGACCTTCACGCTTGAAGGCGACCTGACGATTAAAGATGTGACGAAGTCTGTAGCGTTCGATGCAGCGTTTGTCGGCGCAGCGCAGGGTCCGATGGGCAACGAGCGGGCGGCGTTCACTGCAACGACGATCATCGACCGTACTGAGTACGGACTCATGTGGAATCGTCTCACCGAGGCCGGGGGCGTGGTTGTCGGGCACGACGTAACGATCAATCTCGATATCCAGACGGTGAAGAGCGAGTAGCCGTCTCGGATGCGCTGTACACGGTGCCGTACACGGCATTGTGTGCTGCGTAACAGGGTGATCGCAAGGGCAGATGCCGTCTTCTCTTTGGGGGAGGCGGCATCTGGTATGTAGAAAGTAAGGCTGACGCAGGGGCATCTGCCTGACGCAACGGGCTCTCCACAAATGTTCAAAGCGACTACCGGAACCCAACTCGCCCGAAATCGGTGGCTATAGACACCAGTCCTCAAATCGAGTACACAAACGCAAAGGGCCCGTAGCTCAGGTGGTTAGAGCAGTCGACTCATAATCGATCGGTCGCAGGTTCAAGTCCTGCCGGGCCCACTATAACCCTTCCCAAAGCTCTGTGCTCCAAGGGCTTGCAACGTCATCGATCAAACGTAGTGTTCTGCCACAAGTCAAAGTTTGGGTTGCACTGCCCCCTTTAAATGGTGTCATCTTGAGCGTAGCCTGACACGAGCGGAGCGACTGATGAGCGTAGCGAATAAAGACCTCCCCCGACCTGGGCAGGGCCGCTAGATCGCCTGGAGCCTGCTGAACATCGCGGAGATGGTTCGGCTGTGGCCTCCTCCGCTGGTCTTCGCTCATCATGAAAGGTGTTTTGAAGGTGATGAGACGTAGAGCGTGACAGGGTCTCCTACCCTAACATTCAGGTGTGACGCAGCAGTAGGTGCAATAACCTACTTTTCCTTATCCTGAGCCTCTGCGCATATCAAGCGTCTTGTTAAGAGCGTCTGCGCAAGTGCTCCAGTTTGCGGCGGACCCGGGTGCGGCGAGCGGTTTCTCTGGCGGTGTCGATGACGAACTGAACGCGTGTTTCGTCTGCTCCAGCGGTGCGGATAATACGAAGCACAGTGCCCTCGGTGGCTGCATCGGGCAGCCACCTCACCGGTACAGGCCACGTATCGTTCGGCCCGTACTCCAGGACGGCCCATCCGTTATCTTCCACCCGGTCAATCGTAACAACGTCGGGCAACGAGGGCATAGTGCTTATAAATTAACGCATAGAACGAGACACTACTCTTCAACCACGCAAGCAAGGCCCTGCTCCTTGATGTCGTCGAGGCGATTTTCACTGATGCCGTTGACTTGTGTGAGCTCATCGAGCGACCCGAACGGACGCAGGTCAACGATCTGTTCGGCGCGACTGGCTCCGATGTGCACGATCTCTTGCAGTTCCTCTAACGAGGCGCTGTTCAAGTCAATGCATTCGCCGTCGTTCGGATCATCCTCAGGGTCGTCAGGATCCTCGTTTGGGTCGTCTTCCTCGTCAAGGGTGCTGCTGGTGGTGATAGTGTATCCGCTGCCATCGGTGGTGAATTGGATGGTGCCGTGGGTGTCGCTGCCATACACATCGGCAGTGCTTTGCACGTTGGCCAGGGCCTCGGCGTGGGGGTGGCCGTACTGGTTGGTGGAGCTGGCCTGGTAGACAGCGACTTCGGGGTTGACGGCGCTGACAAAGGGACTGCCGGTGCTGGTACGGCTGCCGTGGTGGCCCATCTTCAGCACCTGTGCATCCAGCGGTACGCCTGCGGCAATCAGTTCGTCTTCTACGTCGATTTCTGCATCGCCGGTGAGCATGAATGCCACATCGCCGTACGAGGCGCGCACCACAATATTTTTATCGTGCAGAGAGCCGGTATAATCGGCGGCACTTGCAGTAGGGTGCAACACCTCCAGATTGAGTCCACCCAGCGTTTTGATGTGGCCGCGCGTGGGCTCCACGTACTCGGCACTGCTGCTTAAGGCTGCATCGATAAAGCCCTCGAAGGTCTGTGTGGTGTGCGTCTGGCCGTTATACCAGATCTTCTGAACGGATTTGTTATTGAGGATGCGTTCGAAGCCGCCGATATGGTCGGCATGGGCGTGGCTCGCAATAATCAGATCCAGTTCGCTGATGCCGTTGCTCTGTAGATACTCATAGACCGTGCGGCTGCTGCGTCCGGCATCGAAGAGCACGGCCCCGCTTCCCGTATCCAGCAGGACCGCTGCACCCTGCCCTACATCAATGAACGTCACGTTCATCTCCTGTAAGATGCGCTGAAGCGCTACGTTATGCTCCAGCTCAGCCCGTAGTTCGCGGGTTTCTTCATCAGACTCGTAGTCTGATGCGTTAACACGCA
This sequence comes from Longimonas sp., assembly GCF_040409695.1. GTDB lineage: Bacteria > Bacteroidota > Rhodothermia > Rhodothermales > Salinibacteraceae > Longimonas. The sequence continues at coordinate 29,926 of NZ_JARWGJ010000121.1, forward strand.
ACAGGATGTTGGAGACGTCTGCATGGGTCTCGAACGTGGCTGTGTACGCGCCATCGGAATCGGTGGTGACATCGAACACGACGATGTCATTTATTTCGCCGGTTACGGTGGCGCCTTCGACTGAAGAGCCGGCTGCAGAATCAGCCGATACGGTGCCTCGAATGGTGACTTCGACAGCGTCTTCAGGGGGATCGGGATCGTCGGCAGGGCCAGTGGGGCTGTCGTCGCAGGCGGTCAGTCCAACGAGTCCAACAGTGAGCAGAAACAATAGAACAACGGGAAGACGCCACGCACGAATGGCGCGCGCCTCCAAGAGCGCGAAAGATCGCATAGTAGGCAAGACCGGGGTGGTGGGTAAGATAGGCAGCTATATAATATGGCCATATCTACACATATGCCAGCACCGTGCTATTATGCGTCTGTTATTTGGTAGCAACTTGGCAGAAAATGATTCGGCTACATAGTATTGGAACGAAGACAGTTCCAGAATGGGCTGTACGCACCGGTACGCCCTGTACACGAAAAGGCCTCCTGTATGGAGACCTTTTCGCATAGGACGATGGCCTGTCCTGTACGGCAGAGGCTGTGAGCGGAGCGCGGCGGTTCGTATCCCCCTGTCTCTGCCGGAGTGGCTGAGGCAAGGCGCGTAGAGTGCTTATGCAGTGGCGTCGGCGCTGTCGAAGGCGCGGTTGACGAGCGCCTGGGCGTCGGCGTGGATCTGGTCGAGGTGGGGACGGCCGTTGAAGCTTTCGCCGTAGATCTTGTAGATGGCCTCGGTACCCGACGGACGCGCTACAAACCATCCGTTCTCGGTTTCAACTTTGAGTCCGCCAATGGGGGCGTCGTTACCGGGAGCCTGGGTGCGGATGGCCTGGATAGGCTCGCCGGCAAGCTCGTCTTGCTTGACGAGGTCGGGCGTCAGGTTTTTGAGTACGGCCTTCTGCTCGGGGGTGGCGGGCGCGTCGATCCGTTCGTAGACCGGGTCGCCAAATTGTTCGGTGAGCTTCTCGTAGCGCTGGCTTGGGTCCTGGCCCGTGCGTGCCGTGATCTCCGCGGCCATGAGGCTGGCAATGATGCCGTCTTTGTCGGTGCTCCATACGGTGCCGTCTTTGCGGAGGAACGAGGCGCCGGCGCTCTCCTCGCCCACAAATCCACAGGTGCCGTCGTAGAGCACGTCCACGAACCACTTGAACCCGACCGGTACCTCCGTAATCGGGCGGCTGTAGTGGGCGGCAATGCGGTCGAGCAGGCGGGTGGTTACGACGGTTTTGCCAATGCCCACGTCGCTGGCCCACTGGGTGCGGCTGTTGAGCAGCGCGTCGACCATAACGCTGAGGTAGGCGTTCGGCGGCATGAGCCCGCCGCTACCGGTCACAATGCCGTGGCGGTCGTGGTCGGTGTCGCACGCAAAGGCGACGTCATACTGGTCTTTGAGGTTGATGAGCGACTGCATAGCGTGTGGCGAGGACGGATCCATGCGTATCTTGCCGTCCCAGTCGAGCGTCATGAACGAAAAGGTAGGGTCGATGTCGGTACGCAGCACCTCCAGTGGCAGGTCGTAGGTGTCGGCGATCGCCTGCCAGTAGTGTACCCCGGCTCCGCCCAGCGGGTCAACGGCAAGCGAGAGGCCCGACTCGCGGATGAGCGCCATGTCGAGCACTGCGCCCAGGTCGTCGACGTAGCGGCCCATGAAGTCGTACGTGTAGGTGGTGTCGGCGCGCAGGGCCTGTTCGTAGCCGATGCGCTGCACGCCGGCAAGCTCGGCATCGAGAAGGTTGTTCGCCCGCGTCTCAATCCAGCTGGTGGCGTTGGGTGTGGCAGGGCCGCCGGTCGGACCGTTGTACTTGATGCCGCCGTCGACAGGCGGGTTGTGCGAGGGGGTAATGATCACGCCATCGGCGAGCCCCTCGGTGCGTCCGTCGTTGTAGGTGAGGATGGCGTGCGACACAGCAGGGGTGGGTGTTACGCCATCGTCGGCGGCCATGCGCACGGCCACGTTGTTGCCGGCGAACACCTCCAGGCAGGTCGCCTGGGCGGGTGCCGAGAGCGCGTGGGTATCCATACCCAGAAAGAGGGGACCGTCGATGCCCGCCTGGTTGCGGTAGTCGCATACGGCCTGGGCGATTGCCAGAATGTGGTGCTCGTTGAAGGTGTGGTTCAGCGCGGTGCCCCGGTGCCCCGACGTGCCAAACGACACGCGCTGTGCGGGCACCGACGGGTCGGGCTCGTTGGCCTGGTAGGCCTGTAGCAGGGTAGGAATATCGGTTAAGACGGATTCGGGAGCGGGCTGTCCGGCAAGTTCATGCGTGCTCATAGGGCGTAGGTCAGATCGGTGAACAAAGATTCGATAGGATACGCAGCGGCAGCGCAACACCGCACCGGTGCGCGTACAGTAAAACAAGTATAGCGCACATATGCCACTCTACGATGCTACTTTGATACGGGATGCAGCTTCCTCATAGAAGCGCCGTATGAGAAGCGCCGCGTTGGCCGCAGGCCTTCTCCGGGCGATGACCAGGTGTACATGTGTTCTGGCCCACGTACTTAACGCGGTGTGCAAGTTTTCCATTATCCTTATGGACGCGCATCCCCCTTTGTCGCTACGCGACATTTCCCCCTTCGCGAAGGGGGAAGCCCCGAACAGCATACGAGAAGGGGAGAGGTCAGGACGGCATATTCGGCCCAAGGCCATCAGCAACGGAAAAAAGGGTCGCGGGAAGATGTTAAGTGATTGACATATGGTTTACATCATCGCAACCTGCTCAAACCCCCTCTGTCTGCCGACATCTCCCCCTTGGCCAAGGGGGAGAAACCCGACACGAGCCCGTAGGGCGACTGATGGAGCGAAGCGGAATAAGGGAGAGGG
>NZ_JARWGJ010000122.1:0-7953 GCF_040409695.1 Longimonas sp.
TCGCGTGCGCAACTACCGCATCCAGGTGCAGGAGCACGACGGCGAGATCATCTTTCTGCGCAAGCTCGTAGCGGGCGGGGCCGACCACTCGTACGGCATCGAAGTCGCCCGCATGGCGGGGCTGCCCGAGCTGGTGATTCACCGTGCCCGCGAGATCCTGGCGCATCTGGAGCAGCAAGACCTGGCAGTGGATACGGAGGGCGCGTCCAATCCCGATGCCGCCGCCCCCGACGCCGACGAGGTGCCGGATATGGAAGACGGCGTGATGGGCCAGATGTCGCTTTTCCAGCAGGCGGACCCCAAAGCCGAAGCGCTCAAAGAAGCCGTACAATCCATCGACCCCAACCGCATGACGCCCATCGAGGCGCTGATGAAGATCGCGGAGCTGAAGGAGATGCTGGGGTAGAATTGGGCACTTGAACGTGCGGAGGGGCGAGCAGGCCGCCTGCTCGTACACTGCTCAGCGTATCCCTTCTGGGCGGGTATCTTATAAAAAATACAGATCGCACCCAGAAACCGTTCAATTCGCTCAAAGACCGCTGGCATACGTCCCCATTTTTTGGTTATCTTACGCTATACATCAGTCCACTCCTCATACGCCCTCCTATACGCTCTCCCGTGCCTATGCCCAAATCAAGTGCCTCGCTTCCCGATACCTGGTCGCGCATTATGATTCCGTGGGTCGAGCCCGTCATCGACGGCGGACGCTGGCCCATCAAGCGCATCCAGCATGAGTCTGTAACGGTACGCACCGGCATCATTGTGGACGGCCACGACGAGATTGCAGCTGAGCTGGCCTATCGCCATGTGAGCAGCGACACCGTCCACACCGTGCGGCTTGAGCCGGTGGGCAACGACACCTATACCGCCTCCTTTACGCCGACGCAGCTGGGCGACTACACGTACCAGGTGCGTGCCTGGCTCGACCGCTTCGGCACCTGGCAAGACCAGTTTGAGCGGCGCGTCACCGGAGGCTCACCTCAGGAAGAGATCGATAGCGAGCTGCACGACGGGGCGGCCTTGCTGCGCCGCACCGCCAGCGCAACATCAGACGAGCACGTGGCTGAGCGCCTCCGCACCGCTGCTGATGCGTTTGAGGAGGGCGACGTCGACCGGGCGCTGAACCCGGACTTGCTTGCCGTGATGCGTGCGCATGCCCCTCGCGACATGGAAGCGCGCAGCCCGGCCCATGAACTGGTCGTCGACCCGCGCCTGGCACGCGAAGCGGCATGGTACGAATTCTTTCCGCGCTCGGCCGGTCCGACAGAAGCACATGCCACGTTCGATGACGCCGCCAAGCTGCTTCCGCGCATTCGTGAAATGGGGTTCGACATCGTCTACCTCCCTCCCATCCACCCCATCGGCGAGACCAACCGCAAGGGAAAAGACAACGCCCCTACGGCTGAGCCCGGCGATGTGGGGAGTCCCTGGGCGATCGGTGGATTTCTGGAGGACGGATCGCGTGGGGGGCACAAAAGCGTGCACCCCAAGCTGGGTGGCATGGCGGCGTTTGAGCGCTTTGTGGATGCTGCCAACGCGGTCGACCTGGAAGTGGCGCTCGACGTTGCCTTTCAGTGCTCTCCCGACCACCCGTACATTGAGGAGCACCCCGAGTGGTTCTATCAGCGCCCCGACGGCTCCATCCGGTATGCCGAGAACCCCCCCAAGAAGTACGAAGATGTGCACCCGCTCAACTTTGAGTGCGACGACTGGCAGGCGCTCTGGATGGAGCTAAAAAGCGTGTTCGAGTTCTGGATCGAGCGGGGCGTCACGATCTTCCGCGTCGACAACCCGCATACGAAGGTCATGCCGTTCTGGACCTGGTGCCTGCGTGAGCTTCGTAAAGAAACCCCGGAGCTCATCGTGCTTGCAGAAGCGTTTGCCCGGCCCAATACCATGTATAGCCTGGCCAAGCTCGGCTACAACAACTCGTATACGTACTTCACCTGGCGAAATACCAAGCACGAGCTGGAGAGCTATGCGCGTGAGCTCTTTCACACGGAAAAAGCCGAGTACTACCGCCCGAATTTCTGGCCCAACACGCCCGATATCCTTCACGACGAGCTCGCTCATGGCGGACGCCCCAAGCACAAGAGCCGGTTCGTGCTGGCGGCTACCCTCTCGCCCGTCTACGGCGTATACGGACCGCCCTACGAGCATGTCGACAATCGCCAGCATCCCGACCGTGAGGAGTACGCGTACAACGAAAAGTACGAGATCCGGACGTGGAACTGGAACGACCCGACCTCGCTGCAGCCGTTCATGAAGCGCGTAAACCGTGCCCGCCAGCACAATCCGGCACTCCGGCAGATGCGTAATATCACGTTCCTGGAAACACGAAACGACCAGCTCATCGCCTATGTGAAATGGACCGATGATAACGCTGTCTTGGTCGTGGTTAGCCTCGACCCCTACCATGAGCAGTACGGCGAACTGGTCGCGTCGCCCGAGCAGCTACACATTGCGCCCACCCATCGGTTTACTGTGCACGACGTGCTAAACGAGGCGGCATACGAGTGGGACGGACATGAACACTTTCTGCACCTTACCCCCGAACAACCCGCCCACATCTTTCGCATTGAATCGTCGTCGCATCCCTAATGGGTTTTGCCGTGATGGGTTTGCCGGTAGCTGGTTCGCTACTGGTCTACGATATAGTTGACTGCTGAACATGCCTGGTAGCGTGCTCTGTTAGCGCACCACCAATAGCCACGCTTCCGGCATGCCCTGCCTAACGTCAGCCTGCGCGCCCACAACGCAGAGGCATGCCTTTCGCATCCCTCTTTACCTTGCTGTATTCATTCGTATACCTACGTGCTTCTATGCCCGACTCCTTTCTCTCCGATCCGCTGTGGTACAAAGACGCCGTAATCTACGAGCTGCACGTGCGGTCATTTTATGACTCGAATAACGACGGCTTCGGCGACTTTCAAGGATTGCGCGAGAAGCTCCCCTACCTGGATGCCCTCGGCGTAAACACGCTCTGGCTGCTGCCTTTTCTGGAAAGTCCGCTCAAGGACGACGGCTACGATACCGCCGACTATTTCAAGGTGCTCCCGATTCATGGCGACCTTGACGACTTCAAGGCGTTCATGGAAGAGGCGCACGACCGCGGCATGCGTGTCATCACCGAACTGGTGCTGAACCACACCTCCGACCAGCACCCGTGGTTTCAGGAAGCGCGCAACCCCGCGTCCGATAAGCACGACTGGTACGTCTGGAGCGAGACGGACGACAAGTACGAGGACGTCCGCATCATCTTCACCGATACCGAAGACTCTAACTGGACGTGGGACGCGAAGGCGCAGAAATACTACTGGCACCGCTTCTTTAGCCATCAACCCGATCTGAACTTCGACAATCCCGAAGTGCGGGCGAAGATGAAGGAGGTCATGTTCTTCTGGCTCGACATGGGCGTGGACGGACTCCGGTTGGATGCGGTGCCGTATCTTTATCAGCGGGAGGGCACGAGCAGCGAGAATCTACCCGAGACCATCGAGTACGTGAAGGAGCTGCGCGCGGCGATCGAAGAGCGCTACGGCCCCGGCAAGGTCATGCTGGCTGAGGCCAACCAGTGGCCTGAAGACACGCTGCCCTACTTCGGCGAAGACGACGACGGTACCAGCACCGGCGTGCAGATGGCGTTCAACTTTCCCATCATGCCGCGCCTGTTTATGGCGCTGCGCCGCGAAAACCGGCGCCCCTTCGTCGAGATGCTCGAACGCACCCGCGACATCCCCAACGACGCGCAGTGGGCCATCTTCCTGCGCAACCATGACGAGCTCACCCTCGAAATGGTGACGGATGAGGAGCGCGATTACATGTACAACGAGTACGCTGCCGACGATCGCTTCCGCATCAACGTAGGCATCCGGCGCCGCCTTACGCCGCTGCTCGAAGGCGAACGCAAGCGCATCGAGCTGATGAATGCCATCCTGTTCTCACTCAAAGGCAGCCCGGTTATCTACTACGGCGACGAAATCGGGATGGGCGACGATCCGTTCCTGGGCGACCGCAACGGCGTGCGCACTCCCATGCAGTGGAGTCCCGACAAGAACGGCGGCTTCTCGCGCGCCCCGCACCATAAGCTGTTCATGCCGCCGATTAACCGGGGCGAATACGCGTTCGACGTGGTCAATGTGGAAGATGCCAACAACGACCCGCACTCGCTCTTGCACTTCATGCGCCGCCTTATCGCACTGCGCCAGCAGCACAAAGAGGTGTTCGGGCGCGGCACGCTGAAGCTGCTCCCGGTCGACAACCCGAGCATTCTGGCGTTTGTGCGCGAACACGAGGATACGTCGATTCTCGTATGTGCTAACCTATCGCGCTACGCCCAGCCCGTCGAACTCCCCCCTCATTCAGCTTTCGCAGATACGGTGCCGGTGGAGCTCTTCGGACAGTCCGCGTTCCCGGCCTTTGAAGACGGATCGCCCTACCCGGTGATGCTCGGCCCGCATAGCTTCTACTGGTTCAAGCTCGTCTCGCAAGAGGAACTCGATCGTCGCGACCTGTCAGAACCCGAGCCCTCCGAGACGTCTCATATGAACTCGAACCTGCCGGTCTTCTCGGTGAGCGAGGGCCTGCAAAACGTGCTCATCCCGACCATGGCGCGGGGACAACACCCCGAGCGCTTCGCGGAAGAGCTGCCCGAGTTCCTGCAGGCGCAGCGCTGGTTCGGATCCAAAAGCAAGCGCATCGACCGTGTTGAGGTCGAAGACGCGCTCCGGCTCGATACCGACCCGGTCGTCTACCTCTCTATCCTGCGTGTGCACAGCGGCGACAGCTCCGAGCTGTTTACCCTGCCGCTCACGACGCTCCCTGGCAAAGAGGGCGATGCGCTGCTCGAAGAGCATCCCGACGCCGGCATCATATGGCTGAATACCGACACCCAAGACGAGCACCTGCTCGTCTACGATGCCAGCGTCACCAGCGACTTCTGGACGACGCTCTACCGCTGGTGGAGCGATGACCGGCGCGGACGCTCGCTGCAGGGCGTGTACGAAGCCGAACGCACCAACGCACTGAAAACGGCGCGTCCGGGCACGATTCATCTTTTCTCGGGCGAGCAGAGCAACTCGTCTGCCGTTGTGGGTGGGCGCCACTTCGTGAAGCTCTATCGCCGCCTCGAAGAAGGCACACATCCCGAAAAAGAGCTCCTCGATCACCTGACCAAGCACGACTTCAGCTTTACCCCAGAGCTGCATGGTACGATCGACTTCCGCCACGGCAACGACACGTACACGCTGGGCGTGGTGCAAGAGGCCCTGCCCGCTGAAGTGGACGGCTGGACGTACGCGCTGCAGTCTTCGCGCCGGTTCTTGGAGCGGGTCGCGCAGACTCCGCTTCCAGAAGATGCCACACGCCCTCCGTTCTTTGGCCCCACACACGACCTGCACCCGCCGGTCTGGATGGAGAACGTGGCCCCCGAGCTGCTCTCTCTCGCCGAAATGCTCGGGGTACGTACCGCCGAGATGCACCAGACGCTGGCCGAAGGCACCTCCAACGCGCTCAAGCCGGTACCCGCTCCCGACGATATCGGGCAGCAGCTTTACACGCGTGTCTGGGACGAAGCCGAAGAGACGCGTTCGCTTCTCCAAGACGCCAGCGCGCCCGAGGTCAACATCGACTGGGATGCGCTCCAGAAACAGCTCAAGTCGGTTGCAGACCTGCCCACCAGCTGCGCGCACATTCGCCTGCATGGCGACTATCATCTCGGACAGATTTTGCGGGCAGATGGGGAGTTCTACATCCTCGACTTTGAGGGCGAGCCCGCCCGCTCGCTGGAAGAGCGGCGCCAGCGCTATAACGCGCTGCGCGACGTAGCTGGCATGCTCCGCTCCCTCGAATACGCAGTGCTCTCTTCCTGGAAACGCTACGACGGCGACGACCCGCACGCGACCGACTGGGTCAACGCCCTGCTTCGGTGGCTCAACGTCACCTTCCTGGATGCCTATGCCGACACCGCCGACCACGACGACTTCCTGATGCCGCGCGAGTCGCGCTATCTGTACCTGTGGGCCTACCTCCTTGAGAAAGCCCTCTACGAGGTCCGCTACGAGCTCAACAACCGCCCGTCGTGGGCCTGGCTGCCGCTCCGCGGACTGCAGCGCCTGCTCAGCACGGCCAACGAGGCCGCCGAGGCGTTCACGAACGGCGCAACCGCCGACGAGCGCGAGGCATCGTCGTTTTCCGATGCGTCGTCGCCCCGATCGTAAATAAAGGCCTTTGCGCTTCAGGCGCCACCTTCCTTGCTGAATGCTACGTCTGCCGGAGGGCCCGCACCTGTAAGGCGCTCCGGTCGACTTTCATTGAGCCAGGCAGATCGTTCGGCCAGAGCAGGTAGCGATCGGGATGCTTGAACCGGGCCAGGCGCCCCTGCAGTCCGCTCCGATAGCAGCCCGGCGCGAACGCCGTTCCAGGCGCCGGCTCCACAAACGCTACCGGACGCCGCCCAAACTCATCATCGGGCACCGACACGACCACCGCACGTGCCACCTGCGGCAGCGCCTCCAGCGCACGCTCTACCGTTTCCGGCTGGATGTTCTCGCCGCCCGAAATAAACTGGTGATCCACCCGTCCGGTAACGTACAACCGCTCGGCCTCGTCGATATGCCCAATATCACCGGTGCCGAGCCAGCCCTGCGCATCAAACGGCTGCGTGCGGCCTTCCGGCGTCAGGTAGGCGCGGCACCGGGTGGCCCCGCGTACGCAGATCTCGCCGATATCGCTGATCTTCAGCTCCCGATACGGCAGCACCTGCCCCGCGGTAGCCAGCGTCTCACGCGAGGCCCCCGGCGGCGTAGTCGTCACCTGTGAGGCCATCTCGGTGGATCCGTACGTGGTATGCACGGGCCACCCGCGGGCATAGGCCTCGTCGAGCAGCGCCTCAGGCACCGGGCCGCCCCCAATTAGCAGCCCGCGCAGCGCCCGGGGCGGCCCGCCATCGATAGCGCCGAGCACACGCTTCAGCTGCGTAGCCACCAGCGAGCCGTGCGTGATGCGCCGCACCGCCCAGTCACGCACCGGGTCATCCAGGATCGCAACCGATGCCCCCGCAAGTGCTGCCCGTATCACAATCGCCAACCCGCCAATATGGTAGAGCGGCAGCGACAGCGCCCAGCAGTCCGTAGCACGCAGCGGCAGCGCTCGAGCCGCCCCACGTGCGCTGTAAAGATGTGCCCGCCACGTATGCACCACGCCCTTGGGCCTACCGGTGCTGCCCGACGTAAAGATTACGGTCGCATCCCCTTGCATAGCCTGTACCGGTATGGTTCTGGGGGATGTGGAACGCCATGCCCTGCTGGCATCTGGTCGCGGTTCAAGCGCAATCGGATGCACGGTGCAGGAGGCGGTCTCGGGAAGCGCATCGCCCGTCTCCGCCAGGCAGCCCCTCGCGCCCACCATGGCCAAGGCATCGGCGCGTTCCTCTGGAGTCCAACGACGGCTCACGGGCACGACACAGCGCCCCTCCCGCCAGCACGCCCACAGCCATGCCACCGTCGACACCGTGCGGCGCGGCAGCATCCCGATGTAGCGCCCTTCCAGCTCCGGATTGGTCTGCAGCACCTGCTGTGCCCTGCGGATGCACCGCTCCAGGTCCGCGTATGTCGACGTCTGATTAGTGCTCGTTACAGCAGGCGCAGCGGGACGGTAACGCGCGTTCAGCGCAACAGGGCACGGAAGGGCAACCATAGTCGATTAGGGCATTGGGTATACAGGTGGGCGGACATACACGCACGCAGAAACAGCCACTACGCTCCCTCAGTCGCGATAACCTCACAAAACGCTGCGTCTCGGAGCATCGGTTTGCTCTTCTGTGCGCCCCACCATGGCAGGCAGCCCGCCCCAAATAGCAACGCATGAGATTGCACTCTACGAGCATTCCCTCCTTGCAGTCAGGGCAGGCCATTCTGCGTCCTCGTAATGAGAAGATGGGGACATCTCTTGGAG
>NZ_JARWGJ010000123.1:0-7853 GCF_040409695.1 Longimonas sp.
TAGAGAGCAGCAGGTCGTAGCTGGGGGCGGTATCGAGCCCGGAGGTGACCGTCCACGTAAACGGCGCGACGTTATCGGGCAGCTCGCCCATCGGGTCGGCGGGGGCTTCGCCCGTGCGGTCGAACGCAAGGCCGCCATCGCTGGCGTTGTTCTCGCGCAGCAGCACGAGCCCGTCGAGCACGGTGTCTGTTGTGATATTCCCGCCCGTCCGGCCATCGAGGTAGACCACCGTTGTGCTATTTTCGCCGTTGATGTCGTCGGCCTCTTCAGTGATCCCCTGGGCGTCATCCGCTTGTCTATGCGTGTCAATCTCTGTCTCAAGCAGGTAAAACGAGTGTTTATCTGTGTTTTTGTGAAGAAGCTGGCTCTACGTACAGCTGGCGCTCCGGTCCTGAACTGCGCGTTGTTTGTCGGATACAGCCTGTGTCTATGACATCCCGTTTCGCATCCCTCTTATGACATTCTTGACCTATGCCCGACCTGCTCTGTGTAAGTGATATCCATAGCGACCGTAGCGCAGCTCGCCATCTCGTAGCCCGTGCGCTTGAGGTAGACATTGTTGTGGGCGCTGGCGACTTCTGCGATATGCGGCGCGGGCTCGATCGCACCATCGGCATTCTTTCGGAGATCGATACGCCCATGGTGCTTGTGCCCGGCAACGCGGAGAGCGCAGAGGAGCTTCAGCAAGCGTGTGCCAATTGGGAAGCGGCCCATGTGCTTCATGGCAGTGGCGTAACGCTGCAGGGCGTCCCGTTCTATGGCATCGGCGGCGGCATTCCGGTGACGCCCTTCGGTGCATGGAGCTGGGATTTCACCGAGCAGCAGGCCGCAGAGCTTCTTACGGACTGTCCCGACAACGCGGTGCTGGTGTCGCACTCCCCGCCGAAGGGTGCCGCCGACCGCGACTCCCGCGGACGCTCACTCGGCAGCACGGCCCTGCGCGATGCGATTCAGCGCACGTCGCCACGCCTGGTGGTGTGCGGACACATCCACGGAAGCTGGACCATCGAAGAGCATATCGGGGAGACGCCCGTGCTAAACGCCGGGCCCGAGGGGCATGTGCGAGCGGTGTAGAGCGCCTCGCATATCTCGTAGAGTCGCGCTCCTACGCCACGCTCCCATCCCCACCAGATTCAGGAGGATTCGGCGGAGCCCAGTCTTCCTGATGCATGACGTGAAGACAATCCTGCGCTCGCGTGCAGGCCACATACATAAAGTTGAGATGCGTGGCGTAGTCGCAGTCTGCGTCCAGCCCGTACACGATCACGACCGGCGCATCCAGCCCTTTGAAGCGCTGTGCCGTACTATATGACAGTTCTTGATTTGTAGGCGGGTCTTCCAGATCAAATGACTTGAGCTCATATCCCCCCAGACGTTCTGTATCTGCAAGCGCTGTGTTTTTCTTGCTATGCATCGCCAGCAAGATGATCTGGTCGGCCTCAAAGCCGTCGGTACGCAGATCGCGTACCAGCGTATCCAGCATTTCGGCCTGCTCGTCTGCGTTTTTGTACGTGTGCTCTTCAACGTCTACCCCTTTACCGAGACTTGGATGATGGTGCAGAGGCGTTACACCACGCATGGTTGCTGCATACTCGGCCACACGCTGCGTTGCTCGGCAGTTTCGGGTAATGCGAACGAGAGGCATATCATCCCATGCAGTGTCTACACTCAACTGCGGACCATAGATGTTTTGATGGACATCGGCAAACACATACACATTGGGGTCTTCGGTAAGCAGGAATTGCAGCGCATCCCACCAGTTCGGGTAGATGTCTTGCGCTTCGTCAACTACCAACGCGTCGTATTGAATCACTCCTTCTCCAGTGATTTCAAGCAATAGGTCCGAACTTTCTTCGACCCAAAACGCGGCATCGGGCCGGTCAGGCATCCGGCGGCGGGCAGTATGAATGATGTTCGTTTCGATGATCTCATGGAAGTAGTAGGTATCGAGGTTATCGATATCGCGGGTCTGCTCCGACAGATGCTGGGCAAGCAGACGGTTATAGCAGAGCAAGAGCGTTTTCTTTCCTTCACGAGCCAACTGCTTGGCCCGATTCTCTGCAAGCAGCGTTTTTCCGGTGCCCGCAGGCCCCCGCACCAGCACGCGGGGATTTGCCTGAAGCGTTTCGTAATAAAGCGCAGCCTGCTCCTCGGTAAGCTGATGGTACAGCTCGCGCCCCTGCTCAATAGTGGCTTTTCGTGTTGATGCTCCCTCAATATCGCCTGCGGGGATCATCCGAAACGTATGCGTAAGCTCATTCCACACTGTTTGTAGGTTGGCCATGCGTTTCTGCTGTGCTCTGGAGTCGAGCTCTGCAAACGGGGTAGCCACCGCTCGCAATGCGCCCTTCACGGCACTGTTAAGTTGCTTCATAGCTCGTGCGTCTATACACGTTTCAGGCGGATGCCCAACTGGCATCTCCCCATTTAGCTCCGCATCCGGAAACACGCTGGCAAACGCGTGGGGAATATCGATCTTGCCCTCTCTCATCCGTTCCGTCAGCTCATCTTTGAGCGCATGCATCGCCGACTGAGCCTGCGCGAATGGATCTCTGATCGTATTCCACGTCCCGTCGTCATGACGCTGCGACCGCCAGGTGCCATCGGGCTGCTTCTCAATCGAACGCCCCCCTTCACTTCGAGCACGAGCAGCCCCTGATGCGGATGCCAGACAACAAAGTCGGCTTCTCCGAAGCGCCGATGATTGTTGTGGTTGCGATACGAAAAATCCTGCGAGTAGATGATCTCATAGTCGTCGTCGAGCTGGTTGCGGAGTGCCTCATAGACAGTCCCTTCTGCCCTGGGCGTAATGTTTTTCGGGTTGATTGGAGGGTGTACAAGAGCCATAAAGGTCACGTAGAGTTGTTCAAAGACAGGTAAGAAGAGGCACCTGCCTGCAAGCAATACTATATATGAGAATCGCCTACAGATAAGTCGCTTGGTGCAGGAATAGATTACTATCCCAAATACTTCAACAGGTGTTAACATAAGGCTGTGCCCGGTCTGTATCAAGCGTGCCGACCTCGTTGCGTTGCTCACTTGCATTCGGCCTACGGGATGCGACACCTTAGTGCATGTCCGAATGGATTTCGCCACACCCAGCCGCCCGTGCCTAATCATGGCTCCTTCTGCCCGGTCGACCCTGAATAATCGCCTGACGCGCTTTGCCGCGCTGCACGCTGTGTTGCTTCTCGCAGGCGCTTCCGGAAGCTTTGCGCTGCAGTCGATGGGTCCTGTCGTAGCTGTCGGTGTGCTATCGTTTGTCGCGTTCATCGTCGCCTTCCGCTCCGAATGGACGCCCTCAGGACGCTTTGGCGCGGCCAACGCAGTCACCGCCCTGCGGCTGGTCGGAGTGCTGATGTTGGCTCTCTGGCCGTGGTCGCCCGGCGATGCGCATCTCGCTCTCGCAGGTCTTGCAGGCGTGCTCTTCCTGCTTGACGGATTCGACGGCTGGCTCGCTCGCCGCACGGGAGAAGCGTCTGCGTTCGGGGCGTTCTTCGACAAAGAAGTGGATGCATTCGCGTTGCTCGTGCTCTGCCTGCTTGCCATGTTTCTGCAAGGGATGGCTGCGCTGGTTGTGTTGGCCGGCGTGTTACGCTACCTGTTTGCGCTATGCCTGCACCTGGGAGATCCGCCGGACGCCACCGAACCACGCACCCCGGCTGCCCGCTATCTGTATGTGTTCATGATGGTGGCCATCTTGCTGCCGTTCCTTCCGCTACCCGATTGGACGTACGGCATCGTGTGGGTGGCGGTGGGCGGCTTGGTGGCGTCCTTCCTCCCGTATTTCGTGTGGGCGTTTCACGGACGCATGCCGTCGTTTTTCAATCCGCAACCGTCGTCGTAGCGTGCGCATACATGTCGTTTGAAGCTCGTACTGCTTTTGTAGGCACTGCGCCATATGCCCCCTACGCCCAAGCCCGTTGAGTCCATCGCCGATGTACGCACGTTCTTCAACCGGTTTGCTCCGGATAACACCGAGCAGCATGGCTCCCCCGATGTGCTGATCCAATACCGCGTTCGGCTGCTCCGACAGCACGGACGCTTCACCTCATCCGACACCGTACTCGATCTGGGATGTGGCGATGGGAACCACCTGCGCATGCTTGCTCCCAACATTCGAAAAGGTATCGGGATTGACGTATCGCCCGCCATGGTAGCGTCGGCACAGCGCGCCGCCCGTGCTGCGTCCTACGACACCCCTCTCTCATTTCGGGTGGATGACGCACGCACCCTTTCTACAATCGACCGCGATAGCGTCGACCGCGTGATCTGCGTGGGTGCGCTGGAGCACATGATAGACCCGGCATCGGTGATGCAGAGCGTACACCGCGTGCTGCGTCCAGGTGGACGCTTCGTCGCCCTTACACTGAATGGCGGATACGCATGGTATCGCTGGGTAGCTCCCCTGCTCCGTATTCCCACGCGTCACCTCAAAACCGACCGGCGCCTTACGGCCGAAGAAGCCCGTGCGCACCTCTGTGAAGCTGGTTTTGCATCACCTACCGTAACACCATGGACGTTCGTTCCTGCGGGCGACATGCCAAAAGGGGCAGCGCCCGTCTGGGCCGGGTTGGATTATGTTGGGCGGTGGTTCAATATCTGGACGCTACGTGGAGGGCTGGTCCTGGCAGGAAAAGCTACTTGACCTCCTTCCACCACCAAATATGATGGAGCGTAGCGGAATATAGAGAGAAGCGGTTCGAATAAGGCGAAGCCGCGGTGTCCAATAGCCTTGTCACTTAGCCTTGTCACTTAGCCTTGTCACTTAGCCGCCCCCCACTCCCCACCTCTTTTCTGCCTGATGTAGTATATTTCTACTCTAATTGTAGGTCTCTTGTATCTACTTCTTGTGAAGCAGGAGCCATAGCCCAATATTGGTAGATTGTCCAATAGCTGGCGAGTGTGATTGGGTCATTTATACCCAGTTAGTTGTAGAGAGAACAAAGTTCGACGGTGTCTTATCTCTCTTGATACGATGGAATGGTGGGTTAGAGACGTGGGGTAAATTATTTTAGACGTGCGCTTTCCTGCTCGTTGTCCAGATGTATGCCTCTCCTCTGACTGAAAAGGGTTTTCGCCCCACGTGTCAAACCATTACCTCGCTTGCATACTAAACGATCAGACGTTGGATCTCATCCCTTTCTGGGTCTCTTATGCTCCAAAAGCGACATGGTCGACACTTGACACAAGGTGCGTAGTTTTGTATCATTGGTTTACAAAATAACTCCCCAAAAGTACAGGCGGTCATAATGACGACCTCACTTACGCACAAACTTCTTCTTTGCTGCGCGCTTATATTTGCATTCGCGTGCACCTCTTCTGTGGCACAGAGCGAAGATGCCTTCGTGACCACATGGGTGACCACGGAGGCAGAGGAATCCATTTTTATTCCGACGTCTCCAAGCACCGCATATGACTTCACGATCAGCTGGGGCGACGGAACGACCGAGTCGGTCAGAGGCATTGATCCGCGGCCTGAGCACACCTACGATACGCCGGGCGTACATACTGTCGTGATTACAGGCGTATTTCCCCGCATCTACTTTAACGCCAGCCCCATGCCGCCATTTGGCGAAGGGGATCCGGTGAACGCGCGCAAACTACAGACCATCGAACAGTGGGGAACTGTCGAATGGCTAAGCATGGAAGACGCCTTCGCTGGAGCGGTGTATCTGACCTCTGACGCAGACGACGCCCCTAACCTGTCGCGCGTCTCGTCGATGGATCGCATGTTTGCGGGCGCTGCGTTTTTCAATGACAGCATCGGTCATTGGGACGTCTCGAACGTCGAGAGCATGTCGGCCACATTTGCACGGGCCTTCTCGTTTAACGCCGATATAGGCGAATGGGACGTTTCCAATGTAGAGGATATGTCGGGGCTGTTCATGCATGCAGCGTCGTTCAACCAGGATATTAGCGATTGGGATGTTTCCAATGTCACGAACATGCGCGCGCTCTTCGCAGAGGCTGGTGCCTTTAACCAAGACATCGGAGCCTGGGATGTCTCCAGCGTCGAAGACATGTCGGGGATGTTTATGCATGCAGCATCGTTCAATCAGGATATCCGCGACTGGGACGTCTCTGCAGTAACCCAAATGACAGCTATGTTCGCAGGCACCGAGTCGTTTAACCAAAGCATTGGAGACTGGGACGTCTCTTCGGTGCGCAACATGCGCGCTATGTTTGCAGAAGCTGAAGCATTCAACCAGGATATCAGTGGCTGGGACGTATCGAACGTCAGGAATATGACCCGGATGTTCAGTAAAACAGCGTCGTTCAACCAGAACTTGCGGAGCTGGCAGCTTGACAGCGTGGTCAAAATGGGATTCATGTTTTCGGGAGCCGAGTCGTTCAACCAAGACGTTCGATCCTGGTACGTCCCCCCCGTTGCCCTTGCAAGCAACGCCTTTGACGACACACCGGCTTCCAGATTGCTCCGCATTCCTCCTCGGTTTCGGTAGTCTCGCCAAGCCAAACATAGCACGGCCCCTATGCGGTAGCGTGATACCCAGTACATCCAAACGGCTAACTGCATCTGCCATGCATTTCGCATGACGACAGTGCCTCCCGCTCGCGTGCCTACGCTCCAGGCACTGTTTCGATATGCTGGTGGACATGATGGCGCCTATCACATATCTTTCATCATCTGCTCTTGTTGACTATCGCGTTCCACCTGATTTCTGAACTATGCGTAGCTTGCTTGTTTTTGCAGTGATCGCTCTGCTTACTGGTATGTCGCCCGTATCGAAGGCGCAGCCTGCTGAAGCGTTTGTCACCACCTGGGAGGTAGCTGGCCCCGCGTTATCGGTCACAATCCCCACGGCGCCACAGGCCACCTACAACTTCGTTATTGACTGGGGAGACGGCACCCGCGAAACCGTTACCGGCATCGATCCCAACCCGACGCATACCTACGCAGCCCCAGGCACCTATACCGTATCCATTCAGGGCAGCTTTCCCCAGATCTATCTGGATGCCTCTCGCCACGACCCGTCCAGCAGAGGGAGCCGTTCTAACGCGCAAAAGCTTCGGACAGTGGAACAGTGGGGAGCTATCGCGTGGCACAGCATGGAAAACGCATTTGCCGGTGCACGCCACCTGACGGTGCATGCCGACGATGTGCCCGATCTATCTCGCGTTACGTCTACACGGGGCATGTTTTTGGAAGCCACCTCGTTTAATGCTCCCATTGGAGACTGGGACGTCTCTTCGGTCAGAGACATGTCGGTGATGTTTGCCGAAGCAGCCTCTTTCGATCAACCAATTGGTGGGTGGGATGTCTCGGGCGTAGAGGATATGTCTGGCCTGTTTATGAACGCCTCCCTCTTCAATCAGCACCTTAACGGGTGGGAGGTCTCTAACGTACGGTCAATGGCTGCTATGTTTGCCGGGGCTGCCGACTTCAACCGCGATATTAGCGATTGGACCGTCTCCAGCGTCGAGACGATGGATGGCATGTTCATGAACGCCGTCTCGTTCAACCAGGATATCGGCAGGTGGGATGTCTCTAATGTGAACTCCATGACGGCCATGTTCGCCGGAGCCGACGCGTTCAACCAAGACATTGGGAGCTGGAACGTGTCGAGCGTTGCCACCATGCGCGACATGTTCTCCGAGTCGGAGACGTTTGATCAAGACATCGGGGCGTGGGACGTGTCCAACGTCAGAAACCTGGTTAGCATGTTCCGGCGTACGCGCTCGTTCGACCAGGATCTCAGCGCATGGGATATCTCCAACGCGCGCGACCTGAGCTTCATGTTTTCAGGCGCTCGGTCTTTCAACCAGGACCTCAGCGACTGGAATATTGCGGCGATCGCCAGCACATACAGTATGTTTCACAATGCCTGGGC
>NZ_JARWGJ010000124.1:0-7829 GCF_040409695.1 Longimonas sp.
CCAATACGCAATCGGCGCCCCCGGAATCTTCTCAAAGTCCCGCTGATCGACGTCGGTGTGCCGGTGGTCGTGTCGTTCAAATGCCTCTTTCTTTGCCGTGCTGTTGGGTTCATCCACCAGCCGGAAGTACGTGCCCATGCGGCCCTGTGGGAGCGTGTTCTGGAGCACAAACGCCGTTGACTGCACCACCTCGCCGCTGATCTCGTCGAAGGTATTCGGCCCCAGGTGCAGCATCGAAGCAATGCGTGTGGTGTCGAGGACGTGTGTGCGCAGGTCCTCGTACGAGCTTAAGAACATCCACGACTGCTGGTTAATCATGCCGAGGCGTCCCGCAGGCTGTGTGTTCTCTTCGCCCACCTCCATGAACACCGCAAACAGGTCGCGTTTGCTCATCGGGTAATGCTTCTTCGCATACGCCTTCAGCGCTTTGTTCATCTGTCGGCTGCCCATGTAGGGCGGGTTCATCACCACCGCCGGGTAGGTGCCGGTCATCAGCAGAAGCGGCTGCAGGTAGGCGTTTAATTCGTGCACCAGCGCCTGCTCGGTAAGGTTGGCGCTGCCCTCGGTCTTGTTCTTCCAGTGGGAAACCTCCCGGGCAATGGCGGTGCGGGCGTCGTCGGAGAGATCCAGTTGGAGCGCCGCGCCTACGTTCTGTCCGTGTTCGGCCAGCAGAGCGAGCGCTTCGTGCAGCGCTTCGCCGTGGGCCTCGAAGACCGCATCGTCGAAGTAGGTGCGCAGGTCGGCATCCGAGAACGAGCGCGGTTCGGGCATGAAGTACACCTGCGGGCGCACGTCGCGCTGCAGCGCGCGCGGGTCGTACTCGGCGGCCTTCATGAGCAGCGCAAAGCGGGCGAGTTGCGCGGCGCGGCGGTCTATGTCGAGGCCCTTCAGGTTGTTCGTCAGGATGTGTTCTACCGCCTGCCGGTCGGTGTAGCCGCGCTCGCGGTACATGGCCATGAGCAGATCGAAGCCCACCACCAGAATGTGTCCGCTGCCCACAGCAGGATCAAAGAGCACGAGATCTTCGAGATCGCGTCCATCCCACGCTACGAGCGGCTCGGTATCGCCTGCGGCACCCGGCGCCTCGTCTGCAAACATATCGCTCTGGGGGTCGCTGGCGCCGTTGCTTGCGGGCGCGGCCTGCGCATCCCCCTGAACCCCTGCTTGCTCTACCTCTGGTTGGCCGGATGCCTGCGCGGCGGCGTTGCCGTCAACGAGATACTCCATGTCATCGCGGAGCGGACTGTCGGGCTCCGCCTGTAGCCACTGCGTGCCGAGGGTGTTCTCGACCAGGTAGCGCACGATCCAGCGCGGGGTGAAGATCTGCGTGGCGGCCGGGATGTCTTCGGGGGCGAACTTGCCGCTCTGGTCGTAGACGGCGTCTTTCTTCTCCGAGATGTAGAACTGATAGAGCCATCCGATGAGCTCGACCTGTGCGTAGTCGTCGTCGGCGATGGCTTCGGTGGTTACGAGCCGGTCGATGGGGCCGTCTGGGTCGAGCAGGTTAGCGGGCAGCAGCAGCTCGGTGTAGTCGCTGACGCGGCCAAACACGTCGTTGAGCAGGGTGTGCTCGGCGTAGTAGGCCAGCAGCAGGGTGCGGAAGGCGGCGTTGTCGTTGGGCTCTTGCAGGGCGGCTTCGACCTGCTGCTTCTGGCGGTCGGTGCCGTAGGGCACGATGCCCTGGCGCGCGTTGTAGAGCAGGCGCGGCTCTTGGGTGTCGGGGGCGTAGCCGAGCACCGTGCTTTCGTAGCTGTTCATCTCCAGGATGCGCAGTGCCATCAGCCGGTTGAACCAGGTGGCGGCGGCGGCCTCTTGCACGGCTTCTACCCCGTGGTTGCGCACTGCTTTTTTGAGCGCCCGCCACTTTTTGGGCACGGTGGGGTCGTTGCCGGGGGCGCTGCGGAAGAGGTAGCCGCCCTCGATGGGCTCTACGGTGTGCGTGGGCTCGGGCCCGTCGGCAAAGCCCCAGTACCGAAGGCGATTCGCCACGCCGTCCATAAGCGTGGTGCGCATGCGCTGGGCGAACGGTTTGAGGGCAGAGGTGTCCATAGAACGGTAGCGGATAAATGCATGAGCGGGTGCTGAAGAGGGGGCGGCGTGCGGGATGGGCCTGACTACCGCACGATCATGATGACGGTGTCGTTGCTCACCTCTTGCATGAGCTTGTCGCGGAGGGCCTGCACGAAGGCGTCGACATCGTCCTCGGTTTCAAGGTCGGGCGTGCCCACGGCGTCGGCCACCGAGAAGGTGACGGTCTGGCGCGGAGCGGGGGCGTCGTTGGAAGCCGGTTCGGAGGGCGAGGCGCTTTCGTTGCCTGCGGGGGCGCTGCCGCCGGATTCATTGCCTGCCGCGTTGCCCTCTTCCGTGTTGGCGCGTTGCTGTTGGGCGCGCCGCTCCTCGGCATCCTGGCGGATCTTCGTGCGGTAGCGGGTCTGGAAGTCGCCTACGGAGCGTTTCTCCAGTTCGAGTTGCTGCACGCTGTTATACTGCTCAATCGTTTGCAGCACCTGCTCGCGCTCGGGCAGGATGTTGTCAACACCATGTTCGTCGCGGTACGATTCAAGGGCATCGAACGCCTCCTCAAATGCGGACTTCACCTCGCTCTTCAGGGCGTCGATATGGCTGCTCAGCGCCTCTTGCACCGATTCGTAGAACTGCTTCATCGTGCGAAAGTCGGTGTCGGGCCGGTCGTTCTGCTCTACGTGGTGAACGAGCTTTTCGGCGTAGGCGCGGTCGGCCTCCTGCAGCGCCTCGAACTCCCTTTTTTTGCGGGATACGAAGGCCCGCATATCCATGTAGGCGTCGCCGTTGGTCTCCACAAACTGTTTTAGCTGCACGGCGGTGTCGAGCTGCTCGCCAAGCGCACTGGCCTGCTGCGTGATCTGCTGGAAGCGTGCTTCGGTGCCGCGCACGTCGAGGATGTCGTCGAACGCGTCGCGAAGGGCCGCAAAGTGATGCGCGAAGGGCGTATCGCGATACTCGGAGGCGAGCCGGTCGTACGTCTGCCGCTGCTCCGTCAGTTGCGACTCGATGGCCTGGTTGAGTGCTCGCGGGTCGGTTTCTTGCGGAATCAGCGCCTTGTTGAAGATGGTGCGGTTGATGGCCTCGTGCACGTTGTGGAGCAGCGCCGGATCGATCGACGCTTGCTCGTGCAGCGTGATCGACGCCTGTTCGCTCCGGTTTACGGCCTGCTCGGCAAACGTGGCCGGAGAAATCTCTTCGCTGTTCCACTTAAAGCGCCACCTGTTTTTCTTGCGCAGGTTGAGGAGCAGATGCAGCGTTTCCGTATCTTTCCATCCGTAGGGCACCCCGGAGAAGTGGTTGATCACGTCGCGTACGTTCGGCATGGGCTGCCGCTTCAGGTAGCTGTTCACCTCCTGTTCAGGCGTTGTGAGCGACTTGTCGAGCTCGCCTGGTCCGGATGCCTGCTTTTTGAGTGCGCGGCGGCTGTCGGCATAGCCTGAAGCCATATCGCGTTTCTTGTAGATGCGGCGCAGGTGCGCATCTAAGATGTCGTTGTAGCGCGCCGGGGCGGTGCCGCCGGTGTGTTCGGATGCCTGCTGCACCTGCTGCGTAGAGATGTACGTGCAGGAGAGCAGGGCCTCCTCAAACCAGTTCTGCAGCGCCTTAAGCTTCGCCTTGCTCTGTTTGGCGAAGGTATCGATGGCCTTGCGGCGCTTGCCCGAGGCGCTGTCGTAGTTGGCCTGCTTGAAGAGATCTACCTTAATGATTTCGCGCAGCGTGGCCTGCTGCTCGGGCCCAAACGCTTCACTCAGGCAGAACACCAGTTCGTTGCGCCCCCGGTCGAAGGCCAGCTGGTTCGGGTCGCGGTTGTTGGTGATGAGCACCTGCACCGGAATGGTGCCGCTGGAGCCGATTTCTTTGCTATCGACCTTGCGCTTGAGCTTGATCTTTGCTCCGTCGAGCTGAACGGTGCGTTCCCACTGAAGGCCCGGCGCTACGATCTTCTTCTCCAGGAAGTCGAGCTGACTGCCAGGGCGCACCTTCGTGTTGTCGATGCGCTTCTTGATCTGCATCTCCTCTTCCTGCAGGAAGCGGTACTGGCCGTCCGATTTGCTTACGACGTTCTGATCGACCAGATAGTCGAGGGCCTCCTGCACTGTGCGCTGCAGTTTGGCCTTATCCTGGTCGACCTCATCCATCAGGACAAACGCGATGTTTTCGACGGTAGCCGGGAAGTTGATCTGCTTCGACTCGACCAGATGCGAGAGCAGAAACAGCGCCTTCACTACACGCTGCCAGAACGGATGCGCCTGCACATCGGGAAGGTCGAGCGCGTCGGTGATGAGCTTGCGTGCATAATGCTTCAGGCTGTCCCGAATCTGCTTGTTGTAGAACGCATCGAGGGGGACGATGTACCCGAGCGATTCGTCTTTGCAGTTCTTGGCTGTTTCGTGCGTGATGCCAATGAGCGACCGCTCGGTTCCGCTTACGCCCGGCATGAGGAAGTCCTCTTGCACGAACGAGTAGATGATGTTCTCAATCAGTGTAAACTGGTACGGTACAAACGGGTAGCTTTCGACGAACTCTTCTTTGGTGTCGATACCTCGATACACATCGTTATCGCGCGCAAACTGGTTGCGCAGTACCCGCTCGTTTTCGGCGTAGAAGTTTTTCAGGATGCGTTCGCTATCCTCATTCTTTTCGAGGATGCGTTTTTTGGCGATGCGGTCGGCCTGCTGTGCTTCCAGCGGGAGCGGCGTAAAGCGCGCGATAATCTTTCCGAACGCGTCCTTGACATCGCTGACATTGGTTGTGTCGAGCAGCTCTTTGAGCTCCTGTTGGGCCGTACCCGCAACCCACACCTTGTTTCCACAGCGGCTCCCGATGGACTCGACGATTGTCTGCAAGTCCACAAGCATATTCTCGTTACCCGCCATGAACTGGCTGACTTCATCGACCAGAAACACAAGCCGGTAGTTGTCGGGCTTACCCTCTAAGAACTGGTTCAGCTCATCTACAAACGCATCGGTAGAGGGCGTGATGTCTCGCTCTAATGCCTTGCGCGTCGAGGCCGGGTCGAGATCTGTCGCCGTCTTCACCGCTTCGATGACATCTGAAAGGTGAAAGTCGACCGCCATGAGCGCGCTCGCCTCCCAGTCTTCCCCTTTCTGATCTGCATAGGCCTGCTTGAACGCCTCCAGCGTGCCACGCTCATCGAGCTGCTGTTCGAAACGGGCGATTCGGAGGTCAGACTTATGGTAGCCCCGAAACTGGTTGAAGCGGTTGTAGAACGTCTGCGTAACGGTTTGCGCGTTGGTTTCGTCTTGCTGCGCAAATGCGCTGATGTTGAACATAATCGGCGCAATGTCGAGCGCTTCTACGGCTTTGCGCAGCCGGTTGGCCTGGGCATCTTTGAGCGGCTGGTCGAAGGGATCGCCCTCGTAATCGCTGATGCTCCCGATGAAGTGGTCAAACGCGGCCTGTTGATGGGCCGGGGCCATGAGATAGTAGAGAAACTTCAGGAAATGCGACTTTCCCGAGCCGTAGAAGCCGTTGATCCAGAACCCTGTCGTTTGCGTGGGGCCCCCGGTGAGCGTTTCCAGGAAGGTTTTGATGTTTTCAAAGAGCGGATCGGTGAAGAAATACTCCTTGATCTCTTGCTCGATGAGCTCTTCGTCCCGGTTATCTACAACCGCGACCGATTCTACGTTGCGCTCGATGTCGCGCTCGTACAGCGTATGAAGTGAGGTTGGCATAAGCTGAGATACGTTGGTTTAGGAAAAGAAAGATACAGGAGGTAGCGTGTTGCGAACGGGATGCGCACGACGCTATGGAGTCGTTGTGGCTCGTGATACCCTCGATTCGATCTGTGCATTGAGAGATTGTGCCCGGTACGGACCGCGCCCATCGACGCGGCCCAGAAATTGAAGCCGATCGTCGCGGTAGGTACCCGGATAGAAAAGAATTAACTTGTAGCCGCTTACAAGGGGCTCCATGCATCCCATGAACTGGTGTGCAGTCAGGTACGGATGAATGGAGCCCCACCCATGCACGAATGCATACGTTCGTTTTTCCTTACCGGTTGCTTTTTTCTGGTGTGCACGCATTGCCTCATGGATCGACGCATAGAACGCGCCTTCGGGATCGAGCACCTGGGTAATCAGACGACGGGTTCGCTTGGGCGTGTCTTGCTCGTGCTCCAGAATGGTGTCCAGGTAAGGCGTACCGCCATAGGTTGTGGTGCGGAGGGCCTCAATGAAATGATCGAACACGTTGAGGATGAAGGGCACCTGATGCACCGGCGGACGGGCCAGTTGCTCCTTGAGCTGCGGCAGCGCCGCTCGAAAGGCATACTCGTTTTCTGCCGGGTAGGCGTACAGGTATGCCGGGAAGTTCATATGCCCCGACGCCGGGTTCTGGAAATCGTCGTCTCTCAGGAAGCGAAATAGGTCGTTGAGCATGTAAAACACCGAACGAGGTAGAGAACAGGTTGAATGGGACACGTGCGTGGATCGGTTGTAGCGGATGACACCGTCAGGGCACCTCGCCGGCAGAAGCGTTGCCGGGCGTCTGAGCTGCGCTGATCGCGGCAGCACGTTCCTCTTTATTCAAGAACATCGCTTCCAGAAACCAGACGTCTCCCACACGGGCAAACCGTGCCCAAAACGTGTACGGAAGTTGGATGCGCTGAAGCTCCGCTCCTTGGAGCAGCCCCACCTCGCTCAGCATGCGCCGTACCACCTGCTGAACCTTGTCGTACGTCTCGGGACTCCAGGTATCGATTTCGGGATGGGTATTGGCTTGCGCATCCAACACGCGCTGGATGTCGACCGCCCCGAGTGATTGCACAATGGAACGCCAGGCCGGAAGCACCGCATTCATGTGGATGTCGCGCACCAACGCATAGGTCTTCATGCAGGCATAGTAGAGCACAACGCGCTGCTCGGCTGGAGACAGCGTGAGCAGGTCGGCCCAGATGCGTGGCTCTACGTTCTGGAGCCGACGTTTCACTTCCAGCAAGCGCCGCTCACGCCCGGCTGCTGAGTTGATATCAAGCACCTCGGGCGATACATCGTCGAGCGTTCCATCGGGGCCTGCTGCACGGAGCACGCACCGCGCCTCGTCGTGAAGAAGCGTTCCAGCAGCAAAGGTGGTACGGTACGTCATAGCACAGCGATGAGCGCGTGAGGGGGAGCGGGCAGCAGGACGTGTGTTTGTACACGGCTAAACTTGCAGGATTCTGGCGCCTGCTAAATTCACATGCGCACTGCCTGGTGACCATGTTCTTGACCAATTGAGACCAAGGCCCCGGTCCATGAGGTAATCTGTTAATGCGGCGCTGTGAACTACCGGACAAACTGCGTCCGGTTCACAGGTAACGTTGGGCGGTTGGTACGTAACCGGTCGTACCTCTGTGCAGCGTAAAGCAGAGATTTAGAACAGTTTGTGTATGTGTATTAAACATGAACGAGCTCTGCATGGGGCATGTTCAATAGGAGGCCAGAAATGGAGCTTCCTACTCGTTTGGGGACGGTGTGCAACGAAGGCCAGAATCCTTCTACGCTTACAGAACTCCGCACATTGGCAAATGCCCATGCCCCCGATCCTCGCCGATGGTCGCCTGCTTCCCTTGAGGGGTGAGCACACGTTCTCCGGGAGGCCAAAGTAAGGAGTCAAACCAGGCTCTAAATGATAGGGGGGAGCGGGTTGCGATGAGGTAAAACACTTAACATCTTGACGATACCGAAAGAGAGAAACCTGTATATGCTGTCAAACAGGTTCTGAAAAAGTCATGCAGCGAGTCCAGTACACCGGTTACTGCGCTACTGCCAAGACCTCGCTTGTCGTAGACGAGCGTACTATGG
>NZ_JARWGJ010000125.1:0-7764 GCF_040409695.1 Longimonas sp.
TTGTTGATGCAGCGCCAGCACCAAGACAGTCTCCTGCGGCTCCGCATGCTGCCTGCCTACATTGAAGCAGCGAGGTCGGAGGCGGCATCAGCGATGGCTTGCACGCGAGCCGGGTCGGTTGTGCCCGACTTTGTAGCTTCGGTCATCTCCGCAGCAAGGGCCGAGAGCGCGTCGCTTTGAGCGCTCGTGTCGGTCATCGCTTCGATGCGGTCGAGCTCGTCGGCAACTTCGGCAAGCTGCGACTGCGGGAGCACTTCGTGGCGCTGGGCCTGGTCGAGATAGGCTCGCACAACAGCAAAGTGCGCTGGCCACTCGTTGCGCGGCTGGTGTTGAGGGTTGAACTGGTCGTAGCTCACCAGCTTAGCCGCTTCCAGCTCGTTTTCGGTGAGATGCTCACTCGCCTCCAGCTCAAACACGTCGAATCCGCGTGCAATCTCGGTTCCATAGATATATCCGTTGTACCAGTACGTAGACCAGTACCCGGCTACATAGAGCTGGTCGTCATCCATCGGGCCCCGGTCGAAGAAGGCAATCTCGTACGGGTCGGAGGGGTCGGTAAAGTCAAAGACCGACACGCCGCCCTGGTACCAGCCCTGCACCTTGATGTCGCGCCCCGGCACCGGAATCAGCGATCCGTTGTGGGCAACGCAATTCTCGGTGCTGGTCTGTGGTACCGGAATCTTGTAGTACCCGGCGTGCTCCATCTCGCCATCCTGAAGGTGGAACAGGGCGTTGGCGCCCCAGTCGATCGGGTCGTCGGGGCGGCAGCGTGGCGAGGTGCCGCCTCCCCACTCGTCGGTGAAGAGGACCGACGTGCCGTCGTTATTGAATGTGGCTGAGTGCCAGAACGCAAAGTTCGGATCCTCCACCTCATCGATGCGCTCGGGGTTGGCGGGGTCAGAGATATCGAGCAGAATGCCGTTGCCTGAGCAGGCTCCCGCGGCGAGTCCTAACTCAGGGTAGATGGTGATGTCGTGGCAGCGGTTCGTGGCGCGCGTCTGCTGCGTGCCCTCGCCGTGGTCGCCTCCGGGCCAGAGCCCATCCGGGTCACCGGTCTCCTCATCCGCAAACACCCGCGGCTCGCTTATGACGCGAGCGGTTTCGGGCGCATCCAGCGGGACCTGGATGACTTCGATCTGGAAAAGGGACGTTTCGGGGTCTTCGGCCGGAGGGAGGTCAGAGCAGCCTTCCAGTTCAGCGCTGTGGCGCACGAAGCTGGTGCCCGACACGTATACGTAGAGGTTTTCATCGTCATGAGGGGAGTCGAGCAAGGTGTGCGTATGCGACCCGCGGCAGGTCTGAACGGCTGCAATCTGCTCTGGCGCCGACACGTCGCTGATATCGAAGATGCGAACGCCGCGAAAGCGCTCCTCATCAACTGCGCCCGAAGTGCCCTGCGGCCCGCAGTCGAGGCGTCCGCGGGCTTGCTCGACGGACATAAACACGAGGTCGCCGTGAATCGAGACGTCGCCCTGTCCGCCCGGACATACGACCGTTGTTTTTAGCTCGGGGGCTTCCGGAGTCGAGATGTCGTAGATCATGAACCCACTGAAGTTACCCACTACAGCGTAGTTGTCGCGAAAGCCCATATCGGAGTTCGCGTAGTTCAGGTCGCCGGGGTCGTCTGGGTTAATGAACACATCGGGGCGCGGGTCAGAAGCCAAGATGCGCATGTGCCGAGCGGCCTCCTCGGCATCATACCATCCGGCTTCGAGTCCAATACGTGGGTCATCCGGATCCCACCAGATGTTGTCAGAGTCAGCATCCTGGGCGGTGGCCGGGGCCGTCAGCGCCAGCATCAGTGCAAGCGTGATAAGCCCAAATACGTAGCGAGGCAAGGTCATAGAAACGGAAACGATTAACAGGAAAACGTAAAAGGGTAGAGGGATGCAGGGCGTGCAGAAGCCGCCTCATAGCGTAGGGGGCCAGATGCGGATTGCTGCATCTGCTCGAAGCTCCGGAAGTCGTTGCGATGGTTCTTACTCATACGCAGTGAGCATGCGCTGCATCCGGCGAATCTCAGTGTCCTGGGCCGACTCGACGTGCGATGCAAACAGGTCGACCGTGCTCTCCTGCCCTCCTCCGGGCGACTGGTAGAGCTCTTCGACCATGATAACAGCCCCCTCGTGGTGGTAGATCATGAACTCAAGGAAGAGCTGCTCGAAGCGCTCGCCCTCCGCATCAGCCAGCTGCTGCATCTGGTCGGGACTCAGCATCCCAACCATGTCAGAGTGGTCATGCATAGCGTGGTTGGCATGTCCGTCATGATCGGAGTCGCTGTGATCGGCGTGCTCATGATCCGTCGTGGTTCCAGAACCGTTGCGATGAGCGCTGTGCTGACTGTTGTGGATGGCGTCTCCTGCAGCACTTTCATGCACGATAGGTGGCAGCGCGGGTACCTCGGCATCGCGATCATGCAGCCACTGTACCATCTGCGCGATCTCATCGGCCTGAGCCCGTTCGATGCGAAGCGCCAGGCTTCGGAGTTGCTCATCTGCTGTGCGTTCTTCAACCAGCGCCGTCATCTCAAGCGCCTGCGCATGGTGCAAGATCATGTCTTGCATGAACGTGATGTCGGCCTCGGTATGTGCAGGTGCGCCCCGGTCGGTGGTGGCGTCGTATGCGCGGCTCGGTTCGCCCGGTGCCCCCGGACGTACTACCGAGGACGAGGTACCGGCTGTATCCGATACGATAATGGTGCGCACGACACGGTCGGCATCATCCATGCTGGCCTTCTGCGCGTGTCCAACAGGCGCAAAACCCAGCCCGAGCAGGGCGGCTCCAATGATACCGGTGGTAAAGCGTATAACAGTAGACATGGCCAGTAAGCGGCGATAAAACGACGGTAAAAAGAGATACAGCAGGTCCCATGTGCGTAGTGTAGGCACACATGGTACACGCGCAATGTACAAAGCGTTCGCTTAATCTTCTACTGCTCTGGGGCGCATCGAAAACAGCAGAAGCCCCGTCCATGACATGCGTCATCTTCTGATGCAGTCGCAGCGCGCACATGAGAGCGAGCGCCGCCGCGGCGCAAACTGGACTCCGATCGAGGTTCGTAGCAGGGCTACGGGCCGACACGAGGGCGCAGCGCAATGGAGCCGCCCGGAGCGCCCCGCCCGCAGAGAAGACGTCTCTTGGAATACCTCCCATCGTCTCTTGGGGACAGCGCCTATCGCACTGGAAGAACTAAGCACTTTTTCACCCTTAAAGTGCCTGTTCTTCCATATAATTGAAGTAATCGGAAGCGCTTCGTTCAGGAGTGTGGTGCACAGACCGTACACCGCAACACGTGCAGCCTGCGTCTTTTAAGCCTACGTGTTTGGATGTGTACGGGCACGTTCTCCTTGAATGATTGGCGGGTCCACTCGAAATTGGTAGGAATGAACTGGAGTTTTGCCCATGTCAAATCCCAATCCGCGCATCGCTGATGTCGCACATGCCGCCACCGAGGCGGTGTCGACCCCGCAGTATGAGGCCCCCTTCGACCTGGAGCCCCGTACGCCCCACGACTTCTCGCCCGACGAGCTGCGGCAGGTACTGCGCACCATGATGCTGTCGCGGCGCCTTGATGAAAAGATGATGACGCTGCTCAAGCAGGGGAAGGGGCACTTCCATATCGGCGCTTCTGGCCACGAGGCCGCACAGGCCGCCGTGGGCTTCTATGCCCAACCCGGCCACGACTGGTTCGCCATGTACTACCGGGACCTCTGCATCACGCTTTCGCTCGGGATGCGCCCCGAAGATGCGTTCCTGGCCCACCTTGCCAAGGCCAACGACCCCCACTCGGGCGGACGCCAGATGCCGGAGCACTTCGGGCTTCGCGACCTGAACGTGATGACGACCTCGTCCTCGGTCGGCGCTCAGTTTATGCCAGCCGTTGGATTCGGGCTCTCCATTCAGCAGCGCGGCGAAGACGCTTTTGTCTATGCTTCGTGTGGCGATGGCGCCACCTCGCAGGGCGACTTCCACGAGGCCCTCAACTGGGCCACTCGCGCCCAGGCACCGGTGCTCTTCATGGTGCAAGATAACAAGTACGCCATCTCCGTTCCGGTCGAGGAGCAGACCGCCGGTGGCACCGCCTACAAGCTGGCCGCTGGATACGACGGACTCAGCCGCATCCGTGTCGACGGCACCGACTTCTTCGAGATGGCCAGCGCAGCCGATGCCGCCATCACTCATATGCGCAACGGTGGCGGCCCCGTATGCCTCGTGGCCGATGTCGTGCGCCTGCTGCCTCACTCCTCCTCTGACGACCACACAAAGTATCGCCCCGACGAGGAGCTGGAGTCCGACCGCGCCATCGACCCGATCCAGCGCCTGCGCAACACGCTCACCGAGCATAACATCTTCTCCACCGAAGAGATCGACGCGCTGCAGAGCGACGTGAAGGAACAGGTCGAAGAAGCCTCTCGCTGGGCCCAGGAGCAGCCCGATCCGGATCCCGCAACAGCAACCAAGCATGTCTTCTTCGAAGGCGATCTGGGGCTCGACTACAACGACGAGTCGGACATCGACCCCGATGCCGACCCGATCGTTATGGTGGATGCGATCAACCGCGCCCTAAAAGAGGAGATGGCGCGCAACGAAAAGATTATCGTCTATGGCGAGGACGTTGCCGGGGATAAGGGAGGCGTGTTCACCGCGACCAAAGACCTGACCCGGCTGTACGGCGAAGACCGCTGCTTCAACGCCCCCCTCGCGGAGGCCTCTATCATTGGTAGCGCCGTTGGATGGGCAGCCAGTGGCTACCGGCCGGTTATCGAAATTCAGTTTGCCGACTATATCTGGCCCGGCATGCAGCACCTGCGCAATCAGGTCGCACCATTCCGGTATCGCTCCAATAACACGTGGAGCTGCCCTATGGTCATCCGCGTGCCCTGCGGAGGCTACATCCATGGCGGACTCTGCCACTCGCAGAATATCGAGTCTATCTTTGGGCACACGCCGGGTATCAAAATTGCCATGCCCTCTACAGCAGCCGATGCCAAGGGATTGCTTACGACGGCCATGCGCATGGAAGACCCCGTCATGTTCCTGGAACACAAGGCGCTCTACCGGTCGGCTGCAGCACGCACCCCCACGCCGCCGGAAGAGTACCTGCTTCCGTTCGGCCAGGCCCGCGTTGTTCGTGAAGGGAGCGACCTGAGCATTATCACGTACGGCATGATGGTCCACAAAGCCAACAACGCGGCTCGTGAACTCGCCAAAGAAGGAATCGATGTCGAGGTCGTTGACCTGCGCACCATGGTGCCACTCGACACCGACACGATCCTCGAATCCGTCGCGAAGACCAACCGCGCGCTCGTGCTCTACGAAGATCATGAGTTTGTTGGATACGGAGCCGAGATTAGCGCACAGATTGCTGACCTCGCCTTCAAGCAGCTGGATGCGCCTGTCCGCCGGGTAGCCGGCGCCTTTTCCCATATTCCGTTTGCACACAGCCTCGAACGCGAGGTGCTGCCCAGCGACGAGGACGTGCTGGAGGGCGCTCGTGAACTGGCCGCCTTTTAGCGCTGCTGGAAAGGCCTGGCTGCCCCGCCCGTTCGACCTGCGCGCTCGCCCTGCATGGTTTCCTCTTTGGGGCACGCTGCACGCGTTCAAACAGCCGCAACCGCACCGGCCAGTCCGCTAAACCGAAACCATTTGTACACGGGCGCCGTGTAGTGGTGCGGACAGGCGAAGCAGGGCCCTAACAGCCTGCTACGCCCCCCATTTTCGCGCCGCACCCCCTCAGATAACGGGGCTGCGCCACGCGCTCTCCTCCGTCGAGGAACCTATTTCGCACTGATTTAACGCACAACCAAACGACAGACTATGGCTACCGATATCGAGTCCACTGTGAAAAATATCATCGTCGAAAAGCTCGGCGTTGATGAAGCCGACGTAACCACTGACGCGTCATTCACCAACGACCTGGGCGCCGATTCGCTCGACACCGTCGAGCTGATCATGGAGTTCGAGAAAGAGTTCGACCTTACGATCTCCGACGAAGACGCCGAGCAGATTGCCACAGTGGGCGATGCTGTTGATTACCTCTCCGAAAAGGTGGCGTAACATTTTTTCGGCAGTATGACCAGTCGCCCGGCGGCCCTCGCATGCACGCGAGCTGGTTCGCCGGGTTTGCTGTTCGTGGGGCAGGTATGCTTTTTAAGAGCGCCTTCCCGATCGCTTATCGGGCCCACCGCCTGCCGTACCCACAGAATGCCCCTATAGTAATGACCCATAGAATGCTACGTGCGTAGCCATTCACAGAACTGCTGCACCGCTTCGGCATCGCAGGCTATCTGCTTGCACGCTACGCCGCCGGTGCCCACACGCGCCGCTCTACCACCACTGCCATGCGCGTTTTACCTCTTGCTCTTTACGACTAACTGCTTTCTCCATCATGTCTGACCGCCGAGTTGTTGTTACGGGCATGGGCGCACTCACGCCCATCGGGCTCACCGTAGATACGTTCTGGGATGCCCTCCTCAAAGGCACAAGCGGAGCCGCAACCATCGAGTCGTTCGACCCCGACGGCCTGCGCACCACCTTCGCCTGCGAGCTGCCTGACTTCGACATTGAAGACCACCTCGATGCCAAGTCGGCCCGTCGCATGGACCCGTTCTGTCAGTATGCCCTCGTCGCAGCGGCAGAGGCGGTCGAGCATGCTGGTCTCGACAGCGACGCCATGTCGCAAGATGCCAAAGACCGCATCGGCGTCGTTTACGGCAGCGGTATTGGGGGGATGCAGACGTTCCACGAGCAGACGGAGTACTTCATTGACAGCGGCGAAACACGCGTATCGCCGTTCTTCATCCCCATGCTCATTCCCGACATTGCCAGCGGTCAGATCGCGATTCAGCACGGCTTTCGCGGCCCCAACCACGCTATCGTATCGGCCTGTGCCACCGGTAATCACAACATCGCCGATGCCTTTCGCCTCATCCGCGACGGCACCATCGACGGGGCCGTCTGTGGCGGTACCGACGCCTGCGTAACCAAGCTCGGCATTGCCGGCTTTGCTTCGATGCGCGCCCTGTCAACACGCAACGACGATCCGGCCCACGCCAGCCGCCCGTTTGACAAGCACCGCGACGGCTTTGTGATGGGGGAAGGCGCCGGTGCGCTCTTCATCGAAAGCCTTGAACAGGCACAGGAACGCGGCGCCACCATTCACGCCGAAGTCCTCGGCACCGGCATGTCGGCCGATGCTCACCACCTTACAGCCCCCGACCCAAACGGCGGCGGCGTACGTCTGGCGCTCAACCGTGCCCTTGAGTATGCCGAACTGAACCCGGAAGATATCGACTACATCAATGCGCATGGCACCTCTACACCGCTGGGGGATGCCGCTGAAACGTCGGCTATCAAGCAGGTCTTTGGCGAGCATGCCTACGACCTGAATGTGTCGTCTACGAAGAGCATGACCGGACACCTGCTTGGCGCTGCCGGTGCAGTTGAGGCCATTGCATGTATTCAGGCGCTGAAGCACAACGTGGTACCGCCCACAATCAATTTTGAAGAGAGCGACCCTGAGTGCGACCTCAACTATACGTTCAACGAGCCGCAGGAACGCGAGTTGAACGTCGTCCTCAACAATGCCTTCGGCTTTGGCGGACACAACACATCGCTCGTGCTTGGCGCGTTCGATGGATAGGCACCAGCGGCAGGCATCCCCGGCAGGCATCCCCGGCAGGCATCCCCGGCAGGCATCCACGCGGGCGCCTCTGGCCGGGGCTGTAGCATACGTTCGGGACTGCGTCAGCGCCACGCATCCCC
>NZ_JARWGJ010000126.1:0-7679 GCF_040409695.1 Longimonas sp.
GCCACTCGAGGACGACGAGGTAGCGCTGGTACGGGCCGAACCCGAGGCGTTCAACTTCGAGAGTGCGGACGGGCCGCTGTTCGTCGAGTATCCCGAGGATGTCGATATCCCCGTCGTCACCGAGGATACCCCCTCACACCATGCAATCACTCATGAAGTCCCTCTTTTCTACGTTTGCTGCGAGCCTGCTCCTCGTTGCCGGGTTTGCTGCTGCTCCTGCTACAGCACAGGACATGGGCCAGCCCGCTGAAGGTCCGACTGTGGTAGACGTCGCCGTAGAGGCAGACGACTTCAACCTGCTCGTTGAAGCACTGCAGGCCACCGGACTCGACGCCGCACTACAGGGCGACGGTCCCTTCACCGTACTCGCACCGACCGACGAAGCCTTTGAAGCCCTTGGCGAAGAGCTGGAGCGCCTGCTGCAGGAAGAAAACATCGAAGAGCTCGTGGATATCCTCTCCTACCATGTCGTGCCTGCAGAAGCGTACGCGGAGTCTGTAGTTGAAATGGAGGAAGCCCCAACCGTTCTTGGCACACCGATCGGCATCATGGTTGACAACGGAACCGTCACCCTCAGTGGCGCCAATAGCGCTCAGGTGATCCAGACTGACATCGAAGCCTCAAACGGTGTTATCCACGTGATCGACACTGTGCTTCTTCCCCCGGAGGACGACAATGACGAGATGAACGGCGGTGGCTACTAAACACCTCGCATTGTCTGTTGAAGCGCCCCTCAGCGACGTGCTTTGAGATAAGGTGCGCCCCCAAGAGCGCTACAAACGTGTTCACGCAAAAGCCTGCTGTCTCCGTGAGGAGCAGCAGGCTTTTTGCATTCAGGAAAGTGAAAGCTCTGCAGGCGAACTTGCGCTCGACCGCCCGTCCACGCAAGATACCCTCATCACAGCAGTGTGCATTTGTCTGTAGATCGTAGTATCTTCGATGAACGTAGCAGCGCCCATTTCGTATTGGATGGTGCCCTTTCGAGCGCTGCTTCAAACGTTGCATCGTCTATTACACAACCGGCTGCACAGCCCGTATTGCTACCAGCCGTATTGCTGCCCGCGATATCCGAGCCGCGATATCTGGGCCGCTCACCGTCTCGTGCCTTCTTGTAACCCGTACCCCATTATTCTATATGGCGCGCCGTATCCAACTTTCGTCTCCTTCCCCTTCATCTATCGAACCGGACGACGGCGCCGTAGACCGCATTCTGGGCGGACTCAACAAGGAGCAGCGTGCTGCTGTTACCGCGACCGACGGCCCGGTCATGATCATTGCAGGACCCGGGTCGGGTAAGACGCGCACCCTTACGCATCGCATTGCCTACCTGCTTGCCACCGGCAAAGCCCGTCCGCACGAAATCATTGCGCTCACATTCACCAACAAGGCTGCCCGCGAGATGCGCGAGCGCGTGCAGCGCCTGGTGGGCGACCGCACCCGCGGCATGTGGATGGGCACCTTTCACAGCTCGTTTGCCCGGCTGTTGCGTCGCGAGATCGACGCGCTGGGCTACTCCAGCGACTTCTCGATCTACGACACCGACGACAGCAAGAAAATTATAAAGCAGCAGATGAATCGGCTGCAGCTAAATACCGACGAGGTGAAGCCCCGCTCGGTGCAGCGTACCATCTCCAGCGCCAAGAACCAGATGGTCGGCCCAAACGAGTACTCCAGCATGGCGCATGGCCGCCTGCAGGAAGCCACCGCCAAGGTGTTTCCAGCTTACGAAGCCGCCCTCAAACGCGCCAACGCACTCGACTTTGACGACCTGCTGCTCAAGCCGGTAACGCTTTTCAACCAGGAACCCGATATCCTGGAGCGCTACCAGGAGCGCTGGCAGTACGTGCACATCGACGAGTACCAAGACACCAACCACGTGCAGTACGTCCTGGCCAAGCAGCTGGCGGGCAAGCACAAGAACCTGTGCGTTGTCGGCGACGACGCACAGAGCATCTACGCATTTCGCGGCGCCGACATCAGCAACATCCTGTCGTTTGAGCGCGACTATCCCGGCGCAACAACCGTCCGACTGGAGCGCAACTACCGCTCGACCGAGAACATCCTACAGCTGGCTGATTCGATCATCGACCAAAACGAAGATCAGCTCGAGAAGACGCTCTGGACAGACAACGACCAGGGGGAGAAAATCCTGCTTACCGAGGCGCTCTCTGAAAAAGATGAGGCCAAGAAGGTCGAGCAGAAGATTCGCGACCTGCAGCTCCGCGAGGGGCTTAACTATAGCGACTTTGCCGTGCTCTACCGCACCAACGCGCAGAGTCGTGCAATAGAGGAGGCGCTGCGTCGCGAGAACGTGCCCTACCGCGTCATCGGAGGCGTGTCGTTCTACCAGCGCAAAGAGATCAAGGATGTGCTGGCCTACCTGAAGCTGCTGGTGAACCCAAACGACCGGGCCAGCCTGGAGCGCGTCATCAACTACCCCACACGGGGCATCGGCGCAAAAACGCAAGAGCGTCTGCGCAACTACGCCCGTGAGCAAAGCATCTCGCTCTGGCAGGCGGTCGAACAGGTTGAACAGATCGACACCCTCTCGACCCGCGCACAGAACGCCGTTGGCAAGTTTCGCTTCCTGATCGCCAAGTACATGGGTCAGGTGGATACCGAGCCCGTCGACGAACTGACGCGCGAGCTCATCCAGGACGCGGGCGTGCTGAGCGAGCTGCGCAAAGAACACACGCGCGAAAATCTGCGTCGCTGGGAGAACGTGCAGGAGCTCGTAAACGGCATTGCTGAATACACGGCCAGCTCCGACAACGCAACCCTGAGCACGTTCTTGCAAGAGGTCGCCCTGCTTACCGACCTCGACGGAGACGACGACCCCGACCAGGTCACGCTGATGACCCTGCATGCCTCGAAGGGACTCGAATACCCGGTCGTTTTTGTTACCGGACTCGAAGAGGGGCTCTTCCCACTGGCCAAAGCCACGCAGGAACGCACCGAGTTGGAGGAGGAACGCCGCCTGTTCTACGTCGGCGTAACACGCGCTGAGCAGTGGCTCTTCCTGAGCTGGGCTCGCAACCGGTATCGCTATGGGAAGCAGGAGCACAACACCCGTAGCCGCTTCCTTGACGAGATCGACAGCAGCGTAGTGAGTACCGCCGGCGGCGGCCGCCTGCGCCAGAAAAAGAACCGCTTCTCATCCTCCAGCTCCGGAGGCACCGATAACTACGACGATATGGACCCGCATTACTACCGGCAGAACCTGCGGGGCAATTCCTCAAAATCGAAGAAGCGACGCACCACGCGTACCGTAAGCAACTCCTCAAGCCGTTCCTCGAAAAACAGTTCAGGGCGCCGTGTCGTCTACGACGAAGGGGAAGGGGCTATCGTGCCCGGCGTACGTGTCGAACACGGCAAGTTCGGAGAAGGCAAAGTGCAATCTGTTGAGGGCAGCGGAGACCGGGCTACTGCCGTCGTTTTCTTTGGCGGCGACATCGGTAACAAGAAGCTAAAGCTCAAATACGCCCGCCTGCGCGTCATCGGATGACCAGCACCGCATAGCGTTTCGAGCAACGGAGCCCAGTCCTGCCGAGGCAAGCAACGATTAGGACTCTCTCGCAACGTCGCATTTATGGTAGCGGTAAGATGTTAAGTGGTCTACATCATCGTGACCCGCTCAAACCATCTCCTCGGGGCTTGGTACCGCCAGATGCATAGGAGGCCCTACCCACTTCGGGGGAGATCTTTATTCGCTACGCTCATCAGTCGCTGCGCTCGTGTCAGACTCCGCTTCGCTCCGCTCAAGATGACAATCCATGAATGGAGCGGTGCTTACCCAAAACGGACGTCTGACAATACTTACCGCATTTATCATATTTGGGAGCGGCTCAATCGTGTGTAAAATGACAAGTGAATATCACATGCACTACCTCATCCGTTAGGCTGATACGGTTTTACCCAATCCGATCGCGCGCCCTTCGGCGATCGATATGGCGCACCGGCATATCGTCCAAAGATAGATACACCGACGCCCCAAATACAGGTAGCCACCTAATGTAGCATCCGGTACCCTACGTGTGGAATCAACATACAGACCTCCCCACACGAGCACGCTCTGCGGTGTTTCTGCCATGACTATTCGAACGTTTCTCCCCCTCTTTGTAGCGTTTGCTCTCGCAGCATTCGTCTTTCCCGCCTCCGTCGCTGCACAGAGCCAGTGCAGCGACTGCGTCGGCAGCGGGAGCGACATCGCAGGAGCTCTCTTTCAAGGCGACGGGGCCCCGTGGAGCTCCTCAGAGGCGCGCGATCAGCTCAACAGCCGCGCCGCTCAGCTGAACGCCCTGGCATCTACGCCAGACGCATCGCGCTCTATGCCTCCTGTAGTGGTCGATGCTTTTGCCGCCGCGCCGCTCATGCATGCGCTACTTCGAACCGAGGTCGCCGACCGTGCCGAGCAGGCCTCCATTCAGGATGAGTGGCTTGCCCACGGCCTTCCACAGCCCGAAGCCGACGCCCTGATCAACGCTATTGCCGGACTCACCGCAAACGACCGTATTGATCCTGAAGCGCTCTATAACAGCCTGACCGTCTACAACACAGCTGTCGAGTCGGCCAGCGAGGACTTCGTGGCTGCTCCACCGGCCTCATTCGTAGCGGTACGCCACGCGCTGCATATGCTGTCTGAGTCTACGCTTTAGCAGACCCTCCCCCCGATCCACTGCACATGCATAACAGCATCCTATCACAGCACCGTCTGTCATGATTATTTACTGGTTTCTCTTTGGTGTGGGGTCTGTGCTGGGGGGTGCGGGCCTTACGCCATTTTTTGATGCGCCGCCCACAGTCGCTCCACAGGTCGCCCTCGCCCCGGCCCCTGTCGTTTCAGCAGTGCCCACTGCAGTACCTGCTTCAGAGCCCGACACCACTGCAGCCCGCCCACCCGCGCCCTCAACCACAGCAAACGACCGCGAAGCGCTTCGCCTCCCCGTACCTCCCCGTCCCCAACGCGTAACCGACCGGTCGGCCCCCGGCCTTACCCTCAACACCCCCACGGCCTTTGGCGCCCGACTCGGACAGATCTACGGCGGCGTTAACTTTCAGCATCGCATTCGCTATGCGCGCTGGCAAGACGGCGTGGCAAGCGGAGGAGCCGGACTTGGCGATCCCTCCCGGTGGGTCGGGCTCGACGTCACCGTCACCGTTCTCGATACCTACACCGATTTTGCAGAAGACAAGGCGCTTAGCTGGAAGCTTCACCGCCAGTTCGGCACGCGCTGGGCCCTTGCCGTAGGCCATGAAAACATGTGGCATACCAGCGGCACCGACGGCGGAAGCAGCCGGTACGCCGTCGCATCGCACGTGCTTCTGCTGCCGTATGATGCCCTTTCTGCTCTCGTCGTAAGCGTCGGCGTCGGGAACGACCGCTTCCTCCCCGAATCCCGCTTCCAGCAGCGCGAAGACGGCGTCAACCTGTTTGGCAGCGTAGCCGCTCGCGTGCATCCCGGCATGCACATCATCGCCAACTGGACCGGCCAAGACCTCGCGCTCGGCGTCTCGGTAACCCCCTTCACGCAGATCCCCCTCGTCTTCACCCCCGCCCTCGTCGACCTTACCGGTACCGCCGGAGACGGCGTTCGCTTTTCAGCCAGCATGGGCATGGCACTCACACTCTGGTAGCCCGAAGCGTTTGCCCATTGGGGTAGACGATTGGGGCTAAAGGGATGCGCAGTGTCCTCTCTCATCGAAACGCACACAGCGGCATAGGCAGGTATTGCAACATTTGGACGCTTTGCCTTGCAGGCGCACCGAACTGCATGAAACAGCATACCGTTTCGCATCCTGTATAGTATCGCTAAAGAGCATCTTTTCTTGAGCGCTCTTTGTTTCCCTTCCCCCCATAGCCGCGCCCAACTATGTCCTGGATGAACCGCCTCGTGCATCGCGACGATGCCTCACTCAACACGTCCACTCAGCCCGTATCGCCTGGCCCAGACGCCCCGCACGCCGTCGTTATCGGCGCCGGGCTGGGCGGGCTCGCTTCCGCCATTCGCCTGGGAGCACGTGGCTATCGCGTCACGCTCTTAGATCGCCTCGACCAGCCCGGCGGGCGCGCCCGCGTCTTCAAGCAGGATGGCTTCACTTTCGACGCCGGTCCTACAGTAGTTACCGCACCCTTCCTGTTCGAGGAACTGTGGTCGCTCTGCGGCAAATCGCTCGAAGACGACGTAGAGCTGGTGCCCGTCGACCCGTTTTATCGTATCCGCTTTCATGACGGCACGCACTTCGACTACTCGGGCGACTCCGACGTTATGGAGCGCGAGATCCGTAAGTTCAATCCATCAGATGTCGAGGGCTATCGGCGCTTCCTCAAAAAGAGCGAAGAGATCTTCGAGATCGGGTTTGAGGAGCTGGGACACGTGCCGTTTCACAACTTGAGCGATATGCTCAAGATCGTGCCCGCGATGATGAAGCTGGAGAGCCATCGCACCGTCTACAGCCTCGTATCCAAGTACGTAAAGCACCCGAAAGTGCGCAAGGTGCTCTCCTTCCATCCGCTGCTGGTAGGCGGCAATCCGTTTAGCACCACCTCCATCTACACGCTCATCGCGTTCTTGGAGCGCAAGTGGGGCGTGTGGTATTCTATGGGCGGCACCGGATCGCTCGTGAGCGGCCTGTCGAACCTGATCGATGGCCTCGACGGCACGGAGCAGCGCTATGGCGCCGACGTAGAGCAGATTCTGGTCGATGGCGGACGCGCTAGCGGCGTGCGGCTCACCGACGGCGAAGTCATCGACGCCGACATCGTGGTGTCGAATGCCGATGTCGGATACACCTACCGCCACATGATCCACCCGTCGGATCGCAAAACGTGGACCGACGAGCGCGTGGAGAATATGAAGTACTCCATGAGCCTCTTCGTCTGGTACTTCGGCACCGACCGGCAGTACGAAGACATCGAGCACCACACCATTCTGATGGGCGAGCGATACAAGAGCCTGCTCGACGACATCTTCAACAAGCAAGAGCTGGCCGACGACTTCAGCCTCTACCTGCACCGCCCCACCAAAACCGACCCGTCGATGGCGCCCGAGGGGCACGACGCCTTCTATGTGCTGAGTCCGGTGCCCCACCTCGACAGCGGTGTAGACTGGCGCGTGCAGGCCGAGCCGTACCGGCAATCGGTCGAGAACTACCTGGCCGAAACCATCATGCCTGACCTGGGCGAGCACCTTGTGACTTCGCGCATGCTTACGCCGCGCGAGTTTCAGATGGAGTACAAGAGCCTGAAGGGCGCGGCCTTTAGCGTCGAGCCGATCTTGCAGCAGAGCGCCTGGTTCCGCCCGCACAACGAAAGCGAAGACATCGACCACCTGTACTTCACAGGCGCCGGTACGCATCCCGGAGCCGGCATGCCCGGTGTGCTCTCCACCGCGCGCGTCCTCGACAGCATCGTGCCTGCCCCCAGTGAGCTGCGTCCCGTGTATCCGGAGAAAACGTCGATGACGGCGTAGCAAGAGCAAAAAACTACCGACAAGATCTTTTCCCATGCCCGAAATGCAAGGCTCGGCAGTGCGTACGTTCGATGTTTCATCTCCTTCGCCCACGGCGATCCGACGCCTGGATAACGGCATGTGCGGGTTTTTTTGACAAGGAACAGGCAGAGCATCAAGCACCTCTGTGGTAGTGACCGCCACCACAAGAGCCTTGCCCAATACTCTGCC
>NZ_JARWGJ010000127.1:0-7620 GCF_040409695.1 Longimonas sp.
GATTTACCTTCTCGTCGTGGGATGTCCTGCGCACGCGTCTGGTACCGTAGAACCTGTTTGGGTTTTGGTTTGCGGGCGAGAGCGAGCGCCGCTGCGGCGCAAATTGGACCCCGATAGAGGTTCGTAGCCGGGGCTACGGGTCGACATGAGGGCGCAAGCCCGACTGACGCCAGTACATCGGGGACAATTTGCACCAGGGGCATGACTTCGGCCCCAGCCCAGCGGTGCACTACGCTACGTGCGCTATACCAATGTCATCATTGAGTCGATGAATGAAGACAGCGCGCGGCCGTCGAGCGCAATGGTGACCAGTATCCCCGCGATGGCACCGCCGATGTGCGCTTCGTGTGCGATCCCGCCTGCCTGGTTCTCTCGCTGGTTCTTCTGGAACGCGTAGATCGACCCAACAACGTATCCTACCGCAAACAGTACAGCTGGAATGGGCAGGATGAAGAAGAGGTAGAGCATCTCCAGCGGGAAGAACAGGCAGAAGCCAAATACCACGCCGCTTACCGCCCCCGATGCTCCAATTGCTGCATACTGGGGATCCGTATAATGGTAGGTGAAAGTGACGGTATGTGCCAGAATCTCACAGAGCACGTAGAGCATGAAGAACTCCAGCGATCCCAGTATGCCTTCGAGGATCGGCCCAAAGAAAAATAACGTGATCATATTCACTGCCAGGTGCGCCACGCTGCCGTGCACGAATCCCGCAGTTAGGAAGCGGTAGTACTCATCATTTTCAAAGATCCGGTATGGCTGAAACGAAAGGGGTTCAAGAAGACGTGGGTTTACGTACAGCACGTACCAGCTCACCGCGATATTGGCAATGAGCAGCGCCGTAGTTACAGGAACGTCGAACAGCGAGATGGGACCGTCGAAGGGCATTTCGACCATAACAATTGAGGTCAAGCTGTGGCAAAGGCTGCGTTGGATGCTGCTGCCTGTAGCGACTCAAACAGCGGCAGTCCATCATCAGACCCAAGGAGCATCTCAACATGACGCTCTGGATGTGGCATAAGGCCCAGCACGTTGCGCGCCTCGTTGCAGATACCGGCGATGTTCTGCATCGACCCATTCGGATTCGCCTCCGGGTCTACGCGTCCTTCGGCATCGGTGTATCGAAACACAACCTGGTTATTGGTCTCCAGCGCAGCCAGTGTGGCGTCATCGGCGACGTAGCGCCCTTCCCCATGGGCAACCGGAAGAGAAAGCACACTTCCGGGCGCATATTGGCTTGTGAACGGGGTGTCGATGCGCTCTACCCGTACCGTGGTAGGCTTGCAGACAA
Source organism: Longimonas sp. (assembly GCF_040409695.1). Taxonomy (GTDB): domain Bacteria; phylum Bacteroidota; class Rhodothermia; order Rhodothermales; family Salinibacteraceae; genus Longimonas. The sequence goes on from NZ_JARWGJ010000127.1 coordinate 1,292, forward strand.
ACCGGAGCGACTCGTTGCGCGCCAGCGTACCCGGAAGCAACCCGGCTTCGCAGAGCACTTGAAACCCGTTGCAGACCCCGAGCACGTAGCCGCCATCGTTTGCGAACGCGGTTACCGCCTCCATCACCGGCGAAAACCGGGCGATGGCTCCAGAGCGCAGGTAATCTCCGTATGAGAACCCACCTGGCAGAATGACTACGTCGAGATCATCAAGGTCCTTACGCTGATGCCAGACAAACTCGGCGTCATCGCCAAGCACGTGTTTAACAGCGTGATAGGCATCGTGGTCGCAGTTGGATCCAGGGAATGTGACAATTCCGAAGCGGGCCATGGGCACGGGGGCGCGTAGGTAGAGAACAGGTAGAGAATAGGACGATCACGGAAAAGCGCTCGCAAAGGTCGGCCTGTAAGGCCTGTAAGAAGCAGCTTGCAGAACGTCTCCGGGCGTACCTTGAGTTTGGGCAGTTGTAAGCGAGCTACAGCGGCAAAAAAAACAAACGATGCGAGGACGTGCTATCCGACCGCACGCAGCCCACGACACATGTTCATATGCTTTCATATGCTGCCTAATCCTTATCTAAGGTACACAATACGTACAGAAGGATGCGCACGCAGTGCCCGTGAAAACCTCATGAGCCTGCCACGCATCCTTCTGCGCGTTACCACCGCATGGTTTCGCCGTGTACCCTTACTGCCATGGCATCGTTACCGATACCGTATCATTTGGCAACGTTGTACGCAGCGCGAGCGTTACGCATCCACAAAGTTCAGCCAACTGCTTTCATCATCATCGTAGGCATCAACCGCAAGCGGTTTTGTCTGTGTCTCGTATGAGCAGAGCAGACTGCGCACGTCTTGTACGAACACGTTGAGGGCGTTGGAGATCAGGTCGCTACGGAAGCCGCGATCGCCCAACTCAATAATGTATTCCATAACTGCTACGCGCCCGAGTGCACGCCCGAGTTCTACGCTCTTTCGCTGCGGCAACGTAGACGCATCCACGGCAAAGTCAAAGGCGCCGTCGAACCGGTCAGCGGCACGCTTCAGCGGAGCAAAGTCACTCATGAATGCACCGAGGTTCGACACCTTGGCGCGACGCATGTGCTTGAGCACCGTGTCGGTGATCTGCTGGTAGAGCACATCGTTCGAGCCCTCAAAGATCTGGAACGGACGGCTATCCACGGTGGCACGCCCGGCAGGATGGTCGAGCCGGTATCCCTGCCCGCCCGAGAGCTGCAAGAAGGACTGCGCAGCGTCCTGCATCAGGTCAGTGACGACGGCTTTGGTTGCGTTGGGACCGAGGTTGTCGGAGGCCATGTTGTTTTCGATGTGCGCGGTCTCGCTGGTATGCAGGCACATGGCCGAGCAGGCGGTGAAGGCAGCCTGGATCCACGACAGTCGCTTCTGAACCTGATCGTGTTCGAAGAGCGACTTTGCGCCGACGTGCCGCTCTTTGCAGTGCGCGAGCGATTCGTCGAGAATCCGCTTCAGAAAGCCCATCCCCATGCCCGGAAACTCGATGCGGCTGCGGTGCAGCGTATCGAGCATCATTTTGATGCCCGTGCTTTCCGGTTCCAGCTTGTGCATGTGCGGAACCGTAAGATCCAGCTTGTTGCGCCCATAGGGAATAAGGTAGAGCCCCAGGTTCTCATAGATCTCCTCCACATCGACCATCTGCTCCGACTGGTTCATGTCGGCAATGAAGAAATCGATGTCGCGGCTAAGCTGTCCGCTCGACGACTTACGACGTGCTGTGAGCAGCCAGAAGTCAGCCCACCCGGTCAGGCCGGCCCAGTGCTTGGTACCTTCGAGGTGATAGCCCTTCTCCGTTTCAACATACGACGTCTGCATGTTGAGAGCGTCTGTACCGTAGTCGGGCTCGGTGATCATGAGCCCGCCCATGTTTTTATCTTTTAGAAAGCGCTCGAAGATCGGGCCTTTCACCTCTTCGTTAGCATACTTCGTGACGGGCTGCAGAAAGAGGGCGCCATTGATGCCGAAGGTGAGCGAAAGTGCGAGCGATTCGTACGAAGCGGCTGCAAGAATGGCCTGGCATTCGTGGACATGGCCGCCTCGCCCGCCGTATTCTTCAGGGATGAATGTTGCAAGCGGAGTCGCCGACTGCACTTCACGCATCATATAGGGCGGCAGACCACGGTTTATGCTCACCGTGTTGAAATCGCCCCGCTCACGGAATACCGTGCGGAGCTTCTCACGAAACGTATCAAGGAACGAGGAAAAGTCGACCGACGAGCGCACGTCGTCGGAAAGGTACGGGGCAATGCTCATGGGTCGGAGCAGGCTGTTCTGAATATGGTACGTATGTGTAACGGTACAGCTAATCTCCTCGAAAGATCGCTAAACCGGGCCGTAATAATCCACAAAGTCGAAATAATCTCTGTATAATCGACGCCAGGCACTATAATCACAGAAAGTGAAGAGCGCCCCCTACAACAAATATGGGGATGCCCGTACGGACACCCCCACATAGTACAGCCACACATGACTGCTCTATCGTTATTTTCAGGCACTGTTTGAAGGCTACTGCACATCAGCGGTGCTCGCTATTTGCCGACAAACCAGCACCCAAACCGGCTCTAAAACGGAAGGTCATCATCGGGCTCGAACGAGTCTCCTTGCTGCTGTTGACCGCCCCCGCCGCCTTGCTGCGATCCTTTGCGAGGCTGACGAGACTGGTCGAAACCGCCGGGCCCCTGGTCCTGGTTCATGCCGTCGCCACCGCCCCGACCACCGCGATTTTGACCTCGCCCTTGACGGGCACCCTGGCCGTCGCCGCTCAAGAAGACCACCTCGCGCGCTTTCACCTCGGTGCTGTAGCGCTTGTTACCGTCTCGGTCTTCCCAGGAGCGCGTCTGCAGCGACCCTTCGACGTATATCTGTCGTCCCTTCGACAGATACTCGCCGCAGGTCTCGCCCAAGCGCGCCCAGGCAACCACATCGTGCCACTCAGTGGTGTCTACGCGCTCTCCATCCCGATTTGTGTATGAATCGCTGGTGGCAATGCGCATGTTGCAGACCGCTGTGCCACTGTTCGTGTAGTTGAGCTCAGGGTCTTGCCCCAGATTGCCCACCAGAATCACCTTGTTGACGCCGCGTGCCATAATGTGTGCCTTGCTGTAAGTTACGTGTATTGTGAATGCTGCTCGCTTCGTTAAAACGGTATCCCGTCGCTGGGTTCAACCGGTATCGGCTCACCCTCCGAAGATTCATACGTGAACGCGGCCGGCGGTTCGTGAACAGCCTGTGCCTTCCGCGAGCCGTTCTGCCGATTCTGCTTTGCGCCGTTGCCATCAAGGAAGACGACGTCGCGCGCCTTCACCTCGGTGCGGTACTTCTTGTTGCCCTTGCTGTCTTCCCACGAGCGCGTCTGCAGGCTGCCCTCCAGATACACCTGGCGCCCCTTGCCCAGATACTCGCTGCAGATCTCAGCCAGCCGCCCCCATACGACCACGTTATGCCACTCGGTCGTATCGACACGGCTTCCGCTGCGGTCAACATACGAATCATTGGTCGCAACAGAAAATGTGCTTACTGCTGTACCGGTGTTTGTGTACTTCAGCTCCGGGTCTTGCCCCAGGCGGCCGACTAACACCACTTTGTTGATTCCACGTGCCATAATGGTTCACCATTGGTCTGATAATGAAAGGTCCAAAATAACGCCTACGCCCAAGCACAGGCTATCTGGTAGACACACCCCTTCACAGTAACGCAACGTAAAATAGCCCCGTAATGACCGTGTAGCGGTATATACCCTTTTGCATTCCACGCGCTGCACTGCTTTATTGCACTGTTTTATTCGAGTGCTCCTGCTCACTCATTCTTGCCCGTTATGCTACGTGACTGCACCGTACTCGAACTCGCCAGCGTGCTGGCCGGACCCAGCGTCGGGCAGTTTTTTGCCGAACTGGGGGCGACCGTCATCAAAATCGAGAACCCACGCACGCAGGGCGATGTCACGCGGCGGTGGACGGCTCCCGGCGAGACGCCTCCCGACAGCCGATCGGCGTACTTCTGTGCCTGCAACGCTGGCAAGCAGTCGGTTGCCATCGACCTATCGACCGATGCCGGGCAGGCGCTGCTCCACGAGCTGGCCGCCGATGCCGATATCGTGATCGCCAACTACCGCCCCGGTCGCGCTCAAGCCCTCGGTGCCGACCCCGACACGCTGCGCACGCTGAACCCGGCGCTGCTGTATGGACACATCACCGGCTACGGACCGGACAACCCGCGTCCGGGCTACGATGCCGTCATCCAGGCCGAGAGCGGTTTCATGGCGATGAACGGATCTGCCGAGGGGCCGCCCACCAAGATGCCCGTTGCGCTTATGGATGTGCTGGCCGCGCATCAGCTCAAAGAGGGGCTGCTCGTCGGACTCCTGCGCCGCACGCGGACCGGGCAAGGCGGATACGTGTCGGTGTCGCTCATGCAGGCTGCTGTTAGCGGACTCGCCAATCAGGCCACCAACTACCTGGTGGCAGGCCACGTGCCGCAGCGGATGGGATCGGCGCATCCGAACATTGCCCCGTACGGCACGGCCTACCCAACCGCCGATGGGTCGGCCATCGTGCTGGCGGTGGGCACCGACCGGCAGTTTGCGGCGCTCTGCGAGGTGTTGGCACGCCCCGACCTGGCGACCAACGACCGCTTCGCCACCAACGCGGCCCGCGTCGCGCATCGCGAGGCACTCGATGCTGCGCTGCAGACCGCCATCCAGAAGCACCCCCGTGGCGCGCTGCTGGATGCCCTGCAAGCGCGTACCGTACCCGCTGGTGCTGTGCGCACCCTCCCCGACGTATTTGCCGATCCACATGCCGAGGGTATGGTGATTCGAAGCGACAACGCTGCGCATCCCCCTGGACTTCGCCAATCTGCGACCCACGCTCCCACGCCCTCCCTGCTACCTCCACCTCGGTACGCTGCCCATACCGCTGCCGTGCTGAGCAATCAGTTGGGATGCACGGAAGACGACATCGCCACGCTGCAGGCCGATGCTGTTGTTGTGTGTACGTAGTGTGGATCTGCGAGGACCGCCTTTCGTATTGTTAGGCTGTACCCACCCCGTCTCACTTTACATCCACCCATCGATTGCTCTATGAATCGCCTTCTCTTGCGCGTGCCCGCCTGGCTGCTTGTGCCGCTGCTCGTGGTGGCCACCGCCTGTGGCACTACCGAACCGGCTGCCGACGCGTCGGACGAGCCCACCAGCCGCGTAGACATTTCGTATACGCAGATCTCCGACTCGCTGGAGCAGGACGAAGAGGTCGAAGCCCTCGTGGCTCCGTATCGCGACCAGATGGAAGCCGAGGTCGAGACGGTGATCGCCCATGCGCCCGAAGAGCTCACCGAGGGCAATCCAGAAGGGCCACTCGGCAACCTGGCTGCTGATGCAATGCTACACCACGCCCGCGAGCTGTCGGAGGGGCCCGTGCACATGGCAATGACCAACAACGGTGGCCTGCGCATCCCCATTGGTCCCGGCGATATTACCGTGGGCACGGTCTACGAACTGATGCCCTTCGAGAACCGCCTGGTGGTGGTGACCCTCTCGGGCGCGGAGGTCGTGACGTTCGCCGAGCAGATCATGGAGATCTACGGCGGCGAGCCGATTGCCGGATTTTCGTTTCGCTATCATGCCGACTCGGGCGACATTGAGGACCTGCAGATCGACGGGGCACCGGTTGACCTCGAAGCCGAGTACCGCGTGGTCACATCCGACTACCTCGCCGACGGCGGCGGTCCGCCCGTGCTTGAGGAGGCGCCGCGCGAAGAGCTGCCCATGCTGCTGCGCGACGCCTTCATCGAGTACTTTCGCGATCTGGGCACCCTCACCGCCGACATCGAAGGCCGCATCGAGCGCATCGAGTAGCGCCTGCAGCGTTTCTTAGTGGATGCGCACCGTTTTCTTCCATCTGACTGCTTTGCCTCTACCATGGCTACCACCCGACGCGACTTCCTCCGCACCCTCGCCGCGACTACCGCAGGCGCCGCGCTGTGGCCCGGACTCAGCATGGCGGCGTCCGGCGATCGGACGCACCTCGTCATTCTGCACACCAACGACACTCACTCGCGCATCGACCCCTTCCCCGATGACGGCGGACGCTTCGCGGGGCTGGGTGGTGTGGCCCGCCGCGCTGCGCTCATCGACGACATCCGCGCTCGCAACGAAAATGTGCTGCTCCTTGACAGCGGCGACATCTTTCAGGGCACGCCCTACTTCAACTTTTTCGAAGGCGAGATCGAGTTCAAAACGATGTCGGCCATGGACTACGACATCGCTACGCTGGGTAACCACGACTTCGACAACGGCG
>NZ_JARWGJ010000128.1:0-31128 GCF_040409695.1 Longimonas sp.
GTGATGAGTCCGCCCTCTGTCATGAGCGCCTGTGCTGCATCAAGCGCGGCATAGGTTGTATCCGGACGGGTGATGCAGGTATGATCATGCCTGGGCAGGTATCCCAGGTTAAACATGACAGCATGTACAGGGCGTGAGACGTGTGTCCGCATGGTTTCGTGCCCGGCCTGCACGATTGTTACGCGGTCGGATACCTTTTCCTGCTCGCATCGTCGCCGAGTGGAGGCGCACGCAGCCTCTTGCACATCAAAAGCAGTTACGTGTCCGGAGTCCCCAACGTGCTTCGCCAGAAACACCGTGTCGTGTCCGTTGCCGGCTGTTGCGTCAACGGCGAAGTGACCAGGTCTGAGATGGGAAGCCATCCACTGGTGGGCGATGGTGGTAAGTGCGGGAAGAGCCATGCATAGAGCGCCTCGTGCGGCGGCTGTGATTAGGGAGAGCGCTGCCACGTAGCGTTCGCCTCTCTGGCGGTGCATGTTCCAGGTTGACAGCGTACGTGAGGCTGAGGCGCCTCAGCCCCATCCAGAATTGCTTTTTATGCTGCCCCCTGTGTTATCCAACATACTGTGGGTACGTACGACCCATGCGATACGCCAGGCCGTGTTCAATTGCCTACTCCTCAGGCTCCACCTCTACCACCCGTCCATTGGGAAGGATGCGCTCATTGGGACCGGGACGCACGGTGGGAAAGTCACTCAGGCGCATGTCAGGATCGCGGTCTTTGGGCACGTAGTGCACGTGGTCGCCATGCGGCACTTCCAGATAGGGCTGATCGGGGAAGGGGTCGATCATTTCATACACCACAAACGCGAAGAAAAAGGCCGCTAAACCGATCACAATCCAGCGGCGCATTGACCAGCCCGAGGTGGTTTTCTTGTTGGCTTGCGTCGAATCTTTCACGGGACCTTCTGCGGAGGGGGAGGGTGCAGCCATAGCGTTATGTTACCGCGATTGCCATACAGGGTGCGTGTGTATTACATACGTAGTTACAATACAGAGGGGCCTTCGTTTCTGGACGATCTGCAGATATTGCGTTTGTTCTGCTGGTGACGAATGTGCACCCTTGCCGGTGCTTCCATGTTATCTTACGGTTTGCATGCAGACCTGAGCCAGTATCTACAGGTCAGTATCCATAGATGGAGAGGGAGTCGCGCCGCATATGTATGCTTACCACAATCGCCAGGAGCAGCGTGTATGACACGAGTGCTGAGCCGCCATACGAAAGAAATGGAAGCGGTAGCCCTACAACAGGCATCATGCCCATCACCATCCCGAGGTTAATAACCGTGTGGATGAGATAGACTCCAACGGCTCCGGCTGCCACAAGACTTCCAAACGGATGCTTTGAATCGGCCCCCAGCTTAATGAGACGCAGCAGGAAGAAGCCCATCACAATCAAGACCAGTCCGCCCCCTACCAGACCAAACTCCTCGGCGATTACGCTAAACACAAAGTCCGTTGACTGCTCCGGGATATAAGCCCCCTGCGTCTGCGTGCCTTCCATGAAGCCCTTGCCCCAGATCCCTCCGGACCCAATTGCCGCCTTCGATTGCACGAGATGGAAGCCGACGCCCTGTCTAAACTCCTCCGCTTCCGGGTTTGTGAACGATATGATGCGAGCCACCTGATGGGGACGCAACACGTGTACCAGGGCAAACGAAGCAATTGCTCCTGCGGCAGTAGTTAGCCCTCCTGCAAGAAGGGTCAGCAACCGATGGCGCGTACCGATCCACATTCCGGCTGTAAAGATCACGACGACGGCCACGGCGGCCCATACACTAAGCAGACCAGCGTACAGAGCAAGTCCGGGCACGAGCATCAGCAGAATCAATGAAACGGGCAGCCCCCCCCAGAAGAGCACGATCGGGATGAGTCCGATGAAGACCAATGCGGTGCCGGTGTCGTTCTGTAGCAACACCAGCACCGCTGGTACAGCCACCAGCGCAGCGGCGCGGAGTACGTATCCGAGATGCTGAGCCGACACAGCACGTCGGTCAGAGAGCAGCCGGGCTACGGCCAGGACCGTACCAACCTTAGCAAGCTCCGAGGCCTGCAGCCGAATGGGGCCGAGGGCAAGCCAGCGCGTGCCGCCCCCCACTTCACGTCCCATGAAGATGGTAGCAACCAGAAGAACCAGCGTGAGTCCATACAGCGGGTAGGCTCCCAGCATGAGCGTGCGCGGTGTAAGCAACAGCATCCCGGCGAGCACGCCGGCTGCTACCACGAGCCAGGCAAGCTGCCGGTAGAAGTTCTGCTGCACCGACGCATGCAGATGCTCGGCGCCGGGTCCGTGCGTGCTGCTGTAAATGGCAACCAACCCCATCCCGACCAGCACAAGCCAGGACAGTACAGTCAGCCAGTCGATGTTGCGATACCAGGCGTTCATGTGTTAGCGGAGTGACGTAGGGATATGGGGTACGGCGAAGAGGTTACGGGTGAGACACTGGCACAGCCCCGGGTGCACCTTCGGGCTGCCGATCTTCCGGGCTGGTTTCGTCGGGCGCCTCAGGCTGCTCAAGCGGTTCACTGCGCTCTTCGTTGATCACGCGGTCCATCCAGTAGCGCCGCTCCCAGGTATCGGCAATGGTGCCGGTCAGGTACTGCTCGGCCATGAAGCTTGCGATGGGACCTGCGACCGATCCGCCGTACCCGGCATTTTCCACAGCAACGGCAATGGCGATCTCAGGGTCGTCGTACGGTGCGAACATGATAAACACCGAATGATTTTCGCCGTGTGGGTTCTGCGACGTTCCTGTTTTTCCTGCGCTTTCGATACCCGGTATGTTGAGCCACTGCCCGGTTCCGCTCTCCATCACACGTCGCATCCCTTCGCGCACCCGATCCATGTACGCCGGTGAGACGCCAATGGAAGAAGATGGAGGCGGCTCGGCCAGAATCCGTTCGCCGGTGGATGGGTGCTCCGCGTATCGCACAAAGTGCGGCGAGGGCAAGGAGCCGCCATTCGCCAGCGCAGCAGTATACCGCGCCATCTGAAGCGGCGTTACGCTCATATCTCCCTGCCCGATACCCAGGTTCACCGTATATCCGGCAGTCCACCGCCCGTACGTGCGGTTGAAGTACGAGGAGTCTGGAATCAGACCGGGCAGCTGGTTGCCAATGTCGAAGGGAGCATGCTCTCCGAACCCAAACTTGCGAGCCCAGTCGGCCCACGTATTTACATCGAGCTTCATCATCACGTCGTAATACAACGTGTTGCACGACACCTCCATCGCCTTTTCGAGCGAGATGCGTCCGTGGTTTTTGCTCTGGTGATTCCGAAAGACACGATTCCCGACGCGGTATCCGGCCGGACAGTTTACAAGCTGATTTTCGGGGATGATGCCTTCTTCGAGTCCGACAAGCGTCATGAACGGCTTCCAGGTAGACCCTGGCGGAAATCCGCTCATCGTAGCCCGGTTGTAAAGCGGATCTTCGGGGGCAGACCGCAGGCTATCCCATACCGCTCCCGGCACCGCACTGGCAAACAGGCTGAGGTCATAGTCGGGATGACTCACGAACGAAATGATCTCCCCCGATGAGGGATCGAGCGCTACAGCGGCACCGCGCTTGTTTACGAAAAGCGACTCGGCCAGGGCCTGCACTTCGTGGTCGATGGTAAGATGCAGGTCGTAGCCGCTCTGCGGAGTGCGGTCTTCCTCGCCACCCCGGTATGACTGCACTTCCATCCCCCGAACATCAACCACAACAAACTCGCTTCCATAACTACCGCGCAGTTCCGACTCAAAAGCTGCTTCTATGCCCGTAATTCCGATGCGGTCGCCCGGACGGTAGCCCTCAGAGCGCAGCCGGGCCAGGCGCGTCTGGTCGATCTCACGCACGTACCCCAGTGCATGAGTTGCTTTCATCGGAGTATGGTAGCGGCGCCGAGCGCCAACGTCGAAAGACACCCCAGGAAGCCGGTATAGATTCTCCTGGATGCGGCTGTATGTCTCAAAGTCCAGGTCCGAGAAGACGCGGCTTGGGCGAAGCGACGACCAGTCGCGTGCCTCCTGCAGTCGCGACGTAACGACAGAGTCCGGAACGCCAAGTAGCTCAGCCAGCTCCGGAAGCGTCTGCTCGTCGACATAGCGCGGCGTTAGCATCAGGGTATAGTTGGGGGCATTGTCAACCAGCAGCGTACCGCCCCGGTCGTATAGCGCCCCCCGGGCCGGCATCACCGGCCGTTCACGTACTGCGTTGCTTTGCGATGTACCCCAGTAGGTTTCGCTATCGAAGACCTGCAGATAGACGAGCCGCCCTGCAAGAACGAAGAAAACCGTGAGTACAGCTATCGCAAAAAGCCGGACACGAAGGCGATATGATTCCATTACGTCGGGGTGGGGAGACGCGTCGAACGAAAAAGATAGGCAGTAGAGACATGTATCCTACGTTTAGGCACTAAACAGTTCCCTTTTCAAGGCTTCTGGAAAGGCTTCTGCATATCAAAACACACATCCTACTGCACATCTGACTCCACATTCGAAAGCCCCTCAAAAGAACCTGGTGTATCTCTACTATACCTCTGCAACCTGTAGCTTATCCACCATGCGGCCCGGTGCATAATTGGGATGCTTATTCTCATTACGTCCAAAACTATGCCATCAGCAATACACGTCGTCGAGCAACGGGTGTAGTGAGCTTTTCTTTTACAGGATGCTTTACGCAATGCCCTGCCCGATACGTAGGCAGCAACATGGCAGCAACATGGCAGCAACATTGACCCACACCAGTTTAGGAGCTATTGCCGCCGGGTGGAGGATCGGGACGTTCGGGCGGGCTTTCAGGAGGATTTCCGGGGGGATCGTTGGGCGGCGTATCGGGCGGTCCTCTTCGCGGGTCGTCGGGAGGCCCTGCATGCTCAGGGGGACCTCCTCCGGGAATCCCGCCACGAAAGAGCGTTCCGAGGACCTGAGGGGCAGGCTGTCCGCCGCCGATGGCACCCGCTGCATGACGAGCAAGCGTGCGCACCGGCTGTTCGTTCTGGCGGCGCGCCTGCTCAAGAGCATGGGGCAGTTGGCGGATGGCAGAGGGGTCGTATTCGGCCTCTACTGCTGCATATGCGAGGCGGTGCCCGGCGCTTGCAGGCTGATCGGCATCAGGGAGTTGAGGGAGCACCCGAATGGCGGATTCAATCTGCGACACAGCAATAGGACGCGCCGACACGGCCTCGGGGAGCGCCGTCAGCCATGCTTCGGCAACTTCAAGCGAGAGATTTTGCTGACGCGCAGCGGTTACGCCTCGAATGAGCGCGGTGCGGTCTTCAGAACCCCGACGCGATGCAGATGAACCCAGCACATCGGCCGCTCCCTCACTGGCCAGCCAAGCATCTACTACGCGCCCGGCCTCTTCGGTGTGCGTACGAAACGTTTGCAGCACGGGCTGCATGCGAGCAGGCGGTACATTCTTCGCAATCCCCTCTAATGTTTTCGTGAGCAGCGGTGCTCCCGGAAGATCGTTTTCGGCAAGCTCAATCGCAGGGGTTATCACACCGCGAATCGCATCTTCCGACAGCCCGCGCCGTTCGCCACGCTCAACAACCGACTCAAGCAGATTAGCGCTGAGCCCTGCAGCGCTTCCCCGGTTAACAAGTGCATCCAGGTCAGATGCTTGCCCTGCTGCGGCTAACGGCCCTATCGCACACGCTATGAGCAACACGCAGAGCATCTGCAGCGCTCGTTCTACATGTCTGCTATGCCTGCCACAAAGGGTATCTGACATTGTACTCACGAATCTATCGTAATTATCCCATTGGTGCCGCCAAACGAATCGTCTTCCGTTTCTGCATAGTCGGGCAGTTCAACCCACTGCGGCGTGTCTTCTACCGGATCGAAGTGGTGTTCGACAGCGTGCACACGGAACGCGTAGCGTCCGGGTGTTAGGTAGAGTACAGCCTCATGGTGCCCGTCTCTTGTTGGCATGAGCGGAATGCCGGGCAGCGCCCACTCGTTGAAATCGCCGGTGAGGTAGAGAGAGGCTGCGTCTGGAGCTGGAATGGATACACGGATGGCAGCCCCTTCAATATGCCATAGCTGCTGGCGCGTTGACGACGAAGCGAATCGCTGTGCCAGAACGGCTGACGTACGCATCCGTAAGCCTGCCCCTACATGAAAGGTAGTCGCACCCGCATCCTGCCCGGCATAGGTCGCATGCGCATGCGTAAACACGTCGATCGAGCGCGTGGGCTGCCACATCGCTTCAACCCCGGAGCGGCCACGGCGCGTTTTCTGCGTCGTGGTGGTCTGCTGACTTGTAGGTGCCGTGCGGTTCTCTGTCAACACGTAGCGGCTTTGCTCACCTGCTACGTTGGCCGTGATTGACCACGCTGGATGCGGCCACCAGGTAGCTGCAATGCGTGCTCCCGCTCCATTACTCTGCTCTGATGCCTCCGCAGACGTATTCTGGCTCCGGTACGCTCCTGCGGTTATCCGCAAGTTGTCTTGAGCCCACCAGTGTATGGCAGCCTGCCCAACAAGCGTTGCTCGCCAGTCGCTGAACTGGGCTGTACCCCTTGCGTCATCTCGCTTGATTCGGCGCGTAGCCCCACCTGCGAGCACGTCGAGACGCACCCGTTCGGCAAGTTGCCCCCGAACAGTAGGAAGGGCCCACAATCCTTGCTGCTCAGTCTGCAGTTGATAGCGTCGCATTCCTGTGGTCAGCCCGACCCCGATACGCTCTGAGATGTCATACATCGCGTGTGCATCAGCCTGTGCAAGAAGCCATTCTACCGACTCTGCGCGTTCCGGATCGCCGCCTCGCAGGTCGCTGCGCGTGCGGATCTGCGCATACGCCCGAAACCGTGTGTCCGTCCACGACAGGGCTGCCGCAGGCGAAACTCCGAGGAACGCAGGCCGAATGGTAGGATCCCAGATACGAAGCATTGGATCGCTATATGGATTCGTTTGATATCCGGCCGTTACTGCTACCTGAGCTGCTCCATGCAGCGTCTGAGCAGTCACCGAAAGCGGGAATGCCCAACATGCAAGCAAAAACGCCCATCCTGCTGTGCGCGCCATGTACTTTGTGGCGCGCTTCAATCCACCGACGAACAAATCAGATATATTCAACAGGCTGCATACGATTCGGTTAGCAGTGCTTCGCATCAGTAGCTATACTCGCCAGCTACTGGAAGTACTCTCAACCGAATGAATGCATCTATAGATTCAGCACAGCATTCTGAGCTCCGAATCCGTCGTCTCGCTGCTCTACCGCATATGGATCCGTTACCCACTCTTCGTCATCGATGAGGTACATGTACTCATGTTCACCACGCTCCATCGAAATCAGACCTGTCCATACCGTACGACCGTCTGCGAGCGTGCGTGGCACGAGGGGCTGGGGCTCCCAGTCGTTGAAGTCACCAGCTACGGCGACCGAGGTGGCCTGTTCGTGTGGGTAAACGAACCGCGCCCAAACCTGTGGTGCACCTTGCTGTGTTGCCCCAACCGGATGCGTCACTGCTTCTGTGGATGCATACGTGGGTGCATCCTCTTCGGTAGCTATCCACGTGCTATGGCTGTACAGCCCGGCCACGAAGGTAGCCGCACATAGCAGCAGCACGGCGAGTCCACGAGCCAGTTGAGCGCTTGGCAGTTGCCATCCTGTAATCCACGCGTTGATCCACACGCCGACTGGCCGACGGAGGAGCGATTGGGCTTTCGCTGGCTGCGCTTCATGGTGCCCTTGTGCGTGTAGCACCTCTTTTTGTAGCGCCTCTACAGTGCGCTCTGCAAACGCCTCTGGGATAGCAGGCGCTTGCATCTGGTCGAGGGCGTTCCGCATCCGATGTTCGCGCACGAGCAGGCGGCGCGCTTCCGGCGCATCAGCAATGCAGTGCAGCGCATCAGCAGCCTCGTGTTCACGCAGATCGCCATCAATGAGACGCTGCACCAAACGGTCGGGGTCATTCGTCATCGGTTCTTCCAAGGTGCGTTTGAAGCTTTTTACGGGCGCGGTGTACACGTACCTTCAATGCGCTAACCGACACATCCATACGGTCGGACATGGCCTGATACGTGAGTCCATCTCGGTATTTGAGAAGGAACGGAACTGCATAGGTTGGCGAGAGCGCTTGAATCGCTTTCCATATGCGTTCGGACTCCTCCGATTGCATCAGCGCGGTGTCGCTCCCGGTCTGATTTCGGTCTGGCAGCCGACCGGCTTCCGTCTCTTGGTCAGTGAACGCGTACGTGTCGCGGCGTCGGTTCTTTGCGTAGTCTCGGCACCGGTTTAGAGCAATGCCGTATAGCCAGGAAGCAAATCGACTGGGCGTATCAATACGATCAATGTGCTGAAATGCCCGCAGAAATACATCCTGGGCCAGATCGTCGGCATCGCTCGAAACTGCTGCGTACTGGGTTGTAAGTTCAAAGACCATGCGTTGATAGCGCTCAATCAGCCGCTCGAACGCTTCACGGTCTCCGGCCTGTACCTGGTTCACTAAGGTAGCATCAGAACGCGAATCTGGCATGTACCGTATCACTTGATATACCGGCGCAGCCCCTGGCCAATACACGGCCAGAGGCTCTGCGCACGGCACTGACAGGGGGGGATTGTAGCAGAATCAAGCAGCCGGTCCCAGCAGTCTGTTAAGACTCCGCCTGCTTGGTGTGTATACTGCTATGAATCCTCCCCGTTGTCAGAATCGGTATCGTCATCATTGTCTTCGTCATTTTCATCTCCATCAAGATCTTCTTCCTCACCATTGACCACCATGGCTTCTGCCTTGACGACAGGCTTGAAGATGAACGACCCACTTTCCCCTGCTTTGACGAACGACTCTTCAATGTCGAAGTCGAGCGTCAACTCAATGCGATCGCGTTCGCTCTCAACCGTAAACGGCGGGAAGTTAACTTTCACACCTGTTTCAGCTGCACTGGGGAGCCGCAGGTTGGCTTCCTGCGCATTGCCTTCTTCATCTTCATAGAGCACATCGGCCTCGCGCGCTGTTACCAGTCGGATCTGGCTGTATGTACCTTCTGGTAGGGTAGTCGACGCCATGAGCGTATCTACGCCATCCTGCAATTTTGTAAGGTCGACCGTGAACGCATCGACATCCAGTACCGAGATCCCTCCCTCACGGGCCTCTCCCTCGGCAGCCTCACTCGCCGGAACAACAGCTACCCTCTCAATTGTGACAAACGCTTCAATGATGTCGCCTGGGGCATCCGTAAGATAGATATCTATCTGTCCTCTCTCATCTGCATCTGACTCGAACAGGTCGCATCCAGTGTAGGCAACCAGTCCGGCAGCCAGAATTAAGACCAGACCCAATTGTGCGATAAATCGACGCATAGTTCGACGCATAATATACAAGTCTTCTTCTGTGTAGAGAAAAAAGTGCGCGATTGTCTCTCTGTCTCAGTAAAATCCGTCAACAGGACTTGACCAGAGCAGCTGGTTCGCTCTGACACAACTGCTTCGGAATACTGCTACTGAAACCGTCCGACAATACGCCCAATGGAAGAGCGAGCCGCTCCATAGTTACAAGATATAATGTAACGAAAAAGCAACGCCCCACAGGTCGATGTCTGGCCGTAGCAGCGGTGCGTGCCGATTTCGCTGCGCGGGAATGGGAAGCAGGACCGCGTATTCTGCCACAAGGCGATCAGAAGCGGCAGAGGGAAGTCCGCACATGCTGTTAGTTGAGATAATAATTGTACCCTCCAGAACGATCTGTCATACCCGTGCCTTGTCATAATCTGTGTTGAACGACGCGGTGTATGTCTGCTGTACTTCAGATCAACCACCGTTTGCAGGATACAACAGACCAGACATAGCGTAAACGAGCCCAGCACGCGATAGGCTGCCAAGCCTCTACCCCTTCATTCCTGTCCGCCTGCCGCAGTGTGGAGTTGCCCCGGTCTGCAGGCACCCCGACCCGGCCCTGCCTAAACTCTGTAACATTCTGCAACGCCAGGCTACAACATAATCAAAAGCTACAACCATGAAGGAAGAATCAAGCGACCCGTAAGGTCGTTGGAGTAACGACGTAGTTTTCAACTTGTACCCCGCACTCACATGTTGCGCTCATTTCGCACAGTCGGCATCCTCGTACTGCTGGCCCTTTTCGTAGCCATTGAGCCCGTTGCGGCCCAGTACTTTGGGCGCAATAAGGTGCAGTACGATACGTTCGACTTTCGACAGTTCGACACCGAACACTTCCAGATTTTCTTCTACCCTGAGAAGCGTGAGGCTGCCATTGATGCGTCGCGCATGGCCGAACGCTGGTATCGGCGGCACTCGCGGAGCTTTCTGCGCGAGTTCGACGACCGTAAGCCTCTGATCTTCTATGCCAATGATACCGATTTTCAACAGACCAATGTTATTCGTGGCAACATTGGCCAGGGTACCGGTGGCGTTACGGAAGCACTGAAGGAACGCGTCATCATGCCCCTGACGGGCTCGTACCAGGAAACGGATCACGTGCTTGGTCATGAACTGGTTCATTCCTTTCAGTTCGATATCGCTCTTCGGGGGGATACGCAGGGCTTTGCCATTCAGCGCCTTCCCCTCTGGCTCGTAGAGGGGATGGCGGAGTATCTCTCGCTTGGCCGCGAGCATCCACACACAACCATGTGGCTGCGCGACGCAGCGCTGCGTGACGACCTGCCGACGGTCGACCAGATGACCCGCGACATGTTTTCGTACTTCCCATACCGCTTCGGACAGGCGTACATGGCGTACATCGGCGGTAAGTATGGCGACTCAGCTGTAACGAATCTCTTCAAACTAAGCGGGCGCGTTGGCGTCGAAACAGCTTTCACCTACGCACTGGGCACAACAACCGACTCGCTCTCTACAGAGTGGCAGCAGGCTGTCAAAGATGCCTACATGCCGCTTATGGAAGGACGTACCGACCCTGCCGATGTTGGCGAGCCGGTTCTTGGCGAAATCGGAGCCGATAACCAGTTTTTCGTGTCGCCCTCTATCAGTCCGGATGGACGATACGTGGCGTACATCTCGCGGCGCAACCTCTTCACGACCAACCTTTTCGTGGCTGATGCCCGCACGGGCGAGGTCGTACAGCAGCTGCGCAGCACCCGGTCGAATCCGCACTTTGACGCCCTACGGTTCATCAACTCGGCGGGCTCCTGGTCGCCTGATGGACGCAGATTTGCATTTGTGACATTTACGCAGGGGCGTAACGAGATTAACATCTTAGATGTTGAATCTGGACGCATCGACCGGCGCATTCGAGTTGGTGAGGTTGGCGCCATTCAGAACCTTGCGTGGGCGCCCCGCGGCGACGAAGTTGCCTTTACCGGCATTGAAGGAGGGGTTAGCAACCTTTACACCGTAGACATCAATACGAATGAGGCTCGGCAGCTTACCAACGACCGGTTTGCCTATCTCCAACCTACCTGGTCGCCCGATGGGCAGACCCTTGCGTTTACCACGGATCGTGGCGTAGACGGCACCAACTTTGAAACGCTGCAGTTCGGAGACTATCGCATCGGATTTATCGATATCGAAACGCGCGAAATTAGCAGCCTGCGTCCCTTCCAGCGCGGTATGCACCACAATCCGCAGTATGCCCCTGATGGACGCAGTATCTACTTCGTTTCTGACCAGGATGGCTTTAAGGATGTTTACCGCTATGCTCTCGACGAGGAAGAGGTCTATCGTGTAACAGATGTTAAAACAGGCGTGAGCGGCATTACCGCGCTGTCCCCCTCAATGTCGGTCGCGCAGCAGAGCGGACGCATGACGTTTTCGGTCTTTGCCAACGGGGGGTACTCTATTGTCGGCCTCGATGGCGACGACCTGGTTGGCACGCCGATGGGCACCACGCCTGTGGCTGCCCAGGGTATGCTGCCTACGTTCGACGGCATGACCGTGGAGCGCCTCGACGTAGCTCCACCGCTCATCGAGGATCCTGCTCCAGCTACCCCAGCTCCGCTGTTTGGCGTGATGCCTGAAGCGCTCCGTGCAGCCATTCATGGCAGCCCCGACAGCGCGCTGGCAGACACTGCTGTTACGCCATCAGTTGTTACGCCCCCGGCCGATACGACCGAAGCCCCCATGCGCCCGGCTGAGCCGCTGGCCTCCTCTTCGGCTGTGCCGGCTCCGGCCCGTATCTTGCCCCCTTCTGCAGCGCTCAACGACGGCCTCGTTGCCGGCTACCTCGACGATCCGCTCACAGGGCTTCCTGAACCCGGCCCGATCGATGAACAGAGCTACAGCCGCCGCCTCCAGCTTGACTATATTGCGCCCCCTCAGGTGGGTGCTCAGGTGGGTGGGCGCTTCGGATCCCAGGTTGTGGGCGGTGTCGGGTTTTTCTTCAGCGACATGCTCGGCGACCAGTCCATGAGCGTGTTCGTGCAAGCCAATGGCACCTTCAAAGATATTGGCGGTGGTCTCTTCTACCAGAACCAGCGCACGCGACTCAACTATGGCGGTGGGGTCTCGCATACGCCGTCGCTGTTCGGCCAGGTAGCTTTCGACCAGCAAACCGGTGAGTTCATTCAGATTCTGCAGCGCATCTTCCGCACGCAGGCATTCGGGCAGCTGACCTACCCGGTTTCGCAGACGCGGCGGTTTGAGCTTATCGGCGGAGCGACTCGCTTCGGGTTCGATATTGAGGCGCTTGGCATCAACCAGTTTGGCCAGGTGCGAGAACGCGACCTCAGCGACCGGGAGCCTGATACGATCTATCTTGCTCAGATCGGACTCGCATACGTTGGCGACTTCTCAAACTTCGGCTTTACCTCGCCGCTCGATGGCGGACGCTACCGTTTTCAGGTGACGCCCCAGGGCGGGTCGCGCAACTTCGTTTCTATTCTTGCCGACTACCGGCGCTACCACTTTGTAGAACCGGTCACGTTTGCCGGACGCATTCTGCACCAGGGCAACTACGGCGCCCGGTCGCGCCTCACCGGGCAGATCGAAGACGGCTTCATTCGTGAAACGCTTGGCGACCCCTACCAGCTTGGCTTCGTTCGTGGGTACGCCTTCAGTTCTATCTTCAGCGATGACCTCTGCCGTGTCAACCCGAACCGCGAGGGGTGCAATATCGACCGCCTGATCGGCACACGCATGGGACTGGCCAGCGCCGAGATTCGCCTCCCGTTCCTTGGTACCGACCAGCTGGGCTTGATCAACTTCCCGTATCTGCCTACCGAGTTGGTAGCGTTTGGCGATGCCGGCATTACCTGGACTAACGAAGACCTGACGAGCTTCGAGTTCTCGACGACGACTACAACCCCCGAAGGCACCACGCCGGCACGTCCGGTGTTCAGTACCGGCGTATCGGCCCGTGTTAACCTTCTGGGAGCTCTCATTTTCGAGATGTTTTATGCCCGCACGTACCAGCGCGCTACCGACTGGAACTTTGGGGTGGTGTTGCGTCCTGGGTGGTAGGCTCTGCAACCCATTGCCCACGCATGATCGTGGCGCACGCACCGGTAAGCATGACGCGATCGCCATTGGGCCCTTTGGGCAGGTGGATGCGCACGGTGCCGCCCCGCGCTGAAATCTGGCGCCCAACCAGCTGAGCCGTGCTCAACTCCCGGCCCCAGTACGGACCCAGCGCACAGTGGGCAGACCCGGTTACCGGATCTTCGGGCACGCCAACGCGCGGTGCAAAGAATCGCGACACAAAGTCGTGCGTGCCATTGCCCGTGGCCTGCGCTGTCAGGATGACGCCACGGGTCTCGACCCGCGCCAGCACCTCCATGTCCGGGCGGGCCGCCTGCACATCGCCCGGCGTATCGAGCCGGATCAGCCAGTCGCGCGCCGACCGTCCGGTGTAGGTTGGAGCAGATACGCCGCAGGCCTCGACCAGTCCATCGGGGAGTGGTGTTTCAGCAGGAGGGTCTGCCGGAAAGTCGAGCGTGATGCGACCGGCTGCTGTATAGCGTGCCGTTAGCGTTCCGCTTGCCGTGCTGAACGACACTGACTGGCGCGCATCCGATTGGGCGTGTTCGCGGAGCGCGTGCGCTGCAGCGAGCGTAGCGTGCCCGCACAGGTCGACTTCGTCGGTGGGCGTGAACCAGCGCAGACGGGGCTGCTCGGCCTCGCATCCAATAACAAAAGCAGTTTCGGAAGCCCCCACCTCGTGGGCTACCTTCTGCATCCACGATGCTGGGGCGGGGGCATCCAGCAAGCATACGCCAGCCGGATTACCCGCAAAGGGGTGATCGGTGAATGCATCTATGAGGAAGAAAGAAGTTGACATATGGTCGGGGTTGGGAACCAATAGGACGGTGCATTAGATTGCATACTGACCTTCCTCTTTAGTTGTCCCGGTTTCATGTATCGACTTATCCGACCGCTACTTTTTCGGCTCGATGCCGAACGCGCCCACACGTGGAGCCTACGCGCCGCCCGCCTGCTGCAGCATGCCGACCAGTCGCTGCTGGCTCCGCTGTACGGCTACGAGCATGAGCGCCTGCGCCAGACGCTGTGGGGACTGGACTGGACGAATCCGGTCGGTCTTGCGGCGGGCGCCGACAAAAACGGGGTAGCCATGCGCTACTGGCATAGCATCGGGCTCGGACACGTTGAGGTGGGTTCGGTGAGTGCCCAGCCCTGCTCGGGTAATGCGCGCCCGCGCGCCTTTCGGGTGCCTGAGGATCAGGCACTCATCAACCGCATGGGCCTCAACAACGACGGGGCCAATGCGGTGGCCGAGCGCTTGCAGGCGTATAGCGACCGAAACGGAATTGTCGGCGTAAACCTTGCAAAGACCCACGACCCGGATATTATGGGCGAGGCAGCGCGCAACGATTTCTGCACCAGCTTTCGCGCGCTTGCTCCGCATGCCGATTACGTAACCCTGAACGTTTCGTGCCCGAACACCCGATCCGGGAAAACCTTCGAGGCGCCCGGTGCGCTTGATGCCCTGCTTACCGACGTGCTCAGCGTACGCAGTGAACTCGACCTGACCGTACCCGTGCTCGTGAAGCTGAGTCCGCCCGTGAGCGACCGGGTTGTTTACGACTCGGCGCTCGAACGCGTTATCCGCGTTGCCCAAGCGCATGGCGTGGATGGCTACATTGCAACGAACACCGCCTCCGATCGGCGTGGCATGCGTGCATCGGACGAGCAGTTGGAGGCCATCGGAGGCGGTGGGCTCAGCGGCCAGCCTCTTACCGCGCGGAGCACCCAACTGGTGCGCTACCTTTACGAGGCAACAGGTGGCTCGGTACCCATTATAGGCGTGGGCGGAATCGCCTCGGCTGAAGACGCCTTTGCTAAAATTCGCGCTGGAGCCTCACTTGTTCAGCTCTATACCGGTCTCGTCTACCATGGACCGGCTCTCGTCAAATCGATTAACCAGGGTCTTGTGCGCCTGTTGGATGCACACGACCTGCCCACCATCGGCGATGCCGTCGGCACCGACACCGAACAGCTGTCTTCAAGCATCTGACACCGCTGCGCAGCGTCTGGCGCCTGGGATATGATGGCTCGCTATACACCACCAGCCTACGAGATAGCCGGGCGAAACAGTACAAAGCAGCCAATAGTTGCTTAATGTTACCATTTTGCGCCGAGCTTTGTGCGTCTACCTGTACGGCGCTTGGCACGCCACGGTATATCTTTACTACGTCCTTCTAATGTCTTTCTAACGTCTTTTCAGGCAGGTAAGGGTCGGTAAGGTACCCTCCCGGTTATCCATTGTTATCCACCAATGCTGGTTATTTCCTGCCTATCGGATGCGTACGGCTCTGCCCTCTATCTTGAGTGGCTACGTAGAGGTCGTTTGCGCCCCAGTTGTACTGAACCAGCGTACTAAAATCGTATATCTGTAAGTAGCTCCCACCTTTGTATGCCTGCCCAGGTCGAATTCGAAACGATCCCCCAGCTATTCACCCGTCTGGTAGACCACTACCGCGGTAACGAGCGCACGGTGCTTCGGCACAAGCCTGATGACACCTGGCTCGACATTTCGTGGGAGGAACTGGAGAAGCGCGTACAATCTATGGCCGGATTCCTGCACAAACAGGGTGTACGCCCCGGCGACCGGGTAGCGATCCTCTCCGAGAACCGTCCGGAGTGGGCCATCACCGACCTGGCGACCCAGATTCTTGGCGGCATCAACGTGTCGATCTACAACACGCTTCCTGCATCCAAGGTGGCCTATATCCTGAACGACTCCGGGGCAAAGTGGGTAATTGTGTCGGTTCCCGTGCAGCGCAAGAAGGTCGAAGCGGTCCTTGATGAATGCCCCGCCCTGGAGGGGATCGTTGTAATGAGCGCCCTGCCCGACGGTGCACCCGACGCGATGGTGCACTGGGAAGAGGCATTGCAGGCCGGCCACTCGTACTGGAAGAGCCACAGAGAAACGCTTCGGAAACTGGGTCGCGACGTAAGCCCATCCGATACCAGTGCCTTGATCTACACGAGCGGTACCACCGGCGACCCGAAGGGCGTGATGCTCTCGCACCGAAACTTCTGCGTGAATGCCAAGGGAGCGCTTGACCGCGTTTCGTTCCACAGCACCGATCATCACCTATCGTTCCTTCCGCTGTGTCATGCGTTTGAGCGTACGGCGGGATACACCGCAGTGCTTGCTGCAGGTGCCAAGATAAGTTATGCGGAGAGCATAGAAGCGCTTACACAGAACCTAACCGAGGTAAAGCCCACGGTGCTGATCTCAGTACCACGCGTCTTCGAGAAGGTCTACAGCCGCGTGCGTGAGAAAGCCGAGCAAGGATCTGCAATCAAACAAGGCATCTTCAACTGGGCGGTAGGCGTGGGCGAGCGCTATGCCGAAGCCGAGCAGGACGGCAGCGCCGGACTGCTGCTTTCCATGCAGCAGAAGCTGGCCCACAAGCTCGTGTTTTCAGAACTGCATAAGAAACTCGGCGGCAACCTGCGGTTTGCAGCGTCGGGAGGCGCCGCACTCCCTAAGGAGATCGGACGTTTTTTCCAGGCTGCGGGTATTGTTATCGCGGAAGGATATGGGCTTACAGAAACGGCGCCGGTGCTCTCCGTCAATCCGCTGGAGGCCCCCCGGTTTGGAACGGTTGGTCATATCGTGCCCGACGTTACAGTCGCGATCAAAGACCTGAACGACGACAGTCCCATTGGCACGCTGAGCGGAAACGACTATCCGTCGTCGCTCACCACCGAAGAGGGCGAGATTGTTGTTAAGGGGCCGAACGTGATGGAAGCGTACTGGAAGCGTCCG
Source organism: Longimonas sp. (assembly GCF_040409695.1). Lineage (GTDB taxonomy): Bacteria > Bacteroidota > Rhodothermia > Rhodothermales > Salinibacteraceae > Longimonas. The sequence goes on from NZ_JARWGJ010000128.1 coordinate 17,135, forward strand.
GAAGAAACGCGGGGCGCATTCGACGCCGATGGCTGGTACCATACGGGCGATGTGGGCCGCTTTGTGGACGGCTACCTGCAAGTTACCGACCGCATCAAGCATATGCTGGTATCGCAGGGAGGCAAAAACATCTATCCCGGTCCGATTGAAGAGTACTTTAAAACAAAAGCGCCATTCGACCAGGTGGTTGTGCTTGGCGATGACCGTCCGTTTCTCACGGCCCTCATCGTGCCGGACTTCGACGCGGTGCGGCTGCAGGCACGTGACTCGGGCGAGCCGGAGCATCGAGATGACAACGAGGCTCTCGTTGAAGAGCGCTGGGTCGACCGGCTTTTCAGCAAGCATATTAGTGCGTACAACAAGCAAGCGCCTGCACACGAAAAAATTCGGGCTTTCCACCTGGTTGCCGAACCATTCACGGTAGAGAACGGCATGCTTACCCCAACGCTCAAAAACAAGCGCCGCGTCATTGAAGACGAGTACGCCGACGAGATCGACGCGATGTATGAGCGCTTTGCCCGGCGCAGCTCGTAGCACGCTCTCCTCCTTGCAAGGCCATCAATATGGATTCGCATTGAAAGTACCTCTATTTTGTGGATTGACCCACGATTCAGAGTGGCGCTTCCGGATCCATGTTATAGTCGTCTGGTATGCATTGTATGATTACTCGGGGCGTGGCGCAGCCAGGTAGCGCGCTTCGTTCGGGACGAAGAGGTCCCCGGTTCAAATCCGGGCGCCCCGACCTTACAAGTGCATTGCAGCACATTGCAAGACCAACTTATGAGAGCACCACGGCTTAAGCGCTCTGTTCTTCAGTGAACAGGGCGCTTTTTTAGTAGTGGGCCCGTACGTACTGCATGACCGCGTGCCCGATATAGACATTTTCCCTGAGGGAGGTGGTCTCGCTTTCCCCCTCCCTATTCCTTGCCAGAGCCCTCTACCTCGAAATAGGTTCTCATCTCCGGCTGCTGTGGCGCGTATAGTTTCACCGGCGACAAGATCGAATCACGCGCTTGTGCGCTCGTACGTCACAAACGCAAATCCGTCGCGTTCGTCACGCTGCACCTCGGTAAAAGTATCCCCAACCAGATGCTTGTATGGCGGAAAGAACGTATCACCCTCATAGTCCCCCTCGACCTCGGTAAGTTCGAGCCGGTCGGCGCGCGAAAGAAACTGCTCGTAGATCTGCTGTCCGCCTCCCACATAGAGCGTAGCTTCGCTGGCGACTGCATCGAGCGCATCTGGAATTGAAGCGTACGATTCAACGTCATCGTATTCGTCAAACGTCCTGGTCGTTGTCAGAATCAGCTGACGCCGGTCTGGAAGCGGCCCGCCAAACGTTTCAGCAATAGACTCGAAGGTGCGCCGCCCCATGAGCAGCGGGTGCCCTGTTGTAAGACGCTTAAAGCGCTTTAGGTCATCGGGGAGGTGCCAGGGCAGGTCGCCGTCTTTGCCGATGACACGATTTTCGCATGCTACGGCAGCAATGAGTACGATGGTCACGACACACAGAAGTCCTTATTCGTGGAGTGGTTACTTGGCTTCTGTACGTACGTCACAACGCCCTCGCTCCGTGAAGAACGAGGGCGCTAAAGCCCTCCGTTCATAATATTTGACGAGTGTTGACTCAGAACACTGAGGCGTCGTTCTTGTCGGGCTCTTCTATTGAGTGCCCGATAGTTTTTATTGAGGGCAGTCTTAAACACAGGAAACTTGACTCCGGCAGATCTACGCCGTTCCTTGATACTGCCGCACGCCGACGCCTCCCCGATACAAATCGACGTCCTGTTTGCATGACGCTCTGCCTCTTCGAAGATAAGACAGCCGCTCATCTCGCCCCCCTTACTCATACCCGTGCCGTGCACGAACTCCGCTGCGGAATGCACACGCTGGGGGCCACACTGCAACGGACGTTCCCGCACACGTCTCTCGCGCTGCACACGCGGCAGCATCTTGAAGCGGTCGTAGCTGCGCGTGCGCCCCGTGCCACTGTGAACCGACTGCCTACCGACGACGAGGGCGTCCTGTTTGTGCATGGCGGCGCGCTGCCCGCACCTGGCTGGGTCGATGCGGTAACGGCTTCGGTAAACGAAGCGACCGCGCGCGTCTTCACGGCAGGCTCCACGCTCATCGCTGCCTGGTGGCCCGACCCGCACGCGCTACCGGCTGATCTGCTTTCGAACAACGCGTTGCCCGCAGACGCCTTCAGCGCGGCTCCGGTCACTGACCTGGGCGCTGTGCCCCGTGTCACTCGCACCTGGCACCTCATGGATGCGCTGCGCGGCCGCCTCGATCAAGAACTTGGGGCAGCAATCAACGCATCGCCGTCTGACGCGCCTTTACACGGGGTCCATGCGTCGGCTGTCGTTGATGCCCCCGAGCAGGTATACCTTGCCCCCGGCGCCTCCGTAGGAGCCGGAGCCATTCTGAACGCTGAAGATGGACCGATCTATATCGACTCGGAGGCCGCTGTACTGGAGCAGGCCGTCGTGCGCGGTCCCATCTACATCGGACCTCAATCTCAGATCAAGCGAGGCGCTGACGTTGAGGGCTCCTCATTCGGTACGTACAGCAAGATAGGCGGCGAGGTGCATGACTGCATTGTGCAGGGCTACTCCAACAAAGGCCATGCAGGCTTTTTAGGGCATAGCATCCTGGGGGAGTGGTGCAATCTTGGCGCTGACACCAACACCTCGAATCTCAAGAACGACTATGGTACCGTAAGTGTCTACGATGCTGCCGCCGCCGGCTTTGTTGACACCGGACGCCAGTTTATGGGACTGGTCATGGGCGATCACTCAAAATGCGGCATCAACACGATGTTTAACACCGGCACGGTTGTAGGTACCGGATGCAACGTGTACGACAGCGGATTCCCCCCTCGGTATCTCCCCAGCTTTTCGTGGGGCAGCCCGCACAGCGGGTTTGTCGACTACCGGTTGGCCAAAGCGCTCAGTGTGGCCGCTCGCGTCATGGCCCGGCGCGACAAGACGTTGACGGCTGCTCAAGAACAGCTTCTTACGCGTCTGTTTGAGAAGACGGCGCCGCAGCGCGTGGCGATGCGTCAAGATGGATAACGTCGACGTTCGAGGCCTTTCCGTCTTTTACTTTCAGGCGTAAGCAGGTTTTCTTCTGGTGAAACCCCTGCCGCCCGGCAGCTCCGGGATTCACGAACAGCATGTTGTCCAGTTCGGCGACGCGCTCAATGCGCAAGATGTGACTGTGTCCGCAGATGAATATGTTGGGCGGGTCTTCGGCAAGCCGCTTGCCCATGTTCGCCTGCCAGCGCCCGGGCCGGCCGGCGATGTGCTCGACCCACACCGAGAGTCCGCCAAACGTGAAGCGCTCCCGCTCCGGCAGGCGCCGCCGCGTGTCCGCATCATCCACGTTGCCGTACACAGCATGCACCGGCGCCAACGTAGCCAGCCCATCAAGAATGGAAAGATCACCAACATCACCGGCATGCACGATGGCATCCACCCCATCCAATACGTTGACCAGGTCGGGGTGAAAGTATCCGTGCGTATCCGACAGAATACCGAGTTCCATAGACAAAAGGTGTTAGCAAAGTATAGTGCAAGCTCGCTGCACCGTGCCGCCACCAAAGCGCGCAGCAGCGCGTGAATGCCGCGAGGGGGTGCAGAGCAAAGACGCACACAGCAGTAGAGGCGGCTCGCCGTGAGCCGCCCCTACGCACCGATGCGCATGTAACACGTTTCGCTACAGTTCAACGGTCTCATCAAAGTCGACAATCAGCGGCTCAAACCCGGCCTCTTCAGCGGCGGCCTCAAAGTCAGACAGGTCTACCTCGATAAACGGGAACGTGTCGTAGTGTAGCGGCACGATCGTATCGGCATCCACCATCGTAGCGGTATGGATCGTGCCCGGAATGCCCATCGTAACCACGTCGCCAATCGGGGCCAGCAGCACATCGATGTCGTACTGCTCTCCAATCCACTCCATCTCAACGAAGGGGGCCGTGTCGCCGGTGTAGTAAACCGTCAGATCGCCAAAGTCAAGCACAAACCCGATAGGCACGCCGCCGTAGCTTCCATCCGGAAAGGACGCGGTATGGCGTGCATGAACGGCTTCCACGTGCCCCCACGGAAAGTCAAGCGATCCGCCTTCGTTCAGCGGATGCACCGACTCGTGCCCAAACTCCTGCTGCACGTGCGTAATCACCTCGAACGTTCCAATTACAAGCGGATCGCCCTGCTTCGTGAGCGGCTCCGTATCCGCAAAGTGGTCAGCGTGCGGGTGTGAGATCAGAATCACATCCGGATCCACATCTGCAGGCGTTGTCTTCGTGTGCGGGTTGTTATCCGCCAGGAAGGGGTCAAAGAGAAACGTGTTTGTGTCCGACTCCAGCTGAAAAGTAGCGTGCCCGAAATACGTTAAATCCATAATAGACCGTTCGTTGGATGCAAGCGTCTCGCGAATAACTATGTATCGGATACAACGGCACAAAAGCGACATGCGGTTCACGCATATTGCGGGACCGTATGCCATAATAATGTAACGGGCTTCCGGCACCTGCTTTGCTTTTGGGATGCGGACGCCGTGCACATCGCGTATTTTGTTACGCAACCCGTACTATTGTGCCCCGCATCATGTTGAATCCATATAAGCCGGGCCCCGTCCAATACAATGTCTATCGCTGATTCATTTGCGCTTCCCCGCCCTCCCATGGCCACTCCGTCTGTCAGCACGCTTCCAGCGTCAACCTCTGCGACCAAACGTCCAGTTACCGACCACCTGCGATCCACGCTCGCCGACCGCCTGCGTCCGCGCCTGCAAGGAGAACTGCGCATCGACGCGATGACTCGCGCGCTCTACGCGACCGATGCGAGCATGTACCAGATGGAACCGGTGGCGCTCTGCATCCCCAAAACCCCAGAAGATGTGCAGGCAACCATTGAAGAGGCTAATGCGCTCGAAATACCGGTACTGCCTCGTGGTGGCGGATCCTCGCTGGCCGGACAGGGCGTCAACACAGCCGTAGTCATCGACTTTACGCGGCATCTCGATGCGATTCTTGACATTGACGTAGAGGCGCAGCAGGTTACCGTGCAGCCCGGCATCACGCTCGATGCCTTGAATAAAGCGCTTGCTCCGCACGGACTCATGGTAGGGCCCGACCCGGCCAGTAGCAGCCGGGCTACGCTGGGCGGCATGGTTGCCAACAACTCAACCGGCACCCACTCCATCCGGTACGGCAACATGATCCACCATGTGCACGCCGTACAGGGCGTTCTCCCCGATGGCAGTCCCATTCGTTTTGGACCGCTCTCGCATCGGGGATGGCAGCAGAAGATGCGGGGCGATGGACGCGAAGGCGTGATCTACCGGAGCCTTGATGCGCTGCTCAGCGCCCACCGCGATGTCATTGAGCGCGACACCACCAGCCACTGGCGCCGCAACAACGGCTACCGGCTGGAGCACCTGTTGGAGGCGGGCAACCGCAACCTCGCGCAGCTCATGGCTGGCAGCGAGGGCACCCTCGCCGTTCTCACGGAGATGACGATCGACCTGGTCAAGAAGCCCACGACAACGGTGCTTGGCATTGCTGCCTACGACACCCGCGACGAGGCACTCGAAGCCGTAACCACCCTTCTCGATACCGACCCCGATGCCGTTGAGCTGTTCGACGGCGTGGCCATCGAGCGCATACGCAACACGCCGGGCTACGCCGAGCGGCTCACGTTCATTGACGGCACGCCCGGTGGCGTGCTCATCGTTGAGTATGCTGGCGACGCGAAAGAGGCGCTCAGCGCAAAGCTGGATGCGCTCGACGACGTGCTGCCCGGCACCGATGCGCGCGGCCGGGCACGGCGCGTTGTTGACGACGACGCCATCAAGAACGTATGGGATATCCGCAAGGAGGGACTCGGCCTGGTGATGGGCGTGGAGGGCGACTACAAGCCGTGGGCGGTCATCGAAGATGCGTCGGTTCCGGTTGAGCACCTGCCCGACTATATCGATGAGCTGAGCACGCTGATCGACTCGATGGGGGTACGGGCAGCCTACTACGCCCATGCCTCAGCCGGCTGCCTACACGTTCGCCCCTTTGTAAACACAAAAACGCAGGAAGGCGTCGAGCAGCTCGATGCCATTGCCAGGGGCTCTCTGAAGCTCGTAAAGCGCTACGGGGGTGCGATCTCTTCGGAGCACGGCGACGGAATTGTACGGGGCGCGCTCAACCGCGAAATGCTTGGCGATGAACTCTATGCCGTCAATAAGCAAACCAAGGCGATCTTTGACCCCGACAACCTGCTGAATCCGGGCAAGATCGTGGACGTGCCGCCGCTGACCGAGAACCTGCGCATGGGCCCCGACTACGACACGCGTCCACTCGCCACGTCGATGAGCTTCGAGGCCGAAGGGGGCTTTGCGCATCTCCTCGAAAAGTGCAATGGCAACGGCGCCTGCCGCAAGCGCGACTCAGGCACTATGTGCCCCAGCTTCATGGCTACACGCGACGAGGAAGACTCTACACGCGGCCGGGCCAACGCATTGCGTTCGGCCCTCGCTGGCGACCTGCCCGACGATGCGTTTACCAGCGATCGCATGTACGAGGTCATGGATCTCTGCATCCAGTGCAAGGCCTGTAAGACAGAGTGCCCCTCAAACGTCGACATGGCTAAGATCAAAACGGAGTGGCTGCATCAGTACTGGCAGGAGCACCGCATGCCGTGGCGTACCTGGCTGTTTGCCCATCAGCCCCAGTTTGTTCGCAAGCTGGCGGGTACGCCCCTTGCTTCGCTGGTCAACTGGTCGTCGCGTCAGGGCTGGATGCGCCGTATGGGAGAATGGATGATGGGCGTTAGCGCCGAGCGCGACCTGCCGCCTTTTGCTCGCGAAACAGCCTTCCAGATGGATCTGGAGGCCGCAAACCCTCCGGATGGGCCAGAAGTCGTGTTCTTCGCCGATACGTTCAACGCATACCACACGCCCGAGGTGGTGCGTGCAGCCGTGCAATTCTTGCAGCGCACGGGCCATCGCGTTACGCTGGCCCCTGAGGGCCTCTGTTGCGGACGTACGTTTATCTCGAAGGGGCTCGTCACGAAGGCGCAACGTACAGCACTGCATACGCTTGAGAGGCTCTATCCGTATGTAAAGAAGGGGCTTCCGATTGTAGGCCTTGAGCCAAGCTGTATACACACGCTCGACGATGAATTTCTATCGCTGCTCCCGGGAGAGTTACGCGCTCAGGAGCTGGCCGAGCAGGTGCACGGATTTGAGGAGTTCGTGGCACAGCGCCTTGCCGAAGGCGCCCTTGACACCGCCGAGTGGGCATCATCTCCTTCAACCAACGGGTCGAAGAATGAGCTCCTCCTGCATGGGCACTGTCACCAGAAGGCGCTTGTTGGCACAGAGGCTACAGAGCGCATCCTGCAGGCAGCAGGCTATGACGTAACGGCCCTGGATGCCGGATGCTGTGGTATGGCGGGCGCGTTTGGCTACGAAGCAGAGCACGTCGACATCTCCAAGCAGATGGCCGAGCTTCGCCTGGCTCCAGCCGTACGCCAAACTTCGGAGCAGACAACCGTCTCTGCACCCGGCTTCTCGTGCCGCTCGCAGATCAAGGACGTAACAGCACGCACCGCTCAGCACCCTGCGGTGCTTCTCAACAACGCGCTGCGGAGCTGATCTGCTTTCTGACGAGGGCAGGATGTGTAGATGCACACCTTTGCTTTGCCTTTGCTCTGGCCATCAACTACAAAACCCGCCGGGTGCCGCAAGGGCCCGGCGGGTTTTTTTTGGTGCGGTTGTAGGGTAGCGCGCTTTTACGCTATGCGTTTCCGTAGTTGCACGTTAGCGGACGCACGACTACCGCGCTACTCTGCATCCTCAAGCGAAACAGCCCCCTGAGGAACTGGAGCGTCCGCATCGCCATGCAGGTACGTGTTGAACCAGCGCATCATGCGCAGGGTGTAGTCCATCTGCGAGGCTGAGCGACCGTAGCCGTGCCCTTCGTTCGGATACAGCGCCAGGCGCAGCGGTACGTCAGGGCGACGCACCTTGATGTGGCGGTACAGTTCCAGCGACTGCCCCGGATGGACGCGGGTATCTTCCTCGCCATGGGCAATCAGAAGCGGCGTGTTGGCCTGCTCCACATAGTAGATAGGGCTTCGCTTCAGGTTATCGACCCACGAATCCCAGATGCGCGTGCGCGAGTGCACCAGATACAGCTCTTCAGGGATGTCGCTGGTGCCCCACTTCGAGATGTTGTTGCTGATGCCCACATTCATTACGCCAGCAGCAAAGCGCTCGGAGTAGTATGTGCTCATCCAGGCCGTTGCGTAGCCGCCGTACGAGCCGCCGGTTACCCCGACGCGGTCCGGATCCGCAATGCCTTCGTCGATCAAGAAGTCGACGCCGTCTACAACGTCGTCAAACTCGCGTCCGGCCAGGTCGCCCTGGCTGCTATAGATGAAGTCGATACCGCGCCCGGTACTGCCGCGGTAGTTCGGATAGAACACAGCAAAACCCTGTGCCGCTCCCATCTGTCCGGGATCGGAGTAGCGGGTCAGCCATCCGTTGTCATAGTGCGCTTCGGGCCCGCCATGCACAACCGTGATCAGCGGCACGCGGGTGCCTTCCTGATAGTCGACCGGCAAGATTAGCAGCCCGTCGATCTCGAACTGGCCATCGCGCGCCGTATAGCTGACTACGCGCTGCTCTCCCATTGCCACGTCGCCAAGATCAGGGTTGGAGTCGGTCATCCGCTCAGGCTGGTCGTTGCCATCGGCAAGCCAGTACACTTCGGGGGGATGTGCCGGCGTGTGCGCCGTAAACGCAATGTCGCCCTGTGCTGTCGGCGAGAAGCCCGTCATGATCGGTCCACCCAGATCAACAACCCGCGTGAACTGCGTACCATCGGGGCGAATCGTGCCGAAGGAGCGCTCTACGCTCTCGCTGGCGATGAAGTGAATGGTCTCATCCCCCGTCCAGGCAATCTGCTCGAACTTGCCTTCAAACTCGGGGAAGATGTTCTCGGGTGTGGCATTGTCAGCCGCATCCACTACCATAATGCGCCCGTCGATAGGATCGTGGATGTCGTGGCCGGCACGCAGCGCCAACTGCTCCTCGTTCGGACTCCACTCGATCTGGGCGATCTTGCCTTCGTTGTTGATGTCGGCGGTTACATTGCCTGACGAAGGATCTACGATAACCACGCTCTGAAACATGTAGAAATCGTCGACCTCGGGCGAAGGCGCCACGGTCAGCGCCAGCTGCTCACCGCTCGGGCTCCAGTTCATAATGTATACCGTTCCATCGATGTCCAGAGGCTCTGCAGACGCATCGCTTGTTACATCGACTGTGTAAGCGATGCGGTTGGGACGATTTTCCTCGAAGAGATTCGGCTCGTAAGGAAGCTCCGCTTCGGGTACGTCCAGCTCTTCGTTAGCGGTGAACACGATGCGACTCCCATCAGGCGCCCACTCGTAGGTGGCGATGGAGCGCTCGAACGCATAGATGCGCTCCATGTCTCCCGTTGCCGGATCCATTTCGTAGAGAGCACGGCCGTTTTCATCGTCGTCGCGCGCTGTCAGAAAGGTGAGCGTTCCATGCTCCGGACGAAACGTCATCCCTCCGATTGCGCTCTCGCTGTAGAGAGCCTCTTCTTCACCTGTTTCGGTGTCAATCACGAACAGGTGGCGCGCTGCAGAAGCGTTCTCCTCGCGCGGGTCGACTGGTTGTGAGCGCATGAACGCAATGAAGTTGCCGTCGGCGTCAACGGTCGTGCCGCTCACCGACTGCAGCATCGCTTGCTGCATAGGTGTAAGCCCCTGCGCGGTGCTTACAGCGGGCAGGCTAAGGAGCCCCATCACAACCAGCGCCAGCATCAGGCGCATGGGCGTGCGTAAGTTCTTCAGTATCATGGTGACGTACGTAACGTGAGAAAAGGAATGCGGTAAGAGTATAGCATCGGATCTGCAAAGCACTTATTTGCAAAGCGCTTACACGATGCCGTATAGTTATTTCGTATCAGCGGCTTACGCCCCCGTTCCCCCTGCTCTGTGCGTTTGAGTCCAATCTGTGCCTGTTACGACTCCGACGACGTGGTAGGCTTCGAGGCAGACGTGCGCTGTCCGCGCAGCCAGATCGTGAGGGTATTGATCAGAATATCGGTAAGCAGCAGTGGCACCAGACGCTTGACCCATGCGCCTAAACGGCGCGGCATCCACCGCGTGAAGAGCCACAGCCCAAGTGCACCCAGCACGACCTGTATCAGGCGCTGTATCCAAGAAGTCATAATTTTGTAAGCAGTCGGTTAAAGGGGATGCGAAGCGAAAGGATGCTTCTTGCAGCGTGTTAAGTCCGGGTTGCGAGCGCGTGTTTGTGGTGGAAGTGTGCGTTTGCTCAGGCGTTAGCCAGCTGCCCACATGCCGCGTCGATGTCTTGCCCACGGCTGCGGCGCACCGTCACCGTTACGCCTTCCTCCACGAGCGCCTGCACGAACCGGTTGAGTTGGGCCTCAGAGGTTCGCTCGAATGAGAGCGTAGGCACCGGATTATACATCAGGATATTGACTTTAGAGGGGGCCCAGCGTGTAATGTCGGCGAGGTTCTTTGCATCCTGCACCGAGTCGTTCACATCTTTAAACAGGCAATACTCGTACGTAACCGGGCGTCCGGTCGTATCTGCGTAGTACCGGATTGCTTGTTCGAGCGCGTCGAGGCTGGTTTTTTCGGACTGGTTGACGGGCATGATGGCGCTGCGCTGCTCATCGGTGGGTGCGTGCAGCGACACGGCCAGATTGGTGCGCGGATCGTCGTCGGCGAGGTCGCGGATGCGACGGGCCAGCCCCACCGTCGAAATGGTGATGCGTCGCGGCGACATGTTGAGCGTGTCTTCGTCGGTAAGCAGCGCGACGCTCTGCAGCACCGCGTCGTAGTTCAGAAGCGGTTCGCCCATCCCCATAAATACGACGTTTGATACGGCCCGCCCATAATGCTCTTGGGCAGCTTCGTTCATGAACCAGACCTGATCGTAGATGGCCCCGGGCGTCAGGTTTTCCTTGAAGCCCATCAGCCCCGTGGCACAGAACGCACAGCCCATGGCGCAGCCGACCTGGCTCGACACGCACACTGTAAGGCGTTGGGCATCGCCCAGGGCGTCGAAGCTCGGGATGAGCACTGTTTCGGCTTCGCGCCCGGAAGGAAGCGCAAATAGCCCTTTGAGGGTGCCATCTTCGCTTCTCTGGACGCGCTGCATGTCGATGCTTGATACGGTGGCCTCCTCGTTGAGGCGGGCACGAAACGCCTTCGGGAGGCTGGTCATCGCCGCGAAGTCTGTCTCGCCACGCGCGTAGATCCAGTTGTAAAGCTGGCGCCCACGGTAGGCGGGCTCACCCAGTGTGTCGACGAATGCTTCGAGGGCATCGCGTCCCATCGTTTTGAGATCGACGGTATCGGCCATGTAAGGACAGGGTCACAGGAAGAAAGCATATGCACAGGGGGATACAAACGGGGCCGCATGCACATGCGTTTCCCTCTGACTCTGTCAACGCCTGTCAGCGCTGTCGGCCTTGCTCATGTGTTTCCACACTACGGCACGGCTGAAGAAGTCAAAACAGGCTCCTGCTTCTGTGTTAAGCAGTCTGGAAGAGCGGGCGATGCACGCTCCACACGGCGGCGCCCACCATAAGTGCAGCAAAGCCCCAGGTTACGGCCAGACAGGTGACCGGGTCGGCCAGCACCGCAGGGGCTTCAACGTAGAGGCCGTGGCGAAGGCCGCTCACCGCATAAGAGACGGGATTCGCCAGCATCAGCTCGCGCAGTCCGGTGGCGGCGCTATCAAGCGGAAACATAGCGCTCGACAGAAACCAGAGGGGCAGCAAGAAAAGGTTCATGATGGCGTGAAAGCCACGCGTGGTGTCGGTACGCCAGGCAATCGCGCAGCCCAGCGCCGTAAACCCGATGCCCATGCCCAGGCAGATCGCCGTGATGTACGCCACCCCGCCGATGGTGAGTCCGGGCCCAACCCAAGGCCACACGACAACGAACAACAGCGCCTGTACCGATGCGAGGAGCGTCCCCCCGAGCGCGTTGCCGAGCACGATTGCGGTGCGCGAAGTGGGCGCGATGAGCACTGTCTGCAGAAAGCCTGAGGCGCGTTCCTCGACGATAGATATGGTCGAGAAGATAGCCGTAAAGAGCAGAACCAGCGCCAGCACGCCTGGAAAGAGAAATTCGACGTATCCAACTGCACCGACTGGCGAATCCGGCATCTGAAAGGCGCCCTGAAAGCCGAGCCCCAGCAGCAGCCAGAACGCAAGCGGCTGGACGAGTGCGCCGGCTACTCGGCTGCGGTCACGCACAAACTTGAGAATTTCGCGACGGCACAGAGCCGTAACGGTGAGGAGCGCAGTCGACATGAAAGTACGGCAGGGCCGTGTTAAGCAGAGTACATAGGAGAGAGGGTGTTCACCGACGCGTCGAGCTGGGCGCCTGCATGCGCCATAAACACATCTTCGAGGGTCGGTGGACGTACGGTGGCGCTCTGGATGCGATCGCCAAAGGCCTCGTAGATGGGAGCAACCAGCTGTGCAGCGTTGTCATGCAGCAGCTGAATGCCTTGTTCAAAGGGATGCGCCTCGCACCCGAACTGTGCGGTGAGGTCGCGTGCCAGCTCGTACGGTTCATCGGTTGCAAGCCAGAGCATCTCGTCGCCCAATGCGGCACGCAGCAGGGCGGGTTTTCCTTCGACCACAAGCTCGCCCTGTGCAAGGATTGCAACCGCGTCGCAGCGTTCGGCCTCATCCATCAGGTGGGTGGCTACCACCATCGTGGTGCCCTCGCTCTGCTGAAGCGCCGCAATGGTCTCCCAGAAGGAACGACGCGCCATCGGGTCGAGCCCGGCAGTTGGTTCATCGAGTAGCAACAGGTCGGGGCGATGCAACAGACCGCGTGCTAAGTCGGCCCGACGGGCAAGTCCGCCCGAAAGCGTATCAACCGCATTGTCGGCGCGGTCGTGCAGGTCCACGTATCCAAGCACCGTGCTGATGCGGTCGCGCAGCGATGCGCCGTGAAGTCCGTAGAGGGCGCCCTGAAACGCGAGATTCTCGCGAACGGTGAGCGTATCATCGAGGGCAGGCGACTGAAACACGGCCCCCAGGCGCTGGCGTACGGCGGCAGCAGCATCACGAGTCGAGGCCCCGAAGACCTCTGCATCCCCCTGTGTTGGCGTGACCAGCGTTGCCAGCACGCGAAAGAGGGAGGTCTTTCCGCTTCCATTGGGGCCTAATATACCAAAGAGTGCCCCTTGAGGGATCGTGAGATCCACCTCATTCAGGGCTTGCTGGTCGCTATCGTAGCGAAGCGACACGCGTTGTACGTGGATAGCAGGTGCGGGCATGCTGGGGCGGCGAAAGACTACAGGAACCAGTCGACTGTCAGCAGAGCGACAAGTGCTGGCACATAAACGATAGATGCTTTTAATACATGACGCGCACGTATGCCGGTGCGTTCGCGGTTGAACTGGAGAGCCGTGTAAAGAAACCAGCCCCCAAGAGGGAGAACGCCGAGCAGATAGATCCATCCGACCGGTCCTACAGCCGCCGGGAAGACGCTGGCGACAAGCAGCAATAGCGTGAAGCCGATCATCTGGTAGGCGGTGGAGTCGCCCGAGGGTTCTTTGACAGGCAGCATGGCGTAGTTGCCGCGTGCATAATCTTTGCGATACATCCACGCCAGCGATAGGAAATGCGGCATCTGCCAGAGCGCGAGCACGGCGAAGATGGCCCATCCGGCGGCACCAAACGTGCCGGTAGCCGCTACGTAGCCTCCCAGCGCCGGCAGCGCACCGGGAATGGTGCCAATCAGCGTGTTGTACGTGGTGTAGCGCTTCAGCGGTGTGTACACGTACAGGTAGAGAATGGCCGTTAGCGCTGCAAGTACGGCCGTGGGCGGATTGACAAGCGGACAGAGGAGCCCCACTCCGGCCAGCACCATCCCCGTACCGATCCACTCGGCCTGCTGTACTGG
>NZ_JARWGJ010000129.1:0-30418 GCF_040409695.1 Longimonas sp.
GCAGACTAAATAGACACACAAAAACCTCTTCGAGACATTATACATTCCTGCGAGGAGCGCTAACGACATAGCGCCCCGACCGCAGGCTTTCTCCTCGTGATGATCGTGATGACAAGGCGTAGAGCGCTGAGTTGAATCGTACCCAGACTGATTTGCAGCCTGTTTCAAAGACGCAGGCTTTCTTCCTGGTGGAACTGCCCATTTTGCCCGCCGTAGCGTATCGCGTCTGCCTGTCATGGCGCACCCTTGTTCTTGTCCCGATTCACGCATCCTCCCACCGCACCATGCCCATTACACCCGACGATGTCGACCACGTCGCCGAACTGGCGCACCTTTCGTTTGCCGACCACGAGAAGAAGCAGCTGGCCGATGAGATGAGCCGCATTCTCGACTATATCGACACGCTCAATGAGCTCGACACCGCAGGCGTGCCGCCTATGGCCCACGGGCTCGACCACCAGAACGTAACGCGTAGCGATGAGCCCACCGAGCGCATCAGTCGCGACGACGCGCTCAAAAATGCCCCCGACACCGACGGCACCCACGTGCGCGTGCCGCGCGTGATCGACTCCAACGGGTAACCTGCCGTTCGCATCCCCTGACTTAAACGCCTGGTTTTGTCTGCATGGCCCACTCGTCTGCTGACCTCAGCTCGCCTCGCTGGAAGCAATCTGCGCTACGCCACGGGCTGCCCCTTGTCGGGTTCTTCGTGCTGTCGCTTCTTTACTTTGCACCAGTACACTTCGGCGGTCAGGGACTGCACGGTAACGATATCGTGCAGTGGCGGGGCATGGCCGAGGCCATGATCGAGTACGAGGAGCAGACCGGCGAGCCTGCCCTGTGGGCCCCGAACGTGTTCTCAGGGATGCCCGGCTATCACATCCGCTACGCACCGGCGGCTCCACAGCTCGATACGATCATCGACGCCGCCCGCCCCTATCTCTGGCCCACGACCCACTTCTTCCTGCTGCTTGCTGGGCTCTACGCCCTTGTGTTCTACCTGGTGCGTGACCGCTGGGCTGCCTTGCTTGCTGCACTTGCGTTCGGATTCACGTCCTATCTGTTTATCATCTTAGGCGCCGGGCACCAGACCAAGTTTGTAGCGATTGCCTACGCCCCGTACCTGCTCATGGCATTTGCCTATGGGATGCGAAGGCCCGGTCTGCTGAGTAGCCTGCTCTTTGCCGTTGCCCTTAGCCTACACCTGCGCGCAGACCACCCGCAGATCACGTACTACGTGCTGATGCTCGCGCTCATCTGGTGGATCGTGGAGACGGTACGGGCCGGCCGCTCCGCTGCGTGGACGCCCCACCTGAAAGCCACTGGCTGGCTCGCCCTGGGTACGGCCATCGGCCTTCTCATGGTCATACACCCCTACTGGGCCACCTTCGAATACAAAGACTACTCCATTCGCGGCGCTGCCCCCGGCGGAGAGGCCGGCGAGGGTGCCCTCGACTGGGATTATGCCATGCGCTGGAGCCAGGGCCCCAGCGAGTTCCTCACGCTTCTCATCGCCGATGCCCTGGGCGGGGGCGGGCAGACGTACTGGGGCCCCAAACCCTTTACCGAGGGGCCCCACTACGTGGGCGGCATCGTCGTGGCGCTGGCCGGACTTGCGCTCTGGAAGGTGCGCACCCGCCTCGTGCTTACACTCGGACTCGGCGCGCTCTTTACGGGGCTCTTTGCGATGGGCCACCATGCCGCCTGGCTCAACCGGCCTATGTTCGAGTACTTCCCCTACTTCTCCGCCTTCCGCACCCCTGAAACATGGATGACCGTTACGGTGCTCTGTGTCGTGCTTCTGGCCGCATTCGGACTCCGGGCCCTTCTGAAGCGCCCCGCATCCCCCAGAGGAAAGCGCAAAAAGCGCCGTCATGCCCCCGATGGGCTCTCTACACGCGACAGCCTCATTCCGTTTGGCGCCGTAGCCGGCCTCACGCTCCTTCTTTGGGTCGGGGGCGACGCGTTCCTCTCGTTTGAAAACCCCGACGAGCGCACACGCCTCGAACAGGCCATCCAGCAGCAGCGTCCCGACCTGTCGCTCAACGACCCGCAGGTGCAGCAGTTTATCCGCTCGCAGCTCGCCGACCAGCGCGACGAGCGCCAGGAGCTGTTTCAGGCGGATACGCAGCGCACGCTCCTGTTCGTACTGCTGGCTGCCGGACTCGTATGGGCCTACCGCACGGAGCGGGTCGAGGCGCGCTGGGCGGTTGCCGTCGGGCTCGCGGCGCTCGTGCTGGTCGATCTCTGGGGCGTAGGTAAGCGCCATCTGAGTAGCGACGACTTCTCGCCCACACGCAGCGTGGAGCAGCAGATTTCGACCCATGACTTTGACCGCTTCCTTATCGAGCGTCGCGAAGAGGCTGGGGGCGCGGGGCACTTCCGCGTCTACCCCATGGCACTCAACCCGATGAACAATGCCGAACCGTCGTTCCATCACGAATCCATTGGCGGCTACCATGGCGCCAAGCTGCGGCGCTACCAGGACTACATCGACTTTATCTTGCAACCGGGGCAGCGCCAGGGTCCTAACAAGGGCGCGCTCGATCTGATGGGCGGGCGCTATATCATCGGGCAGCGCGCGTTGCCCGGTACCGAATCCATCTACCGTAGCGAACGCACCGGACTGCAGGTGTTTGAGAATCCTGATGCCCTGCCCCGCGCGTTCTTTGTGGACCGCGTGGAGGTCGAGTCGGACGTCGAGGCGATGTGGAGCCGCCTGCGCGATGCATCGACGAACCTGCGGGCTCAGGCGTTCAAGCACCAGCCCCTTGAAGCCGATCTCGACCCGGTCGACGCTGACGATCCGCCGTCGGTTACGCTTGGAACGTTTACCCCTCCTGAAATTGAGTGGACCGTCGAAACCAGCGGCCAGCATCTTCTGGTCGTGAACGAGGTCTACTATCCCGCCGGGTGGAACGCCTACCTCAACGGCGAGCCTGTCCCGATTCACCGCGTAAACTACCTGCAGCGCGGCGTCGTCATCCCTGAAGGCGAGCACACGCTCGCCATGCGCTTCGAGCCTCGCTCCGATCGCGTGGGGGGCGTTATCGCACAGGTAGCTACAGCCGGCGTTTATCTGGGCGTCGTTGTGCTGCTCGCCCTGCCCTGGTGGCGTCGCCGCAAGAACGGGGCGCCAGATTCAGAATCTGACGACAAAGCCTCTTCTGGCGAAGGTTCTGGCAGGGGTTCTGCTTCAGAGACTTCTGCTTCAGGGGATGCATAGCGCCTCGCCCTTCTCATCACCGCAACGCGACGCCTGCATGCCTGCTGAACGCCGTGTTCTACTTATTGCGTACTACATGCCCCCGGCTGGCGGGCCGGCCGTGCAGCGCATTCTGCAGTTCGTAGAGGGCCTGCCCGCGCACAACTGGCAGGTCGACGTACTCACCGTGCAGGCCGGCGCGTACCCCACGACCGATCCGGGGTTGCAGGCAGCGGTGCCGCCGTCGGTGCGCGTTCACCGCACCCCCGCGCTCGACCCGTATGCGCTCTATGCTCGTTTGCAGGGCGCCCCCCGCACGCAAGATGCGATTCCCGCCGGATCCTTCGATCCACGGGCGGCTTCGTGGACCGAACACCTGGCCCGCTGGGTGCGTGCCAACATCTTTCTTCCGGATGCACGCATTGGGTGGTGGCCTTTTGGCGTATGGCGCGGCCTGCAGCTCTTGAAGCAGCATCGCTACGACGCCGTGCTCACCAGCGGCGCCCCGCACTCAGTGCACTGCATAGGGCACACGCTACACCGCATCACCAGCACACCATGGGTCGCTGACCTGCACGATCCGTGGACTGACATCGGGTTCTACGACGAGCTGCCTCATACGCGGTGGGCGCGCCACCTGGATGCTGCTCTGGAACGCGCTGTGCTGCAGACGGCTACCCGCGTGACCACCGTGAGCCCAACCTGGCGGGCGCTGTTTCAGGCAAAGGGCGCCACGATGGGTCCGGTCGTCGAGAATGGGTTTGCAGCGAGCGACATGGATGCACTCGACGTGCCCGTGCGGCGCGACCGGTTTGCGCTCTCGCATGTCGGGTCGCTCTACGCCAATCGCAACCCGGTTGCGCTCTGGGACGCGCTCGCTGACCTCCGTGGCCAGGGCCTGATGCCACTCCTGGAGCTGCAGCTTGTCGGGCGCGTGGCGCCGGTTGTTGAAGAGGCGCTCCGTGCTCGCGGTCTTCTTGACTGCACCACCGTGGTCTCGTTCGTTCCGCACGAGAAGGCCCTGCGGTATATGGCTGAGAGTGCCTTGCTTGTGCTCTGCATCGAACCGTTTGGCGTAGACACAGGCATGATTACCAGCAAGCTGTACGAGTACCTGTCCACGGGGCGGCCGGTGCTGGGAATTGGGCCTCCTGGTGGCGACGCTGCCGATCTGCTCCGTCAGCACGATGCCGGTGTGATGGCGGCCCGCGACGACGTTACAGCCGTCAAAGAGATGCTGATGTCGCACTATGCGGCTTGGGCCGACGGGGCCCCGTTGTCGGGGGCGGTGCGCGCTGCCCTTGCGTCTCACACCCGTACCGCTCAGGCGCGCCGCATGGCACACGCGCTTACTGACGCGCATCAGTCTGCCTAATTACGCATTCTTCTTGCACCTTGGTGGCGGCTCCTCGTGCGTGGAACGGGCGGTCGGGGTTCGCTTTCGTATGTCCGACGTATCTCCTAACGCTCCGTATCCCCCTATGCCTATTGGTGCCCATGTTTCTGTTGCCGGCGGTGTTGAGCATGCCGTAGACCGTCAGTGTGCTATCGGCGGCACGTGCGGGCAGATCTTTACGCATGCCCCGCAGATCTGGGCGCACACGCCGATTAGCGACGAGCAGGTTGCGGCTTTCCGGCAGGGCACGCAGGAGCGCCTTGCCGGCCCGTGGATGATTCATGCGTCGTATCTGGTGAATCTGGGCACGCCCAAGCCCGACCTACGCCGCAGGTCCATTCATTCGCTGCAACAGGAGCTCGACACCGCTGCGGTCCTCGGTATTCCGTACGTGAATGTGCACGCGGGTGCGCACACCGGATCTGGCGCCGATACCGGGCTGCAGAACGCCGCCTCGGCTCTGGATGCGCTTGAAGTACCAGACGGGGTTACGCTGCTTATTGAGACCGATGCGGGCAGCGGCACGAAGCTGGGCGCCCGCTTCGAGGAGCTTGCGTTTCTTCTCGATGCCTCCGCTCATGCGCTGGGCATCTGCCTCGATACCGCGCACGTGCTCGTAGCCGGGTACGACCTGACCACGCCTGCCGCAGTGGATGCTACGGTAGACGTCTTCGACGACGTGGTGGGCCTGGACGCCCTGAAGACGATTCACTTGAACGACTCCAAGCATGCCTGTGGCACGCATCGCGACGAGCACGCGCATATTGGCGAGGGATACATTGGCACGGCAGGCATGCAGCGCATCGTTACGCACCCGGCGCTGCGCGATCTGCCGTTTATCCTGGAGACGCCCAACACGGATGCCCGAGGCCATGCCGATAACATTGAGCGGGTGCGCTCGCTTCGCCGTGAAGCGGGCATCTCATCGTAAGGTCACGCAGGGCGCTGTGCAGGGCACCGTACCCCGTCGCAGGTCGCGGCGGACTCTACTGCTACCACCGGTCGTTGTGGTGATCGGGGCGGAGGTGGCGGAAGGTTGGGGTGAAGCGGAGGCGCACGCCTGTTATGCCGTCGGGGCCCAGCCCCAGGGCGAGGTCAAAGAACGTGGTGTCGCGAAAGAACGGAGCCACTCGCACGCCCACGTGCCCGCTCACGCGCAGGGGTACACCGGGCGTGGGGAGTGGCGTGCGCTCTATCGTTGCGTCGAAAGCGAACTGCTCGAACACGTCGTTGTAGACGGCCCCGGCGTGCCCCCCCACGTACGGCTCCAGCACGAGCAGATTCCCAATGTTGCGAGCCACAACGCGATAACGCGCCCCGAGCAGCACCCGATCGCGCGCCAGAAAGCGTCCGCGAGCCACCCCTGGCATACGAAAGGCATCAAGGGCCGACAGGTACGGCGGCGGAACAGAGCTACCGTCTACGCCGCGTGCCACGCGAGCGTTTGCCGTCAGGTCGAGCGTTTGGCGGTCTGTAAGCGAGACGTGCCCGGCCAGGTCGGCCTCGTAGCTCCAGAAATTGACCCCGCCCGACAGATCCAGATAGCGGCCCACCTGCACATGCGCCAGCACGCCATGGTTGGGCCCATGCTCGCGGTCGCGCGTGTCGAGAGCCAGCCCCAGCTGCGGACGCACGCCGGTCAGTGTCCTCGTACCGACCGAGCCGTCGCGGCTGCGTCCAAACGAGAGCAGGTATGCCTGCGAAGCCGTGTCGAGGCGGCTGAACGCGTTGTCGTCGTCATCGCGCTGGTCGTAGATGCGGTCGTGCACCACGTGCAGCTGCGCGTGCACCCGCAGCGCAGACGTCCCGAACGGCAGGTAGCGTCCTCGTACCCCGCCGCGCAGCTGCGTGCGATGCAATGAAAGGCGGGTGTCATCTTGCGGGAACGGTCCTACGCCGTAGAACCAGCCGTGGCGCGTATGGAAGACGCGCCCTTCGACGACCGTAAAGCCCAGAATGCGATGCCGCCACTGCGGCGACCACGCCACCGTGCCCACCTGCTGATGCTGTCCGACCAGCGCCGTAACGAGTCCGCGGCTTCCGCGCCCACCCAGGTTGTGCACCGAGAGCCCGGCACCCATCCCGAAGCCCGTGCGTGGCCCCCAGATGTTGGCCAGATACGGACGCGGATTCACCCAGACCGAAGCCTCCTGCTCTGCATCATTCTGCGCAGCGGCATCCTGCGCAGCGGCATCCTGCCCGAAGGCCCCGGGCGCCCACAGAACGATACACAGAACGAGAACGAACGCGACGGCGTGGACACGCACAGCTTGGATACGCACAGGCTTTCGGGTACATATTCGGAGAAGTTCGGACGCACCCGGGCAGCTGCTCCTGCACAAGTGCATAGGCTCTTCTATATTACGGGATAGAAGACACCCGATTGTGTTACTTTCATCAAAAGCCCCCTCCCATGCGCGTTCTTGTCATCGGAAGCGGCGGGCGCGAACACGCGCTCTGCCGGGCGCTCGCCGACAGTTCTTCGTGCACCCACGTCTTTGCTGCCCCCGGCAACCCCGGCACTGCAGCGGTAGGTACCAACCTTTCGCTCGACCCTGCTGACCACAGCGCTGTGGCCCGTTCCGTGCAGGAGCACGACATCGACTACACGATCATCGGCCCCGAAAAGCCGCTCGTTGACGGAATCGCCGACCACCTGCGGGCTCACGACCATCCGGTGATGGGTCCGAGCGCCGACGCTGCGCGGCTGGAGGGCAGCAAGGCCTTTGCAAAATCATTCATGCAGGAGCACGGCATACCTACTGCCTCGTTCCGCACCTTCGAGGCCAACGAGGCCGAGGCCGCCCACGACTACATCCGCACGCAGCCGGTACCTGTTGTAGTGAAGGCGAGCGGACTGGCCGGCGGCAAGGGCGCACTCGTCTGCACCACCCGCGAGGAGGCCCACGAAGCGCTCGACCGCATCGTCGACGATCGCGACTTCGGCGCAGCGGGCGACCGGGTCGTCATCGAAGCCTTCATGGAAGGCGACGAAGCCAGCGTGTTCGTCCTTACCGACGGCGACCGCTACGTGGTGTGTCCGCCGTCGCAGGATCATAAAGCCATCGGCGAAGGCGGCACCGGCCCCAACACCGGCGGCATGGGCGCCTATGCCCCCACCCCGCTGGTCGACGGCGCCACCCTTACCGCAGTATGCCGCACCGTCGTCGAGCCTACGCTCAAGGGGCTCTCCGATGCCGGCACGCCCTACCAGGGCATCCTGTACGTCGGACTCATGCTCACCGACGACGGCCCTAAGGTCGTTGAGTACAACTGCCGATGGGGCGATCCTGAGGCCCAGGTAGTGCTCCCGCTCCTTGAAAACGACCATGCCGCGCTCTTCGACGCCGTCGCCCGCAACGCCCTGACCGGCGTGCAGGTGCGCGCCAGCGCTGAAGCATGCGTGGGCGTCGTCCTGGCCTCGCAGGGCTACCCCCACGACTACGACACCGGCGTTCTCATCGAAGGCGTCGACCTGGCCGAGCAGATGGAGGGCGTACACGTCATCCATGCTGGCACCCGCCTCACCGAAGACGGTACCCTCGTTACCGACGGCGGACGCGTGCTCTGCGTTGTGGCTACCGCCCCCACCCTCGAAACCGCTATCGAACGCGCCTATGAGGGCGCCGACGCCATCCAGTTCGACGGCAAAACCCTTCGACGCGACATTGCCCGTAGCGGCCTGATGGCGACTTGATCGCGACTTGATGGTCTTCTAATTCCCTACAGCACATGTCCTACCTGGTTGGCATCTGGTGTAATTGGTATAGAGGGATGCGCACGCGGCCCCCTGTCGGGCATGGCATCGCGATCTACGTCGCCCTGGTGCTCATCGGGGCGTTCGGGCTCGCAGGCGCACCGTTGGCCGCCCCCCCAGCAGCTGATCGCGCTGATCCGGCTCCCGACGCCCACACCGATGCGCGCGTCGACACCCTGCGCATAGACGCCTCGCAGGTCGACACCCTGGCCACCTTCGACGACGCAACCGTCCTGCACCGCGACCCACGCGGGCGCCTCTATGTGCTCGACCCCGAGCGCCACCGGCTCTACGTACTCAACGCCGCCGGCGACCGGCAGCGCACCATAGGCGGAAGCGGATCGCGCGCCGGACAGTTCAGCCGGCCTGCAGGCATCGACCCAACAAACGGGCAGACCCTTCTCGTTGCTGATACCGGCAACGGACGTATCCAGCGCCTCGACGCAGACGGGCGCCCGCTGGAGCTGCTGCCGGTGTCGCATCGCGAGGAAGCGCTTGCCCCCGTCTACCGCCCAGCTCGCGACGAGCGCGCCCCAACCGGTACCGGACGCCCCACCGCCGTGCACAGCACTGCCGGCGACGGCCTGGCGCTCATTGAGTCTGATGCCCGCGCCGTGTGGTACCTCGACCGGCAGCGCACCCTCGTGCGGCGCCTCACACCGCCCGATGTGCCGCTTGCTCGCTGGCAGCCTCACGCGATTGCGCGCAGCGCACCCGGCGATCTCTGGATCGTCGATGCCGAACGGCCGCAGGTCCTCATCACCGATAGCTTCGGGAGTATCGTGTCTACCCATACGGCCCCCAGCGATGCCGGCCCGTTTGTGGACGTGTTCGCAACCGGGAGCGCAGTCGGACTTGTGCGCGCCGCTGGCATCACGCTGCATGATGCCAGCACGTACCGAGCACGCCAGCATATCGAGTGGCCTGCCAATGCCGCCCCTTTGCGAAGCGTAACGGCCAGCCGTGATACGCTCTACCTGCTCGCCGGCCCGCACCTCCTTTCGGTGCACCGGTAGCCCCGCTTGCCCGCTCCAGGCCGGGTAACGCTGCGGGCGCAGAAACCTACAGCTCCCTCTTTTTGTACTGCTCCCCCATTCGAAAGTACTGTATTTCCCTGTTAGATCGAGACAGTCATGCAGATAGATATCACAGAGCGCGCGCAGCACCAGCTTCGCACCGTTGCCGAGGAAGAATCGGTTGCTGTAGACGACACGTACCTGCGTATTGCCGTAGTCCCCGGCGGCTGCTCGGGACTGACGTACGACCTCGGCTGGGACACCACCCTGCAGGATGCCGACGAGGCCCACCAGGTCAACGACATCACCGTCATTGCCGACCAGCGCAGTGCGCTCTATCTTGACGGGTCTGAGCTCGACTTCACCGACGGGCTCGACGGCGAGGGCTTTCACTTTGCCAACCCCCAGGCCTCGCGCACTTGTGCCTGTGGCGAATCGTTTGGCGTGTAGCACGACTATAACGCACAACTATAATGTAGGTCTTGCGATTCTACCGTGGAATGCCTCAAAAAAGCAGCGCCCCAGGCTATATCACGATGTCCTCTACCGGACGTCGAAAGCGCTAACGGGGGTGTATAGCATCAGATAGGACGGGCGAGGTATACGTGTGCTTCGTTGCCCTTGCCCCCTGTCGGAGTCTAATCGCCCTCCCCGTACATATCTTTTGTGGTGCTGGCTACGCTTCGCATCCCCCTGTAGCTCTTATCGCTTGCTCAGGAAACGACGGAGCGGCTTGCCTTGCCCATGTACCCTCTTAATTAACGGTGGCTGCTGATGAACGGCATTGCTGTTGACACCCTTCTGACGTCGCTTGGGCTGGTTGCGGCCGGATTCACAGGCGCTTTTCTACTGTACAGGCTCTTTCGGTGGCTCGCTACGCTGGCCGATCGCAGCCGCTTTCAGATCGACGGTCTTGTGCTCCGTATCGTTGGGCGTCCAATTAGCGTACTGGTGGCGCTGGCGTCGGTGAACTACGCGCTCTTTCGGATTCCTGAGGTGCAGGCCCAGTTTGGGGCATGGAGCGGCGCCCAGAACGCGCTGCTTGTCATTACCGGCACGTGGATCTTCGCTAGCCTGGTGAAAGCCATCGTGCGCGAGTACGGCCTGCCGATGGCCGAGCGCACCGACACCGATGTAGACGAGCGCGTGGTTCGCCTGCTTGACCTTACGGCCGTCTACCTGATCTGGACCGGTGGTATTCTTATCGCGTTTCGCGAGATTGGCATTGAGATCACGGCGTTTATCGCCTCGCTTGGTATCGTGGGGCTGGCTGTGGCGCTGGCGGCTCGTACGGTGCTCTCGAACGTGCTGGCAGGTGTTACGCTCACTGCCGACCGCAATTTCCGTGTGGGCGATCGCATCCAGGTCGGCGACTACATCGGCGATGTGCTGGAGATTAACCTGCACAAAACGGTCATTCGCACGCGCGACAACGAGATTGTGCTTATCCCGAATGATGTGCTCGGCAAGGAGGTGATCATCAACCATATGCTGCCCGAGCAGACAACGCGGATTGAGATGACGATCGGCATTGCCTACGATGCAGATGTGGACCAGGCTACTTCTATTCTGCAGGAGATCCTCCACAACTCCGACCGCATTCACGACGATCCGCCGCCCGAAGTGAACGTGGCAGCGCTGGGTGACAACGCGATCGTTCTTCAGATTCTGGTCTGGATCGACCGCCCACGCGGCAAGCGCTCGGTGCGCGACACGGTGTACCGCAAGGCGCTGTCGCGATTTGCAGAGGCCGGCATCACGATTCCGTTTCCTCAGCGCACGCTTCATCTTGCCCCTTCTGCGCAGAACGTGTCTCTTCTTGCTGACGGATCTGCGGCGTCATAGCCGTAGACGCCGTGCCCGGCATAGCTCAGAGCAGGAACTACTGGCATGAAGCACACAAAGATAACAACTGCCCTTCTTTACCCGCTTGTCTTTGAGGGATATTGTCCTGTATCATACGTGCATACGCAGTAGTCTATTGCTCCTGCTTGACCTGTGGGTCGCCTGCAGGTCAAATGTGGGTTAACGCCCCTGCACGTATCTCCCACCCTGAACTTCTCGCTGCACCTTTACTTACCTGATAGTACTTATGCTTATCAATCTACCCGCTAAGCTTCGTGATTTTGGTCTGCTCTTGCTTCGACTGGGGGCCGGGCTCTTCATGTTTATCGGACATGGCTGGGGCAAGATCGTAGCGGGTCCGGAGCAATGGGAAGGGCTTGGGGGCACCATGGAGCTCATCGGCATCACCTTTCTTCCGGTGTTCTGGGGCTTTATGGCAGCTCTCGCCGAGTCAGTCGCTGCGGTGCTGCTTGCTGTCGGGTTCCTCACTCGCACCGCTGCGCTCCTCTTAATCGGCACGATGGGCATGGCTGCTTTCATGCACCTATCTCGCGGCGACGGGCTGTTTGGACA
Organism: Longimonas sp.; assembly: GCF_040409695.1. GTDB lineage: Bacteria > Bacteroidota > Rhodothermia > Rhodothermales > Salinibacteraceae > Longimonas. The sequence goes on from NZ_JARWGJ010000129.1 coordinate 11,793, forward strand.
GGGAAGCGCCGAGATGGCCCTGCTGTACGGATTTATCTTCCTGACGTTCTTTATCACCGGCCCGGGCAAGTACAGCGTCGACGCGCTCATGGGTAACGAGCGCCGGTAACCCCTTGCGCCAATCAGTCAGACGATATAATTTCGCTGCCCGGTGTAGGCCCGGGCAGTGCATCTACTCTTCTTCGGGATCTGCCTCATGGCGCGTCCACACCAAGCGCTGCCCTTCGATGATTCCCACCTGGTCGGCATAGCCTGCGGGCACCTCCAGCACGTGCTGTGCCGGCACGCCCGACTGCACCTGCTCTTGCGAGTACGGACGCGTGTACTTGGTCATGGATACGATCTCGCCTTCACGGTCGGCAAAGATAATGTCGAGCGCCAGCGGCGTGTTTGCCATCCAGAAGCTCTGGGGCTGCTCCTGCTCAAAGATGAACAGCATGCCGCTGTCTTCCGGTAGCGACGTGCGCTCCATCAGTCCCCGTGCGCGTGCCGAATCGGTATCGGCAATCTCGATGTCGAGCGTGCGCAGCGTGTCGTTCTCCTGTAAGACATGCAGGGTGCCGTCCGACCGAAAGGGAATGGGATCTTCAATCTCCTCTTGCGCATCGGCAGGGGCTCCAGCCTCTTCCTCGGCACACCCCAGCAGCACAGCGCCGCACAGCGCAAGCAGGCAGAGTGGTATGATGCGGGCAGACCAGTACGAACACGACATAAACGGGATAAGATTAGCGAAGTAGTATAAGAAAGATCGTATGCGATAATCGTGCAGCGGGGAAGCACGTTATTCGTCGATTCGGGTCCACCGAATTCGCGCGTCGGTGCCAATGTTGTGGCGATCCACAAACCCGGCTCGCACCTCGACTACGTACCGGCGCGGTGCCTCCGGAGACACCTCTGCATCCGAGAAGGGACGCGTACGCTCCACAATGTTTATGATCTCTTCGTCATCGTCTACAAAAATCATATCGAGCGGGAGCGGCGTGTTGCGCATCCACATAGAACCCGTGCCGACTTCATCGAACACGAAGAGCATGCCTCTGTCATAGCTCATCGACCGGCGGTGCATAAGTCCCTGGGCCCGTGCCTGGTCGGTGTCGGCAATCTCGATGTCGATAACAGCCAGCGTGTCGCCCTCGGCCGACTCAAACGCGAGCGTGCCATCATGCCGGAACGTAGGAGGGTCTGTGGCCGTGCCGCGGCGCTCCTCTTCGGCACATCCGGTGGAAAGGAGAACGGTGCTCACAAGCAGAGCAGCCACGAGAAGCAATGACCCCGTACAAGACCCGGAATACCCGGCAGACAACTTCATGATGATGTTGGTGATGAGGAAGATAGCGTTTTCTGCATGTAGATGACGTTCGGCAGCGGGTTCTCGTAGTAGGCGTCAATCTCTTTAAAGCCAAAGCGTCTGTAGAGGCGAAGCGCTGCGCGAAGCGTATCGAGCGTGTCAAGACGCATCGTGGAATAGCTACGGCGGCGGGCCGCGTTGAGGATTGCGTCTACGAGAGCATTCCCCCACCCGGCGTCTCGTGCTTCGGGGCGCACGTACAGCCGCTTCATCTCGCACACGTCGGGCCGATCAAGCGGCTTCAGGGCTACGCATCCAACTGCCTCTGTGGGCAATGTTTCAGGAGGATGCGCAAGCAAGATTACCCCCTGCGGCGCAGCATACGGACCCGGAAGCGCCTGCAGTTCCTGCTCGAAGTCCTGAAAGCAGAGGTCTACGTCCAGTTCGCGCGCGTATTCGCGAAAGAGTTGCCTTGCCGTGTCGAGTTCGGCAGATGTTTGCACTGGACGAATTGGCATGCGAATATCGTGAGGTTGTTACGCGGTGTCTGAAAGCTTGGTATGTCGATTTTTTTGCTCTGGACGGCATGCTACCGGGCAGCATGCCCCCGGCTGGCGTACCTGCTACGTATCACTACGTACCCGCTTACCTTTCAGACCTCAAGTAGTTTGAACGGTTTAGAACCTGTTTTGATTTCTTAGTTTGAAAGCAGGCGCTGCACGATAGAGTTGTAAACGAGCCATCCGGCGTTTGTCAGACGCAGCGTGTTGTCGGTGATTGGGGAGATAAGCGCGTTTTCTTGCAGCCGGTCGAGCAGCGACGCGCGTTGCGCACGCAGGTCAACGCCGTAGACGTCGCGGTAGCGCGCCAGATTGAGTCCGTCGCGGGTACGCAGCCGCAGGGTGAGGTACTCGCCAGCCAGCGTCTCCGGGTCGACTTCCTCGCGCGTGGCAACCGGTGCACGGCCGTCGTTCAAGCGCTGCATATATACAGCAAGATCGGGTTCATTGACCCAGCGGTGGGGCTTCTCGTTGTGGCCGGGCCACCAGAAGCTGTGTGCAGCTGGCCCGATCCCGAGAAAACTGCCATGTGCCCAGTAGTTCTCGTTGTGCTGCGACCGGTGCCCCGGCCGAGACAGATGCGAAATCTCGTATGCTTCAAAGCCTTCCTCCTCCAAGTCAAGCAGTGCGTGGCGGTATTGCTTAGCGCGCGTCATTTCGGTTTCGTTGTCGCGCGGCACAGTCGGCCACTCGATGAGCGTAATGTGCGGTACCTCAAGCGCAACAGCTTCGCGCAGCGTCTCTTGCCACATTTCAAGGGTCGACTCGGCCCATCCAAAAGCAATATCTACTGATATATTGTCGATACCAGCTGCCCGGCTACGCGCCACCGCTGGCTCGATATGATGGGCCTGATGCGGTGCGCCGATCGTACTCAGTTCTTCATCAAAGAACGAAAGCGCGGCAAGGCTAACCCGGTTGAATCCCATTGCCGCCACCTTCTGCATATACGCGTCAGAGGCATCCCGAGGATTCACTTCAATGGTGACCTCTGCCGTTCCCTCTACATCGAATACGCGTACTTTCTCGGCTACCGTCTCCAAGTCGGAGATCGGAACCAATGAGGGGCGTCCGCCGCCCACGTAGATCGACGATATTCCAGCCGTGCTGTGCGCAGCCTCGTACTGATCCAGTTCGCTGACCAGCGCACGCGCAAACGCATCGTAATCGGGCCGGTGCGATGCCACGACAACGGAGTCGTCATAGGCGCGATCGCTTTTGCGGAATGGGACGTGTATATAGAGACCAGCCATAGCAAAGAGTGGTTGTGTTACGGAATAAAGAGTTGAGGCTGCTTGTTTATCTTGAATGTAGATTCCACGCTCCACGCTGCAGATAGGCTCGTCTTGTGTTTACGACGGACTGGAAGCTGGTTTTTCAGCAACGAACGGCGGTCTCTCTTCAGGACGTTTTTGTTCGGAGGCCGCCCGTGGATCCCATTCATACACCTCGATCTGATCCTTGACCACCTCCAGCGAATCAATGAGCAACGATCGCACCATCGTATTCAGCTCTTGTTCGTAATTGGATGAAAACGCGGCATCTGCCGATATCGATGTAATCTCTGCGATGACACGGTCATTCTCTTCCGAGCCGATGTCGTCCATAATTCGGTTCAGAACATTGTATACGATATCGCTGATCGCCTCTTTCAGCAGGTGTGCGATTGTTGACCCTACGCCTGGGATCATACCGATGGTGCTAATTTCCCTGTTGTTGTTAACGGCCTGCGTAATAACCTCATCGATGTATTTCTGAAACTCAGGGCGGTACGAGCTATAGGCGTCTGCGGTAGCAGCCTGTAAGCGGTGCGTCAGTGCATTCACCAGGTCGTCGCGGCGCGGACCGATAACCTCTTTCGTGATGCGGTCTACGACGACGTCGTTCGTCGACACCTCGTGCTGAATGCCTGATACGATGCGCACCACAACCCGGTCGGTGATCTCCTGCACGAACCGGTCGCGGTAGTATACGAACGCCTCATAGGGAGCCGTCTGCGTAAGGTCGATGAGCCCAAGGCGCTGCATCTTGCGAATCATAACGACCAGCCGCAGTACGCGAAGCGACCGGAACGTGCCTACAGGAATGCATCCGAGAACGTCGTACCAGTGAACCAGTGGGTAGAAGTACCAGCGGCGGTAGGTGCCACGATAGATCGCGAGCCCCCACCGCACCAGAATCTCCGCTACAAAAATGGCGACGAAGACAAGATCGTAGAAGAGAAAGTTCGGGTGGACTTCCGTTGCATAGAAGTCGTAAAAGGCTGGAACGGTCGCCTCCAGAAGCTCCTGAAAGTGGCGGTACGTAAACGTCCAGTCGAAGACGATAAACACAAGATTCGCCGCGATCAGCACGAGCATGATCACGTCTACGACCAGCTCTCGGAACGTCCGTTTTCCGTTATCAGGATCTGCGGGTGCGGCAGCATCAGACATGGGCAAAGCCAGGTGGTAGCAAGGGCGTGCGTATCCCGCAGAACCTAATTTTTCTGTGCGGGGCGTTCATGAGATACAATACAGCCGCCCTATATGCAATCTCACTCTTTGCCATGCCCCTTCGCCCCACGATCTGCCTGCTTACCAGGCCATCAGCTTCATGCAAAACACGGAGCCACCTGCTTTCAGAAACTCGCCCGTGTCGAGGGGCACGGGAGTAAACCCGGCGTCGCGCAGGCGCGCCTCTGTGACGGTGCAGCCCTCCTGGATGAGCACGTGTTCGGCGTCGGGGCAGTGTGCGTTGCATGCAAAGAGCGATCGCGCCTCATCTTCAGGAGCTTCAACCAGCGCATCAAACCCCGCATTTAACAGCGCGAGTCCGTCTTCGTCGAATGCGCCCGGGTAGTAGAGCGCGGTGTCGGCATCCAGCACGCTGAGGCAGGTATCGAGGTGGTAGAAGTCGGGGTCGTCGAGGTGAAGTGCGTAGATGGGTACGTTGAGCAGGCCCTGAATAGCCTCGTAGACATCAAGGTCGGTGCGGAAGCCGTATCCGCCCCAGAGCGCCGCATGGCCGGGATGCCAGATGGCATCGCCCATCCCCTCGAAGGAGCCCTGCACGTCGTCGGGCAGGGTATGCACCGCGTACCCCTGCTTCTCGAAGAAGTCCCGATAATGCGGGACCTCGTCGCGGCGCTCCGGGGCATGCATGCGGCTAAGCACGACCCCGGTTTCGTGGGTTTCGGGATCGCGATACGGAAGCGTCTGGTTGGCACAGAACACCATGTCGGGCAGATCTGGTACGCCGTCTACGACGTGCACATCGCAGTCGAGCGCCGTATATGCGGCTCGTAGCGCTTTCCACTGCTGCCAAGCCACCTCGGTGTCGACCGCACCCACATTGTCGGCCATGTGCGGATTGATGACGTATGTAACGTCAAAGTGTGCAGGCGTTGTGAGCACCGCTTTCTGAGGACGCGACAGGGCTGGCGTGCGGGTAGGGTGCGGAAGCGCTTCGCTGGGCGTGGTGTAAACCATGAAAGACGTCTTCTATCGTGAGGAAAGCATCATTTCGGCCAGGGCGCGCTGGGTGGTACTTATGTCGATGTGGACAAATCGTCCCTGGTCGTTGATAGCTATATCCTCAAGGATCGCTCGCTGATCCGCTGACAGCCCCTCGTAGGACTGCGCGCCCGAGGCGACCCCCTGCAGCAGGCGGCGCACGTCGCGTGCGTTGTCATCGGCGACGAGCGTTATGCGCGATTGCACTGTTTCTTCGCCAAGCGTAACGCCCATGCCTGCCTGACGCGTTACTGTTGCAACGCGAGCCAGACGGCGCTGCCACTCCTGCGCACTGTTCTGCTCCTGCACGGTTTCGAGAGCATTGTCCATTTCTTCGGGCAGGGTAAGCAGCACCGACCAGGCCGATCCAGACTGCGAGGCATACCCGATGAGCTCGCGGTCGTCGATAGACGGCACGAACCCAGGTGCGTCTCCCTCTATGCGTTCAAGGAGCGCCTCAATATCGCGGGCGTCGCCAACAGCGATTCGGTGGCTATCGAGCAGGGCCAGGTGACGATCGGAGGCGCTGTCTTCGCCGTTGCGTGGCGCGAAAGCAAACATGGGAATATCGTGCACTTCGTCAAGCGGCACGATCAGATCGCCGGCTTCGCGGAGCGAGGACGCAAGACGCTCGCGCGTGAAGTCGGCGCGCAGCACGAGCAGAGGCGCCTGCAGCATGCCTTCGTTGCCAACCGGAGCTGCGCCTACGTACGCGGCGTGCAGATCGGTATCCGGGTTGAAGCCGGATGCTTCAATGAAGGCGTTGAGGTCGTTGCGCTGCTCACGGGTGAGCGGGTCAAAGACTACGTCGCTGTCGAGCAGTGTGAGCCGAATACCGCGCTCGCCAAAAAACGAGATTCCTGCTTCGTCCTTGAGGTGCTGCAGGTTGACCATGGAGAGGCTCTGCGTACCCTCGGGGAAGACCGAAATGGCGTTGAGCGTATCATCAGCTACGGGCGGCGGGTCGGGCTGGCACCCTGTGAGCGTAAGGAGAGCGATCGCGAACGCCGCAATGGGAGTCCAGAGAGATCGGCGCTGGAGTGAAGCAAGCGAGCATGCCATATCGAAATGGGGATGCATGTATGTGCAGTGTAGAACGCAGCGCCTACAAGACGCAGACTGGCGAGGGGTTGTTACAGAACCGGAGCTGCCTGGGTTGTGCTGCAGAGGCAGCCCCGTTCGCATCCCTCTTGCCTTACCTGCCCATAAGTACTACGAACGCTGTACTGCGAACGATTATGCAGACCGTGCGGGTCGGCTTTTCTGTGCCGGTATGGTAGTCGTTAAAAGTCGCGCCGGTTGAAGATCCAGAGCGCGAGCCCGTAGGCTACGGCCCCAAAAGCCACCGCCGAAAACAGCGGGTACCAGTCTGTCGCAGATTCGGCCCGGGCTAAACGGGCAGCCAGGCCCGACACCTCGGCGAAGTTGGGCATGATGTGGTAGAGCGCGACAAATGCGGTTGAGCCGACCATGCCGAGCGTATCGAGAATCGCGTCGGAGGCTGCTAAGACAATCGATGCAAAGATGAGTCCGTAGCTCACGATAAGCGCGAGAGCGGTGCTCTCGGTCCACACGCCCATGAGCGCGACCACGCCGTACATAACGCCGAACATGAGCACGACGAGTCCGATGCTGAGCAGAAAAGGCAGGTGCCATACGCCGGTTTTGATGGAGAGGATGAGCCAGACTCCGCCCATGAGGTAGAGCGCGAGGACGGAGACGGCGACCCAGACGCCGGCGATGTGGCTGAGCAGGAGTGGGGTGCGCCCTATGGGCTTGGAGAGCAGCAGGTCGATGTGGCCGCGTTCGAGGAGCGAGACGGAGAGCGGTGCGGTGGCAAAGAGGGCAAGCAGAATGCCGATCCAGTACGTAGCGCCTGCCACGGCCGACTCGATGCCAAAGACCAGCTGTTCGAGCGAGAGGCCCTCGACAGGCCCATCGGGCGTTTGCCCGAAGAGGCGGAGTCCGGCAAGGGAGCCGTCGACCACGTCGAGGTTGAGCGCGAAGGCCACCATCATCAGAATGAGCGAACTGATGATAAACAGGCCCAGCACAATCTTTTTGGTCCAGAGCTCGCGAAACGTAAGGTAGATAAGTCCGAGCGTAGGCTGCATGTAGCGGTAAGGGGGGTTGGGCAAGAGCGATGTGCGGCAAGGCGGCCTCAGGCCGACGGGGGCGACACCACGTCGATGAAGTAGTCTTCCAGGGAGCGCCGCACGGGCTCGACGGCTTCGAGCTCCACGTTATGACTGCGTAGCGTGTCGAGCAGTGCGTTCAGGTCGGTGCGGGTTTCGGCGGCTACGCGCCACTGCTCCAGTTCAGGCGCAGGCGCCTCGTCAACCCGCATCATCTGGCTGGCGGCTGCGCCGGGCAGGCTGTCGGGAAGCGGGGTGCAGGTAATCCGGTATTCGCGCTCGACGCTTGTGAGCTGGCCAATCCCTCCCTGTCGTACCAGTTCGCCCTCGTTCATGATGGCAACTTCGCCACATACTTTTTCGACCTCAGAGAGCAGGTGTGAGTTGATGAAGATGGTCGTGCCTTCATCGCGCAGCCATACGAGCAGGTCGCGGATGTCGCGTCGGCCCACCGGATCTACTCCATCGGTAGGCTCGTCGAGAAACAGAAGGTCGGGATTGTTGAGCAGGGCCTGTGCGATGCCGACCCGCTGAAGCATTCCTTTTGAGAAGGTGTTGATCTTGCGATCGGCCTGAGCAGAGAGGCCCACTTTTTCGAGCAGTTCGGGGATGCGTGTCGCACGCTCTGCAGTGGACACCCGCCCCATCCGCCCGTACAGATCGAGCATCTGTGTAGCGGTGAGGAGTCCGGGGAAGGTGTGTTTCTCGGGCAGGTAGCCCACACGTGTTCGCGCTTCGGCCCGCGTAGCGGGTACGTCGAAGAGGTGCGCATCGCCTGCTGTAGGGTGTACAATGCCAAGAAGGATCTTGACGAGGGTTGTTTTGCCTGCACCGTTGGGCCCCAGCAGTCCAAATACATGGCCGCGCCCTACCGTAAGGTCAATGCCTCGGAGCGCCTCGACGGTCTTGTTGCGAAAGAGTCCACTGCGGTAGGTTTTGCAGAGTCCGTCAACAGCAATAGCAGCAGACATAGCAGTCAAAAGCGAGCGTGTAAGAATAGAGCGAGTGCATCAGGAAGGTTCTGCGGAGTTTGCGGCGCCCCAAAACGTTCTCTGCCACACAAGACGAATGTAGGAGAGGCATTGTTACGCACCGCGTTGCGTGTAGCACCAGCTACAGTGTCCTCTCAGCCTATGTGTGGTGCTAGCTTTCAACGTGGCTATACGTCGGCGTCGGTGAGCGCTTCGAGCCCTGGGAGCGGCTCGCCTTCAAGCAGTTGCAACATGGCTCCGCCGCCGGTAGACACATGGCTGATGCGATCGGTTTTGCCGGCTACGTTCAGTGCCGATACGGAATCGCCCCCGCCAACGACGGAAAAGGCGCCGTTATCGGTAGCTTCGGCAACGGCTTCGGCAATTGCGATCGTGCCCTGTGCGAACGCCTCTGTTTCGAAGACCCCCATGGGACCGTTCCAGATGATGGTTTTGGCTTCACCGATATAGTCGGTATACGCCTTTACGGTAGCCGGGCCAATGTCGAGGCCCATTTTTTCGTCAGGGATGCCGCCCTCGGAGACCCCCGCGGGCGCTTCGTCCTCGATCGAGTTGGCATAGACATGATCTTGTGGCAGGTGCAACACATCGCCGGCCTCATCGGCGAGGGATTCAGCTTGCTCCAGCCGGTCTTCCTCGACCAGCGAGTTCCCGACCTCTTCGCCCTGTGCTTTCAGGAAGGTGTACGTCATGGCTCCGCCTACGAGCAGGTGCGCTGCATTTTGAGATAGACGCCGCACGGTGCCCATTTTGTCGGACACTTTAGCTCCACCAAGAATCGCGACCATGGGCGGCTCTGGTTCGTCGCGCACCTTGGTGAGCACCTCGACCTCTTTTTCCATGAGGCGTCCCATAACAGCAGGCTGCACACGCTCGGCCACGCCTGCTGTGGAGGCATGGGCGCGGTGTGCGGCCCCAAAGGCATCGTTTACGTAGATGTCGGCGAGGGCAGCGAGTCCATCGGCAAAGTCATCGCTATTGGCTTTTTCCCCTGGATCGAAGCGTGTATTTTCAAGAAGAATAACGCATCCATTCCCCATGCCGTCGATTGCTTCCTGCACGGCATCGCCAATGGTGTTGCTGGAGAAGCGAACACGCTCTTCCAGCAGCGTGTCGAGATGATCGGCGACCGCTGCAAGGCTCAGGTCCGGGTCGGGAGCCCCGTTGGGGCGCCCCAGGTGGCTAATGAGAATTGCCTTTCCACCTTTGTCGAGCACGTGTCGTATGGTAGGCAGTGCAGCCCGAATCCGTGTATCGTCGGCGACGGTAGGGCGGTTGTCATCTTCGCTGTGCTTAAGCGGCACGTTGAAGTCGACCCGGATGAGTACGCGCTTGCCTTTTACATTTACCGCGTCGAGGGTGAGTTTTTTCATGGCAGGCTGTGTAGAGCATCTATTTGAGGAGATAAAACGCAGGACCGGAACGAGAGGACATCTCCCATTCCGGTCTGCGGCGACTGTGTCTTTACACGTTTAGGACATCGACGAAATTTTCTGAGCCAGGTCAACGACGCGGCTGGCATAGCCCCATTCGTTGTCGTACCAGCCCGTAACCTTGATCATCTCGCCCGTTACCATGGTCGACGGTGCGTCGTAGATGCAGGAGTGCGGGTTGTGGATGATATCGGCCGAAACGATCGGAGCTTCGTTGTACTCAAGGACCCCCTTCATGGCCCCTTCGGCAGCGGCCTTAAAAGCAGCGTCTACGGCTTCAACGGAGGCCTCTTTCTCGACGTGTACCGTCAGGTCGGTGATCGATCCGTTTGGGATGGGCACGCGCATGGCCATGCCGTCGAGCTTACCATCAAGCTCGGGCAGCACCAGTCCGACCGCTTTTGCTGCGCCGGTCGAGGTTGGGATGATGGAGGCAGCAGCGGTGCGTGCACGGCGAAGGTCGCTGTGCGGACCGTCTACGATATTCTGCGATGACGTGTAAGCATGGATGGTCGTCATGAGACCATGCTTGAGCCCGAAGGCCTCGTCGAGCACCTTCGCGAGCGGCGCCAGGCAGTTTGTTGTGCAGCTGGCGTTAGATACGATCTTCTCGTCGCCTGTCAGGATCTCATCGTTCACCCCGAGCACGACTGTGGCGTCGACCTCGCTTTTGGCCGGCGCACTAATCACGACCTGCTTGGCCCCGGCTTCGAGGTGTTTGCCTGCGGCTTCGCGTGTGCGGAAGAGTCCCGTCGACTCCACCACGATGTCGCATCCCACATCGCCCCACGGGAGGTTGGCGGGGTCTTTTTCGTTGAAGACGGGAAACGTGATGTCACCTACGGTAATGGAATCGTCGGTGTGCGAGACCTCCGTATCCAACGTGCCGTGTACCGAGTCATACTTGAGCAGATGAGCCAGCGTGGCAGCGGGCGTAAGATCGTTAATACCGGCAATCTCAAAGTCGGTATCGCCACGCTCAATGATGGAGCGTAGTACCAGGCGGCCGATGCGGCCGAATCCATTGATACCAAGTGTAGTAGCCATGGGTGAAATGGTCTTGAGTGAGAAATCATCGAATACAAAGACGCCGCGGGCCGGTCTGGTCGTTGCTATTCAACCGTCCCGCCGGCTTCTCATGACAGATGCAGCGTGGAGATACGCCGTGTTAGCGCTTTGCTACGCATACTCCTGCGAGTGGCGAAGGCCTCAACCTGGGTCTGCGCGTCAGCATAACGGCAGATCCACATCGTGGCAGGCTCGCCCATTGTTTACGTCTCTCGTTTATGCACAGGTGCAGTGCATCCGTCACAACATGCACCCGCACCGGTACGCAATGTTCAGCATCCCTTCCCCGTTGCGGACCGTTGCCCTCCTTTTCATTTTCTATACCAATAAACACTGGTTAAATAGCGTATTGGCGGACAAACAACATATCCAAATGTTGTTTGATGGTGAATGCAGGGATACGCTGCTGTATTTCTTTGTCATGGTCTAAGGTGCAAATTATTCAGGAGGGGTGCAACTGTTTTATGGATTTGTGGCGCGCGTCCCCCATCCCCCCTCCCTTGCATCATGACACGCACTCCCTCTTGATCTCCTTTTCGATTCCATTTTGATTCTGGGTAAATGCTTCTTGGCTGCTACCTAAGGCAGCGCCAGTCGGGTCTTGCGAGAAGCTCTATGAACGGATGATCGTACGCTCGGGGCAAATCGTATAGGCCGGGCAGTGGCTGCCTTCCGCAACTTCATCCGCTCAGAAACATTCTTTCGTGCTATGTCTTGCTTATGGGGTACCCATCACGTTATATCTCGCGTGCTGTACGCGAGCCTGAGTCTCCTTTTTGTCGAACTGTTTTTACCGTATGTCTTCGCTTAAAACGCCTGAAAAGTCGTCGCGCCGTAAAGAGCTGCGCTCCAACTCCATTGTTGACCTGTATGCACGGAGCGTGCTGTTCTTTGAAGAAAACAAAAACGCCATTTATGCTGCAGGCGTTGGACTTGTTGTACTGATTGCTGCTGTCGGTGTCTATTTCTGGAACGTGCAGCAGACCGAAGCGGAAGCGCAACGGCATCTCGGACAGATTGAGCGCTTGTACGCCATGGGCGAGTACGAACGCGCCCTGCAGGGCACTGGTGATCTTATGGGACTGCTTGAGATTGCGGATACGTACAGCGGTACAGACGCGGGCAACCTGGCGGTCTTCTATGTTGCCAATGCGTATCTGCGTAACGACCTGCCCGACGAAGCGATGACCTACCTGGAGCGCTTCGACAAAGATCGTGACCTGATCGGAGCAAGCGCGTTGGCCGCCGAGGCATCTATTTTTGAAGATCGGGGCGACTACGAGACGGCAGGAGCCCGCTACGAGCGCGCCGCCGAATTCGCTTCGAGCGCCCACGTATCGCCTCAGTATCTCATGAATGCCGGACGCGCTTACGAGGCTGCTGGCAACCTGGAGCAAGCACGCCGGGTCTACAGCCAGATCCAAACCGAGTACGCAGACTCGCCCGAAGCAGAACGCGTTCAGCGCTTCCTGGCCCGAGTGGAAGCGCGCCAGGCACGAACGGCCTCGTAAGAAGCGAGGCGTTTCGCCCTCTGCTCACCCTGCCTCTTGCTTCTCCCCTGCTGCCTATGGCTACGATCCTTGTTGTTGACGACGAGGCAAGCATTCGACGTACCCTCGAAGAAATTTTGGAGTACGAAGACTACGGCGTAGAATGCGCCTCTGATGGCGAAGAAGCCCTCGACATGGCCCGGTCAGACACCTACGACCTGGTCTTGCTCGACGTGAAAATGCCTAAACGTGATGGCATGGATGTGCTGGAGGTACTCAGTGACGAGTTCCCTGAGCTTCCCGTCGTCATGATCAGTGGACATGGTACGGTTGAAACGGCAGTTGAAGCGACAAAGCTGGGGGCTTACGACTTCATCGAGAAACCGCCGGACCTAAACCGCCTGCTTCTCACTGTACGTAATGCGTTGGACCGTGGCGAACTGAAGACGGAAAATCGCCGCATGCGGCAGACGATCACGGAGAAGCACTCCGATGACCTCACGCCCATCATCGGCGAGAGTACGGCGATTGCTGAGATTAAAGATACGATAGAGCGCGTGGCGCCTACTGAAGCGCGCGTGCTCATAACAGGCGAGAACGGCACGGGCAAAGAACTTGTCGCACGCTGGCTGCACCGCAAGTCAGGACGCAGCGATGCCCCAATGGTTGAGGTCAACTGTGCCGCCATTCCCAGCGAACTGATTGAGAGCGAGCTTTTCGGTCATGAGAAAGGAGCCTTCACAGGTGCTACGCAGCAACGCATCGGGAAATTCGAACAGGCGCACGGCGGCACACTCTTTCTCGATGAGATAGGCGATATGAGCTTGTCGGCTCAGGCGAAAGTGCTGCGCGTGCTTCAGGAGCACAAGGTTCAGCGCGTTGGGGGCGACCGCACGGTAGAAGTCGACGTACGCGTCATCGCCGCCACCAATAAGAATTTACAGGAGGAGATCGAGGAGAATCAGTTTCGAGAAGACCTCTACCACCGTATTGGGGTTATTCTTATCGATGTGCCGCCGCTTCGTGAGCGCCGTAGCGATATCCCGCTTATCACCAAACACATGGCCGGCCGCCTGGCGCAGCGCAATGGCATTCCCCCTAAGACGTTTTCGGATGCAGCCCTCAACGCCCTACAGCGCTATGAATGGCGCGGCAACGTGCGTGAGCTCCACAACGTGCTGGAACGCATTCTCATTCTGACCGATGGGGAGACGGTCGATGCCGACGATGTGCAGCGCTGCATGGGACCTCAAACGTCAAGCAGTGGTCCGGCCTATGACCTCATCCACTCCTACGATACGTTCAGTGATGCTCGCGACCAGTTTGAGAAGCTGTTTATCGAGCACAAGCTCGATGAACACGACTGGAACGTAAGCCAGACCGCCGAAACGATCGGGATTCAGCGCTCGCACCTGTACAACAAGCTCAACAAGTACAACATAGAGCGCGACGAGTAAGCCGCCCGGATCCTGCTTAGAGCTTCTGCCTGCTTACCCTTTTTATCTTTGTGCCTCCCGTACCGATGGCTGAATCGCCGATTGTCGATGTTTTGGGGCTTACCAAAACGTTTGAGGAAGACACGCCCCAGGCGCTTACCGTGCTTCGGGATCTCAACCTTCAGGTACAGCCAGGCGAGATTGTCGCTGTAATGGGCGAGAGCGGGTCCGGGAAAAGCACCCTCTTGCATATCCTTGGTGGACTGGACCACCCGACCAGTGGTCAGGTGCATGTTGATGGACGCGACATCTTTGCGCTGGATGACGAAGCGCTTGCCTCGTTTCGAAATCAGTGTATCGGCTTTGTCTTCCAGTTTCACCATCTGCTCCCCGAGTTTTCGGCCCTCGAAAACGTAGCCATGCCTGCTCGTATCCACGGACAAGGAGCCGACGCTGCAGAACGCCGCGCTCGCCGCTTGCTCGGCCTGATGGGACTTGCCGACCGCGCCGACCAGCGGCCCGCTACGCTTTCAGGGGGAGAAAAGCAACGCGTTGCCGTAGCGCGTGCGCTAATGAATGAGCCTGCGCTCGTACTGCTCGACGAACCCACCGGAAACCTGGACGCCGATACGGCTGAACCGCTACATAGGGAGATTGAAACGCTGCGCCATGAAACCGGACAGACATTCGTGCTTGTAACGCATACCTCGGCACTTGCTTCAATTGCCGACCGCGTGCTTCGCCTTGAGCACGGGCAGCTGCATGACGCCTCTCCAACGGATCGCTCGGTGCCCTTGTCGTAGGTGTACGTACAAGCACATGCGCGTTTCCCTCAGTACCTTTGTTTAGCTTCCTCCCTACCATGTCTACTGCCACCCTCGACCGCAGTCTCGGATTTGTGGATGCGCCTGTCGATGCCAGCCTTGACCTGTATGCCGAAATTGAGCGCCTGAAAACTGAGAAAAATGCTATTTTGCTGGCTCACTATTATCAGGAAGCTGCCATTCAGGAGCTGGCCGACTTCGTTGGCGACTCGCTTGGCCTGGCCCGTGAGGCAGCTAACACTGATGCAGAAATCATCGTGTTTGCCGGCGTGCACTTTATGGCAGAGACCGCTAAGATCCTGAATCCCGAAAAAACGGTCCTGCTACCCGACCTGAATGCCGGATGCTCCCTTGCCGACACATGCCCGCCCGATGCCTTTGAGGCGTTCTGCGACCAGTACCCTGACCATACCGTCATTACGTATGTGAACAGCTCGGCTGCCGTGAAAGCGCTTAGCGACATCATCTGTACCTCGTCGAGCGCCGCGCACATTATCAACCAGCTTCCCGAAGACGAGAAAATTCTGTTTGCACCCGACCGCAACCTCGGGGCCTACCTGATTCGCGAAACGGGGCGCGACATGGTCCTGTGGGATGGCGTCTGTATCGTGCACGAAACCTTCAGCGAACGCAAACTGCTGCGCCTGGCAGCCAAGCACCCTGACGCCGACGTACTGGCGCATCCTGAATGCCGCGACGCAGTTCTTCAGCATGCAGACTTTATCGGTTCCACAAGCCAGATCCGGCGCTACGCGCGCGATAACGGCCCGGCCAAGTTTATCGTGGCCACCGAAGAAGGCATCTTGCACCAGATGGAGAAGGACAATCCCCACAATACGCTTATTCCGGCACCGCCGGAAAGCGGGTGCAACTGCAGCCAGTGTCCTCACATGCGGCTCAATACCATCGAGAAGCTCTACCTGTGCCTGGAGCATGAAAGCCCTGAAATTACGATGGAAGAGTCGCTCCGTAAAGACGCCCTGCGCCCGATTGAGCGCATGATGGAGATGAGCGCGGGCATCAAATAGCTTCTCTACCTGTTGCTACCTGGTTGCTGCTACATCCTGCATAACGCTTGTCTTCGTCCATTCTGAACGATAACTACTTGCGAGCGTTAGAAAGCATACGCATCATATACATCGCATTGTCTCGCGCCCTTCCGCACGTTACAATGCACCTCAAACCCAACGTTGTTTACCTGTTTCTTTGACGCCTATGAACGTTGATCTGTTGGAAACCGTCCGGCGCACCATCGTCTACCGCCCCGAGCGCTGCTGCCTGGCGCAATGGGCTTTTGCACGCAATGAACAGGAGGTAATCTCTCAATCGGCTGTCCCAAAGGGCTTCAAATGCTGCATTGCCGGGCACGTGCTTCTCGAATCAGAGACCTACACCGAGCGTGAGCTGCTCCTACACGGAGGGTTCCACACCGGGGGCGAACTCTGGCATGAGGCCGGTGCGGTACTTGGGCTTACGAAACCCCAATATCGCACGCTCTTCTTTCCCAGTCAGTGGGAGAAGCCTTACAAACAAGAGTACTACCTCTGCACAGCCGATGAGGAGGCCGAGGTGGCTGCAGCGTATATCGACCACTACGTAACGAAGCACGCTCGGCCTGAGTATGCACGCTCCCGCGAGGGCGAGCCGTCAGAACGTGCACAGGCAATCATGGCGACCGTGTAGCAGGCAAAACGCTCTCCAGGTGGTGCCTGAACAAGCATTTCCTGAGGATGCACCCGGGCGTTGTATACCCGTGTAGCCCAGACACTGCCCAGAAGATCACGCTCTAAAAGATCACGCCGAAGCGGAGCGAGAACAGTCCGCTTGTGGCGTCTTCCCCGATCACAAGTGAGGGATTGAACTCAGCGTAGAGCGAGGTATCCTGCAGCAGCCACACGCGTCCGGCTCCCAGGTGAATCGTAGGAGCAGCAGTGCTTTCTTCTGTCTGGATAGGCAGGTAGGCCCCGAATCCCCCCATGAAATACGTGCCTTGCGTGGGCGTGTCAGTGCGGGTTACGATGAGCGAGATCTGCGGGTCGAGCGCGTACGAGGCTTCGTCGCGACCGCCCAGTATGTATCCGGTGAAGGCCGACCCGAGCGCGATAGAAAGATCGCGGTTGATAGGCGACGACACGCGAAAGCGGACGCCTGGCCCAAACCCGTCTTCGGTGCTGATAAGCGTGTTAAAGCCCACCCCAAGCCGCGGCTGGTTCTGCGCCGTAGCGTCGGTTGGCGCTGTGCTAAACATCAGCACGATAGCCAGCAGGATGCCTGTGTACGTCCATCTTCTTGTATGCATAGTAGCGGTCGCAAACTTCGTGATGCGGTGAGGGTTGAGCATAAGAAACGTAGGTGTTATCCTGTGAAGGGTCAACTACCGCCGCGTATATGCCGATCTGTACTCGGTGATTCACCAGCGCTTTCCAGTATTGTTCACTAACTGTCTATTTTATGTCTGCTTCCGCATCGACTCTCTCCCCGCCTTCATCGCCTGACGTAACCGCAAGCAGCACATACGCCGCCGCGGATTTTGCCCCGGTCGACTTTTTTGATGTCGACGGGCTGCTATCTGATGAAGAGCGTGCCCAGCGCGATGCCGTGCGGGCGTTTATCACAGAAGAGGTGGAGCCGATTATCGAGTCGCACGCCCACGAGCGCACCTTCCCCGACCACCTGATTCCGGAGTTTGCTCGGCTTGGCCTCATCGGCCCGCATCTGCCTACTGAGTACGGCGGGGGTGGGCACAATAACATTGTGTATGGCCTGATGATGCAGGAGGTGGAACGGTGCGATTCAGGACTGCGCTCGTTCTGCTCGGTGATGGGCTCTCTCGTTATGTATCCTATCTGGCGATATGGAAGCGAGGAGCAGAAGCGCACGTGGCTCCCGGATCTGGCCCAAGCCGAAAAGATTGGATGCTTCGGACTCACCGAGCCCAATCACGGCTCCAATCCTGGCGGCATGGAAACACGTGCGGTGAAGCAAGGCGATGAGTATGTGCTTAACGGACACAAACGCTGGTCTACAAACGCCTCAATTGGCGATGTCGCGGTGATCTGGGCAAAAGACGAAGACGACGCTGTGCGCGGCTTTCTGGTGGAACTGGACCGCCCCGGCGTAGAAACCCCTCCGATTGAGGACACCTGGTCGTTGCGGGCCGCGGTAACGTCTGAGGTGATCCTGAACGATGTACGCATCCCGGCAAGCAACCGCCTGCCTGAAGCGAAGGGCTTACGGGCTCCGCTCTCGTGTCTCACCCAGGCGCGCTTCGGAATTGCCTGGGGCGTTGTGGGGGCCGCGCAAGCGTGCTACGATGCCGCGCGGCAGCACGCGATCAACCGCGAACAGTTTGACCGCCCGATCGGGCAGTTCCAGTTGGTACAGGAACGCCTTGTGGAGATGGCACAGTCCATCACGTCGGCTCAGCTCATGAACTGGCGCCTTGCTACGCTCAAAGACGAAGGAGCGATGCGTCCGCAGCAAGTATCGATGGCCAAACGCCACAACTGCGAGATGGCGCTGGAGGTAGCTCGCTCGGCCCGACAGGTGCTGGGTGGAGACGGCGTTACCAGTCGTTACCCGGTGATGCGCCACATGGCCAATCTCGAATCGGTCATCACCTACGAAGGAACCCATGAGGTACATACGCTGGTGGTCGGGCAAGACCTCACAGGGTTGAATGCCTTTGTGTAGATCACACCTTGTATAAGGCACATAAGAACCTGTTTTGATTTCTTAATTTGGGCACCCCAAGAGTACTTCCTCCCTGCGGTCGGGGCGCTGCGAGCGGCTCCACTGGGCTGGGGCCGAAGGTCATGCCCCTGGTGCAAATTGTCCCCGATATACGGGTGTCAGTCGGGCTTGCGCCCTCGTGTCGGCCCGTAACCCCGGCTACGAACCTCTATC
>NZ_JARWGJ010000130.1:0-6934 GCF_040409695.1 Longimonas sp.
AGGGACCCGGTGAGTTTGAATATGGCCCTCAATTTGTGGAGCATCATGACAATAAGCTGTATGTGGGAGAAGCAACGCGCACACGTTCTGTGTCGGTATTTGATGAAGACCTGTCATTTCTTAAGACAATAGATATTCCGCAAAACATTGGCAGTCTCAACTTTTCTTTCATGAACGGCGAAACCATTTTTCCCGTCATGGAGATGGAAGTAGACAGGGAGCAAGGAGAAACGTATGTATCAACCAGACTGCGTGTGCTTGACGAAGATACACAAGAGTTCACTCCGTTCCTTGAGCTGAAAGATCAAGAGGAATTGGGCAGACTCTGGAGAAACATTGGTGTCCTACGTAGTCACGGGGATGTTGCAGTGTTTGCCTACTCATTTCGCAACGTGATTGAAGTTATAAATACGTCGCCCAGATCTGAATCGCACATTGCCGTTGAGCTTCCCATTGAAGACGAGCCGGAGATTGAAGTGGAAACGCTGGCAACCATGCGTTCAGAAATACCGTCGGGCAGCGTCATCGGCGGACTGGCTATCGACAACGGGCACGTTTTCGTGAAAGGTGGGTCCGTGACCGACGAACTGAAACAGACGGTGTTTGTGCTGAACCAAAGCGGTGAGCTCGTGGGGACGATCGACTTGGGAGCACCAGGATCCGCCTTCTACGTTCGCGATGGATATATTTACTACGTGACTGACGATGCCGTGCTCACTAAAATGCGCTACGATACAGAAGCACTCGACGCATAGCGCGTCCAGCTTTCCCCTCTACCACAGCACCTCCAGCCCGATTCCGGGGCGGACGGTGGTGCGTAGGTCGCCTGCCACGGCCACAGCGGCAGTCAGGTGCAAACGCATCGTCGATGGGCCTTGCAGCACCGCTATGCCGGGCGCGGCTTCAATCCAGAGCTGATCGCGCGTGTTGCCACTGTGTAGCCACTGGGCTTCGGCCTTGACGTGCAGCCGCTCGACCCATGTGGGCGCTTCAGGATGCCATGTATCCAGGTTGGTACGGAGCCCAACGGCGCTCTCAAAAAACACCGTCTCTGTCTCGAACCCAAACGGACGGGGGGTGTCGCGCTGCTGGGCGTGCATGCCTGCGGCCACATACGGAAAAACGAGTGGACGATATGACGATTCGTATCGAACGGTTCGTCCAACGCGCAGTCCAATCGCGGAGGCGCTGCCCCATGTGTTCGACAGCTGCGTTTCGGAAACGATATGCGTGCCGATAAAGCGGAACACCGGAGCAAGAAGCCAACCGACTACGACCCCGCCGATACAGGCCACAGGATCTTCTCGGCATCGTCTGTCGCGTGAGAGATCGGTAGCAGCAAGCGACTGCAGATCCTGGGGTACCGCCTGCGTAGACAGCGAAGCTGAAGGGTAGCGGTCTGGGAGGGGCGGCTGTGCATGGGCTGGACTGCACACAAGCACGAATGCAGCGAAAGCGAGGAAAAGCGGTCGCATAGCGCACAGAGGGGGCGCATCCAACGAAAACAGAGACGTCTACCCATGCAGGCGCGCCACAGACCACGATCGTAACGACAGCTTAGAGCTTCATGGGGGGCATTTCGTCTCTGGAATGCGCATGCGTTCACCGCTGCTTGCTAATGCTGCTCGGCCTCCTCGTCGTTGGTATGCCACAGATAAAAGACCACGCCCAGGTAACCAAAGAACGCAGCAGCGGTAACGCTGATGCCAGCCCGTGTAATCTGCGCGGGGTTGCCAAGGGCAGCCTCCATGAGCGTCATGATAAGCAGAAAGAAGGAGGCCATAAGAGCGGCCCCCAGCGTAGCCAGGGGCCAGGTGGAAAAGCCGCGTCCGTCAAACATAAGGACGTAGGGCAAAGGAAAGAGAGCAGCGAGCGGGCCGGTCTGGAGGTCAGGCGGTAGAGGCTGGTTCGCGTCCAGGCTTCCACTTGATGCTGCATCCGATGGAAGGATGCTGCTCCTCTTTAGGGAGCACGGTGCCTTCAAGCGCTGCATCAAGCGCCTCGTGCAGGTCGCCCCCGTGGGCTGTACCCTGGTTGGGACGCGTCTCGTCGTAGCGTCCACGATAAACAAGCGTGCGTTCGTCGTCGAACACGTAGAAGTCGGGCGTGCACGCGGCATTGTACGCCTGCGCCACGGTCTGGTCTTCGTCTTGCAGGTAGGGGAACGGATACCCTTTCTCGCGGGCGCGCTCCGTCATCCGCTCGAAGCCGTCATCCGGATAGCGCTCGGCGTCGTTGGCACAGATCGCCACAAACTGAACGCCCTTTTCGCTGTAGGTCTGGGCCGTTTCGATGAGTGAGGGCTCGACGTGGTGCACGTATGGGCAGTGGTTGCAGATGAACATCACAACGAGCACAGGAGCGTCGCTGTAGTCGCTGAGCGACCGGCGAACGCCGTGCAGGTCGTCGACTCCGGGATTGGCAATCGGCAGGTCAAAGTCGGGCGCTTTCGTGCCCAGTGCGCGCATGTTCGATTCTACGGCGGCCATAGTATCAAAGGAAGCTGGTGAGGGGAAGCATGAACGTCACTGCACCAAACAGGCTGAATCCGACCAGAGTTCGTTGGTCGGGGCTGCGTTGGGGATTCGTTACGGCCCGGAGCGGCCGGCAGTCCCAAACAGACGCTCGATCAGGGCGCGCTGCGACGCGGGGCTGTCGCTGTACGTGGCGGCACGGGTCCACGCATCCGAAAACGCATCGAGCACATGCGGACTGCCCGTGGCCACGATCAGGGCCTGTGGATGCGCACGCAGCGCGTCTACGACGGGGCGATGGGCATCGGCGAGGCGGAAGTCCTGCCAGGCCGCCGGCTCAACGGCCAGCAGTGCCACCACCTGGTCGGCCTGGTGGATGCGGTTCGCTGCCTCCACACAACGCACCAGCGCAGCATCGGCAGGGCAGGCGGTGTAGTTGGCGGCTGCACCGTGCTCGGCCAGCGCGTCGCGCAGCGCCTGGTCGTCGTCGGTCTGAGAGGGACGCGCCGAGCAGCGTACCACCAGGGTGTCTGTGGCGGGGCCAAGCGGGCGCGGCAGTGCTGTGCTTCGCGTTGGAGACAGGTCGATGGCTTCGGCGGCAATGGCATGCGCTGCTCGCGTGTGCAGCTGCTGCCCCACGACATCGCGCAGGTCAGGGTCGGGTGCGAGTCCCGAAGGGCGGGTCTGCTGGATCCAGGACGCGAGTTGCTCAACGCGTGTGGCGGCTTCGTTGAGGCGACGCTCATCGAGCGTGCCGCTGGCCACGGCGCGGGCGAGGCCGTCAATAACCGCTTCGGCATCAGGCGGATCGAGCAGCATGTCGACGCCCGCATCCACCAGTGCAGCGGCCTGTGCACCGGCATCTTGCCCTGAGGCATCGATGCCATCCATGAGCAGACTATCGGACACAACGAGTCCGTCGAAGCCCCACGACGTGCGAAAGAGGTCACGTAGAATGGGAGGCGAGGCGGTGGCCGGGCGGGTCTCTGCGTCGAGCGCCGGATAGACGACATGCGCGGTCATGAGGGCTGTGGTGCCGGCACGGATGGCCGCGCGAAAGGGACGTGCATCGGTGGCGGCCAGCGTATCGGCATCGGCAGATACGCGAGGCTGATCGACGTGCGAGTCGGTCGTGGTGCGTCCGTGTCCGGGCGCATGCTTGGCGGTAGTGGCAAGTCCGTGCGCCTGTGCGGTGCGTATAAACGCATCTACGTGGCGGGATACCGACTGGGGGGTATCGCCGAAGGCCCGGTTGGCAATGATCGGGTTGCGGGGCTCGTTGCGCAGGTCGGCTACCGGTGCAAAGGCCCAGTGGATGCCACACGCCCGTGCCTCCAGCGCGGTAATGCGCGCCAGCACCTCAACGGCGCGGCGGCCGGCATGTCCGCAGGCCAGCGCATGGGGGAAGCGCGTGGCTCCGTCGACCTGCTGCCCCACGCCGCGCTCGATATCAGACCCAACAAGAAGCGGCGCCGAGGCGCTGTCGTGAAGGGCAGCCAGCGTGTCGGCGCACTGCGGCCAGGCCGCGTTGAAGAGCAGCACGCCGCCTATCGGATAGCGTGCAGCCAGCGCAGCGATCCGGTCGTAGTCGTCGGTGGCTGTGCGCGAAGGAGAAAGGTGCGATCCCATGCGCACCATAACCAGGCGCGCAGCACGATTGCGAAGCGAAGCAAGATCAGCCATGCAGAGTCGGTTCAGCAGCGGAGAGAGGGCCGGAAGACGGGCAGGTCAGGAAGCGTTCAGGCGGTGTAGAGCCCATGGGCGCGTACGTACTGCCGAACCGCTTCTGGCACCATGTACCGGATGGAGCGTCCGCTCTGGCAGCGCTGGCGGATCTCGGTGCTCGATACTTCGAGCATGGGGGCGGCAACGTAGTGGGCTTGATTTGCAAACGCAGGCTGCGCCACAGCGTCCAGTCCGCCCGGCCGTTTGTACACGATCAGGTCCACAAGCTCGGCGATGGCGGCCGGCTCGCGCCAGGTGTGAAACGTGTCGAGGCTATCGCTGCCTATAAGAAGAGAGAAGGTGGTGTCGGGATGCTGCTCATGAAGCGCCTGTACGGTATCGATCGTGTACGACACGCCGGGCCGCTCGATCTCGATGTCGCAGACGGCGAATCCGTCATGCCCCTTAATCGCGGCGCGCGTCATGGCCAGGCGATCGGCAGCTGGGGCGAGTGCGCTGTTCTCCTTGTGCGGAGGCGTTGCGTTGGGAACCCACCAGACGGCGTCGAAGCTGAACTGGTCGCGCGCCACCTCGGCAACGATAAGGTGGGCAACATGCGGAGGGTTAAACGATCCACCGAAAAGGGCTACGTGCATGAACGCGCAGGAGCAAGCGATACGATACAAAAACAGGCAAGGCCCAGCACACAGAACGGGAAAGCGCGGGCGTGTGCCGGACCGAAGGAAGAGGCGGCTACGGGGACACCGCTAAGACATGAAGCTATGGCGTGTCTTGCGCGATCTGCTCGTCTTCGCGCTCACGGATGCGCTCAAGTCGCGACTGGGCACGCTCGTACTGACGCTCGGCATCGCCCAAGAGCGGGCTGTCGGGGAAGACCTGCGTGAGCCGCTCGTAGTTCGCGATGGCTGATTCAAGACGCTCGGCCTGACGCTGCGGGACGCTGCGGTCGCTATATTCGATGTAGGTACGGATGGAGGCAAGCAGCGCCTGATCGGCGTAGTCGCTGTCGGGGTACTGGTCGAAGACGCTCTCGTACGTGAACGCTGCTGCGCGGTACATGCGGCGCCGCTCGTACAGCTCGCCTGCTTCAAACTGCTTGCGGGCCAGCTTATTGCGTAGCTCCTGCACCTTCGCCTGCGCATCATCAACGTGCTCATCGTTGGGATGGCGCTGCATGTACAGGCGGAAGTTTGCCAGTGCGCGCTCCGTGTCGGTCTGGTCGAGCTTGTAATGCGGCGACTCGTTGTAGTACATGAGGGCGCGGCGGTACTCGGCCTCGGGAAGCCGCTCGTGGTTGCGGTAGAGCTGCGTGAAGCGGTTGTACTCGGTCGCTGCCATCAGATTTTCGCCACGCTCTTCGTGGGCACGAGCCAGCATGAACTGCGCACTCGGCGCCCACTCCGTACCGCGTCCGTACTGAAAAACCCCGCGATAATACTGGATAGCGGTTTCGTAGTCGCCTTCCTCAAACAGCTCAGAGGCTTTCTGGTATGCCTCCTCAGCAGAGTTGTGCACAACGCGCTGGCTCCCTGAACACGCGGCCAGGAACAGGCCGCACAGGGCAACCCCGATAACAAGATAGCGCATGGCGCAGGCAGAACGATACGCAGAACGGTACATAGACAGCAGGTCGACAGCAAAAGACAAGAGTAAATAAACACCACGGACCGGCCTTGAGCACAGCGCGTGGACCTATCTGGATAGCTACGGAGGCGTAACGTGTGCTGAAAAGGCTCTGTTCCTCTCGCAAACTGTTCACATCTGCATACAGCATTTGATAACACAGCCCCCAATCACGCTAAACTTTTCGCGTGGGTTTGCCTATAACTGAAGTGTGAAAGCGGCGTATGTAACCTGATCAACACTTCGGTGTATATCCCTTAGGTGGTCGCGTATCGCTTTTGCGTCGCACACAATCATTTATTGCACGCGCTCTGCGTTGTGCCTGGGGGCAGCTCTACGTGAAGCCCCGATCTGTTTTTCGTTCCATCGTTTCTTTGCTCTGACCGACTCGTTATGAATCGACTTTTACTTTATCTATGCAGCGTGCTCCTGCTCGTGGGCGGTCCGTCAGCCGTTGCACAGTCCTCCGCATTTGGGACGGTAGGTAGCGCTGCTGCCGACGGATTTAGCCGTGCGCTTGGCGTACACGGCGACCTGGTTGTGGCCGGTGAGCCCGACATGTTGCATACGCCCGGCCTCGTATACGTCTTCGGCCCCGATGCTGACGGCACATACGTCGAACAGGCTCGCCTACGTGCCGAAAACGGCACAGTAGGCGACGGATTCGGAAGTGCCATCGCTGTTGGACCTGACCAGCTCGCGATCTCGGCCCCCACCGCCGAGCCCTTCGGAGCCATCTATCTGTTTAGCCAGGAAGACGGAGCGTGGGCACAGACCCACGCGATGACCCCGGCTGACACCCTCGACGGGTTTGGCAGTAGCGTTGCCCACGCCGGCGATCTGATCGTAGCGGGCGCCACGGCCCATGATGATCGCAAAGGGGCCGCTGTCGTGTTCTGGAACGATGGCGACACCTGGCAGCAGAGCCGCATCTCCACAGAAGGAATCGAACTCGACGACCGGGCCAACTTCGGCAACAGCGTAGCCGTGCACGAGGGCACCGTGTTTGTGAGTGCCCCCGGGCATGAGCGCGGCGTTGTCTTTGCTTTTGACTACGACGAGGAGAGCGGCGCCTGGGTCGAGCAAGACCGCATCACCCACGACAACTTGACCGGCGGTGCGCAGTTCGGCGCCTCGCTGGCCGTGCAAGA
>NZ_JARWGJ010000131.1:0-6902 GCF_040409695.1 Longimonas sp.
CCCTTGCCGCCCCGGTTCGTGACGTCGTACTTGGTGGTGCGCACGATCTCCTCGCGTCCGTTGTTGGTTACCACCACGAGCCCCTCACGCGCCGCATCCGACAGCGTAGCCCCCAGGAGGCGATCGTCGTCCTGGATCCGCATGCCAATGACACCTTTGGCCGGCCCCTTGTAGACCGACACCTGCTCTACCGGAAAGATCAGCACGCGTCCGCCGTGCGAGGCAGCGCAGACGTGCTCGTGGCCCTGCGCCAGCATGGCACGCACGACCTCGTCATCTCCCTCCAACCGCATGAACATGCGTCCGGCGCGCGTAGATGGCTCCATGAAGCCCTCAACGGTAAAGCGCGTGGCCTGGCCCGTCTTCGAGATAGCCACCACGTAGGGCGGATGCGCCTCCTCGTCCTCAGCCACGCCGTTCTCATCAAAGAGCTGCTGCTGGTCGGGCTCCTCTGGACGTCCCGGCGGAAGCACGCGGTCGTCGAACCCAACCACGCCCACGACGCGCTCGCCGTCGTCGAACGAGAACAGCTTCTGAACCGGGTCGCCGTAGCCGGTGGTGCTCGGGATGTCGTTGATGCGCACCGTGTAGCAGGTGCCGTAGTTTGTGAAGAAGCCCACCGTGGCGCGCGTGGAGCCTTCAAGCACCCACCCGACCTCGTCGCCGTCACGCACACGAATCGATTCAATGTCGGAGTACGAGCCCTGCCGCTTCACCCAGCCGTCGCGCGTCACGATGACGTAGGCGTCGCTTTCGATGATGTAGTCAGCCTCGGTGTACTCGATCGCAGCATCGGGGCCGCGAATCTCGCTGCGGCGGTCGTCGGCGTAGTCGGACTTTACCTGTTGCAGTTCGTCGCGCACCATATCCCACCGCGCAGATTCGTCGTCAAGCAGGGTGCGGATTTCGCGGGCACGTGTCTGCTTGGCCTCCAGCTCGTCGCGGATCGCCTCGATTTCCATCTGCGACAGGCGGTAGAGCTTCGTGTCGAGCACCGCATCGGCCTGGGTGTTGTCAAGTCCGAACCGGCGGGTGAGCCGGTCCTGCGCATCCTTCTTATTGGTGGAAGCACGGATCATAGCGATGGCTTCGTCGAGCGCGTCGAAGATCGTCTCGAAGCCTTCCAGCAGGTGGATGCGCTTCTCCAGCTTCTGCAGCTCGTGTTTCAGTCGCCGCGTAACGACCTGCAACCGAAATTGCAAGAAGTGCTGCAGAATGGTGCGCAGATTGACGCGCTCGGGCGTGCCCACGTCGGCCCGCTCGGTCGGCACCAGGCACGTCATGTTCACGTGGAAGCGATGCTGCAGCTGGGTGTGCTTGAAGAGATAGGCCATAGCTGCCTCGGCGTCGGAGCCGCGCTTCAGCTCAAGCACAATGCGCACATCATCGGTCGACTCGTCGCGCACGTTCGAGAGCTGGGGCACGTTCTCATCGGCAATGTGGTCGGCGATCGACTCCACGATCTTGCTTTTGTCCACCCCGTACGGCACCGACTCGATAATTGCGCGCGTCTTGCCTTTCATGCGGTAGCTGCCCCGCATCTCAATGGTGCCCTTGCCGGTGGCGTAGATCTCGCGTAGCTCTTCTTCGGTATTCAAGATGGCTCCGCCTGTAGGAAAGTCGGGCGCCTTTACATGCTGCCAGAGCGCCTCAACAGAGGCATCAGGGTCGTCGATCAGGTGGAGCCCCGCATCCACCACCTCGCCCAGGTTATGCGGCGGGATGTTCGTGGCCATGCCGACCGCGATGCCGCTGGCCCCGTTCACGAGCATGTTGGGCACCTTGGCGGGCAGCACGACCGGCTCCTGGAGCGTACCGTCGAACGTGTCGCGGTACTCCACCGTGTCCTGACGCAACTCAGTGAGCAGCTCCATCGCCAGCGGCTGCAGCTTGGCCTCGGTGTAGCGCATCGCGGCGGGATTGTCGCCGTCGAGCGAGCCGAAGTTGCCGTGGCCGTCTACCAGCGGGGCGCGCAACGAAAAATCCTGTGCCATGCGCACCATCGCGTCGTAGATGGCGGTGTCGCCGTGCGGGTGGTACTTCCCCATCGTTTCCCCCACAATGGTCGCGCTCTTGCGGTGGCGCCCGTCGGGGTAGAGGTTCAGGTTGGTAAACATCGCATACAGGATGCGCCGCTGCACGGGCTTGAGTCCGTCGCGGATGTCAGGCAGCGCACGACTGGTAATAACGGATAATGCATAGTTGAGATATCGCTTGCGTGCGGTCTCGTGCAGCGAAATCGATTCAGTTTCTGGCATATGTTTCTTTCAATAACGGCTATAGAGGACGCGGCGAGTGCGCATAGCACAGACAACGTATCGATTCTCGAAAGGATGCACAAGCCCGACCCGCTGGCAGATGCAGCGTTCTCGTTAAATCTGATGTCCAGATGCGATTGGCACCTGGCGAGGCAACCGCATGTCTCCATTACTGCCGGTATGCTCTTCTTGCATGATGGACTCGACATGCGTTGTCTTGCGACAAACCTGTGCCGCTCGCTCTTCTCGCCACCTTCTCAGGCTGTTACAATACTTTAACAGCTACATATCAATTCACTTTTACGATTTTTATTCATAGCTTGGGCGCAGTCAAGATGTATCTCTATTACACACCGCGCGCCCATGAAGCTCTTGCTCTTCGACATTGACGGTACCCTCCTTCATGCAAATGGGTCTGGACGTCAGGCCATCGAGCAGGCGCTATCGGATGTATTCGACCAGCCGATCTCAACTGAGGGCGTTACGTTCTCGGGACGCACCGATCCAGGTATCATGCGCGACATTCTTACGCAGAACGGCGTTGCTGCCACCACATCTAACATCGCACGGGCCATCGGGGCCTACGAATCGCTGGTGCTTGAAACCGGTGATCCAAACGATGTGACGCTCATCCCCGGCGTACCGCCGCTGCTTGATCGCCTCTCCAGCCGGTCGGATGTAATGCTGGCGCTGCTCACGGGCAACATACGCTCTACCGCCTTCTGGAAGCTGAAAGCGGTCGGACTCGACCCGCACTTCTCGTTTGGCGCCTTTGGCTCAGACGACGGCGAACGTCGCAATCTACCGCCCGTGGCTGTGCGGCGCGCGAAAAAGCATACTGGACACACCTTCGTCGGTAGCGATGTCGTGATCATCGGTGACACCCAGCACGACATTCAGTGCGGACGCGGCATCGGGGCCTTCTCGGTCGGGGTCTGTACGGGATCCTACAGCCGTAACGACCTCTCGTCGTACAATCCCAATGTGCTCTTCGACACACTGCAAGATACCGATGCGTTTATCGATCAGGTGCTGGGCGGCTAATCCTTTTTACGCTGGCTTCCCCCCACACCACACGTCATCCCAGGCCAAGCACAGCAAAGACCCGAGCTCTTTGCCCAACTCAGGACCACCCCGCCCTTCGGGCACACCTCCTTTCCGGCTGCGCCGGTAGGAGGGGACGCTGCAGCGTGGCACTTCTGCAGGAACGGTCGCAAAAGGAACCCATCAAATCCCCCTCGGCGGAGGGGGATTTAGGGGGATGGATCGCTGCGCTTCCTCCCTACGATAACAACCCCGAGAGAACCATCCTTCACCTTGTCATTGCGAGGAGCGCCAGCGACGTGGCAATCTCATGCGTTTCTGTTCGGGCGGGGCTTCCTTGGTGAAACGCACAGATCGCACCCCAGGAGTACTCGTTCGCTCCGCTCACAGCGCCGCGTCAGTCGCAAACTCCCTCCTCGCGACGACAATCCCGGGAAACACACCCACCTTGTCATTGCGAGCGACCGAAGGGAGCGCGGCAATCTCATGCGCCCCTGTTCGGGGCGAACTTCCTTGGCGGGACGCACAGGTCCGCCACCACCTCGCACGCGCAGCCCCTGCTCACCAGGCAAGAGATGGTTCAGCGCTCGGCTTTCCCGTCTGCTCACCATGACACGCTCTACAAGTCCTCATACGAGCCTGGTAAGGGGTCCGACTACAAAGAGAACATGGTCGTGGTGCACGCGCTCGCCACGTCCAGACCACTGGGAAGCGCCCCCTTCCATTCGACCTGATAACTTTTTATAAACACCGCTCGAAACAACCGCACCACTTGTAGCTACAACTAATTGTAACTACAGCGTTATGCATGCACTGCCCGGCGCACCTCACGTGCGCACTCGCAGCCGTGCCCAAACTCTCTCCCTGACTGGACGCGCTATGTGCTCAACGAAATGCCCCGCCTCATTCCACGTGCTACGGGCAATGGGAGCACTTTCGCTCGTAGCCGCTTCGCTGCTGCTTTTCGCATGTGCCAGCCCTCCTGACACCGATGAGCGCTCCCCAACCCAGGAACAGGTGGAAGAGCAGATTGAAAGCCTCGATGCCATGCGCTCGGGACTTGCTCAACAGGTCGATGATCCGGAATCCGTCGACCAGTCTACCTTCGCTGAGGTCTGCCAGCCGGTCGGGCGCCGGGCACAGCAGATGGCTCAGGCGAACGGATGGGTCGTGCAGCAGCTGGCCGACCGGAATCGCAACCCCAATAACACGCTCGACGATGAGGCACGCGCGGTACACGAGCGCTTCGCTGAGAATCCTGACCTGAAGCGTGTCTGGCACGAAGATACGATGCTTAATGGCACCTCAGGACAACGGTTCTTCCAGCGCATCACGGTAGAGGAAACCTGCCTGGCCTGCCATGGCGCCGAGGCCAACCGACCTGGTTTCGTGAAGGAAGGATACCCCGACGACCGTGCATACGGATTTGAACCGGGCGACCTGCGCGGACTGTACGCGGTGTTCGTGCCCGATAGTCTAATGGCGCATGCCTCACTGCCCTGATTCTCGCCACCGTTTCCCGCTGTTTCTTCCATAGCCCCGATACGCTCGGCACGTATTATTGCTTTCGACGCGGAAGCGCTTTTGCCGAATCCCCCCTTGTCACACGCTCCTACTCACACCCTCCTGATGCCATGAGTACATCCCCTCCTTCTACCAACGGCGCGGCCTCGCTTGAGGAGCGCCTCAACGACCCTCAGACTACGAAAGCGCTGCATCGCATCTTGGACCGGCTCGACGCAATCGAAGAGGCCGTCGACGGCCTCGCTACAGCGGTCGACCAGGCCCCGCAAGCCGCCAACATGGTCACCGATATGGTCGACGATACCTACCGCACGGCCGAGGAGCACGGCGTGGACCTCGACGAGCGGATGCAGCTTGCCCTGCAGCTCACCGAGCGCCTCACCGCACCCGAAACGGTCGGTACGCTTACGCGGCTCATGGACCGCATGGACGATATTGATCAGCTTATCGACCTCGCTGACCAGGCGCCGGGCATGGCTAACATGATGGTCGATATGTTCGATGATGCCTACCGTGCTGCTGAAGCCTCCGGCCACGACCCTGAACTGGTCCTGCGCCGTAGCGCCGAAGCCGTAAGCGAGCTTAGCGCTTTCGTGGCGTCCGATGAATTTGAGACGCTCAAAAACTCAGGTATCCTTGACCCCGATGCGGTCTCCGTTGTCGGCAAGGCGGGCGACGCGCTCGCTGAATGCCGTCAGGAATGTGGGGATGAACCGCCTCAG
Organism: Longimonas sp.; assembly: GCF_040409695.1. Classification (GTDB taxonomy): domain Bacteria; phylum Bacteroidota; class Rhodothermia; order Rhodothermales; family Salinibacteraceae; genus Longimonas. The sequence goes on from NZ_JARWGJ010000131.1 coordinate 5,549, forward strand.
GTCGGACTTTGGGGCCTCTTTAAGGCATTCCGCGATTCCGACACACGCCGAGCTCTTGGCTTCCTCACCATGTTTGGCAAACACTTTGGACGCAAACTGCAATCGTAACTTCCTCTGTCGCACCCTTTCAACATTCAACCTGATACGCTATGAGTACAAAGCATAAGTACGACGTCGTCATTGTAGGCGGTGGCACTGCCGGAATCACGGTAGCCGCCCAGCTGCAACAGGCGGAGCGCGCCCCCGAATCCATTGCGATCATCGAACCCTCCGACACGCACTACTACCAGCCTATCTGGACGCTCGTGGGCGCCGGGGTCTTCGACAAGGAGATCTCTGAACGGCCCATGGCCGAGTTCATCCCCGACGGCGTTACATGGCTTCAGGATGCCGCTACCGCCTTCGATCCGGAGGCCAACACGGTGTCCACTGTCAACGGAGAAACAGTCGAATACGATTACCTGGTTGTTGCTCCAGGCCTGCAGCTCGACTGGGACGCCGTGCCCGGACTCGCCGAGTCGATCGAAGACCCCGGCTCGGGCGTGGTAAGCAACTACGCCTACGAGTACTGCGAAGACACGTGGGAGGAAATGCAGAAGCTGCAGCCCGGCGATACGGCACTGTTTACACAGCCGGCTACGCCCATCAAGTGTGGCGGCGCCCCGCAGAAGATCATGTACCTGACCGCCGATCACCTGCGTAAGCGCGGCATCCTCGACGACGTGTCGGTGCAGTTCTTTACGCCCGGTACGGTTATCTTCGGCGTCGAGAAGTTTGCGCGCACGCTCCGCAAGGTGGTCGACCGCTACGGCATCGACGTGAACCTGTACAGCGAGCTTATTGAGATTCGTCCTGATAGCAAGGAAGCGGTCTTCCGAGCCACCGGTGGCGACAGCGCCCCTGCCGAGCAGGTTGTCTCGTACGATATGCTACACGTAACTCCGCCCCAGAGCGCACCCGATTTCATCAAAGAGAGTCCGCTCTCGAACGAAGATGGCTGGGTGGATGTCCACAAGCACACGCTGCAGCACAACACGTACGACAACATCTTCGGGTTAGGCGATGCCGGAAGCACACCAAACGCGAAAACTGGAGCTGCCGTTCGCAAGCAGGCGCCCACCGTGGTCAACAACCTCCTTCAGCTCATGCACGACGGCGACATCGCGGATCCGAAGGAGTACAACGGCTACGCGTCGTGCCCCCTCGTTACCGGATACGGCAAGCTGGTGCTCGCCGAGTTCGACTATAACAACGAACCGGACCCAAGCTTTTCGTTCGACACCAGCCAGGAGCGCTATAGCATGTACGCTCTCAAGGCATATGGCCTGCCGCAGATGTACTGGCACGGCATGCT
>NZ_JARWGJ010000132.1:0-6877 GCF_040409695.1 Longimonas sp.
TCGGCGTACTGGTCGCGCAGGTTACCGCGCGGCACAAATACCACCAGTTGGTCGCACACGCCCATGGCGCGGGCTACACAGAAAGAAGCAAGCGCAATCAGCGTTTTCCCATAGCCCGGCACAAACACGCCCAGATGGTGACGCTCGCCGCGTTCGTAGGCAGCAGCCAGCTTGCGAAGAAATGAGAGCTGGCCATCGCGAAAAGAAAAGTCGGGGGCAGGGTGTAACCCCGGAAGACGTACAGAACGCTTCATGCAGATGAGGGACTCGTGGGCACAAGAACAACAACGTCTAATGTATGCACTACGCGGAGCCGCGTAAACCCCGCAGGCTCACATACAAGCAAAATACACAGGGTTTTGCTGCGCACAGCACCAGTAGCCTGCTGCCTCGCGGTCGCCCTCCAGCCCCAGAGCTTCTTTTGAAGGAAAGCGCCACGAATGCCTCAAGAAGCCTACATATCGCTGTGTCAAGAAAAGTCTCCCTGTACAACTGCTGCAAGACATCGCGCGCCTGTTAAGTCACCATCGTCAACCCAAAAACAAGAAGCACGACGGACGGGTGGTTCTTGAACCTTCAGTCAAAGTCCGAGCACGACATGAAGTAGAAGCAGTTGGGACAGTGCCGTTTGCAGCGTTCGTTATGCAGCCGCGATCCACAGTTGGGGCAGTAATCCCAGTAGTTGCCAGAGGAAGGGTCAGCCTCCGATGACAGGGAGGGAAAGGGCGCCTCTTCTGACTCAGTACGGGCACGATCGGGCTTGCTCGGGCGCGTCATCGGGCTGTAGGGCGTTTTGAATGCGAGAATACGCGGGCCAGTCTACGCGGTGGATGCGAAACGTATGGTCGCCGGCATAAATGTGCAGGCCGTCGCGCTGCTGCTTTGCCCGCAGGAGCGGATGCCACGTAATTGGGCGCTCGTGGACCACGTCGAGCGCTGAGCGCATCGCAATCTGATGGCCCCGTATCCGAATCTCGACTACGGTACGCCCGAGCTGGAAGTGGGTCCAGCTACTGGCAACGACGAGCACGGCCCCGGCGGCGGCATACAGCTCCGGAAAGAGCGGGGCGCCCTGTAGGGCCTGCATGAGTGCTACAACCATGACTGGAAGCATCAGGTACCCTGTAGGACGTGCCACGGCCCGGCTGTAGAGACCAGCGGGGGAAGCAGGACCAGGATGGTCTACGCTCTGGAAGATGGCTGGAGCCGTCACGGTAGACTATTCACTCGCTTCTATGGAAGGATCGTACGGAGCCATGAGCTGCATGAGTTCGCTTTGCATCTGGATGTTGTCGTGCTGCTTGGCCCACATCAAGAGGTTGCGAGCCATGCGAAGTAAGATGGAGCGCGGGGGAGCCGGGGCAAAGTGCTGCGGATGCGGCTGCACGTTGGCTTTCAGCAGAAAGCGCACGCAATCGCCCCGGTCCATCGGCTGCCCGTCGTTAAACGGATCAAAGAAAATCTCGTGCTGGTCATCCTGGTACTTTACGATAAAGTGCCGTGGGAGGTTTACCCCGTAGGCTTTGATGCCTGCTCGCTCAGCCAGCAGGAGGTAAACTACCGACAGACTAATCGGGATGCCCGTACGCCGTTTCAGCACGCGGTTCAAGAACGAGTTGTCAGGGTCTTTGTAGTCGTCTTTATTGCCGGTAAAGTGTAGCTCGTGTGCCATGTAGTCGGCCAGCTCCATAGCGGCACGATGCCCGGAAAGGCCGGGGTGTGCATTCTGGAAGGAGGCGGCCATCGCATCCAGCTGCTCCTGGCATCCATGTAAGTCAGCATCGGGGTAGCGGTACCAGGCAAGGAGCAACGCCCCCCGTTCAAGGTCGGGCGTGTCGCTGTCGAGGACGGCGTGCCAGGCGCGCTGTACCATGTCGAAATGCAGCGGCTGGATGCGGTCCATTAACGCCTCTTGCTCCGCCTCGCCAAGCGAGCGGATGTGCTTGCGTAGCGCGGCCAGGTCGTCGGGGCCACACGTGGCCAGCTCTTCTCGTACGGCAGCCTGCACGGCAGCGTCGGGGTCATCAAGCAGGGTAACAAGGGCATCGATCGAAGCAGTACGTGGCATAAGAGGACGACCGAGTTTTAATGGATAACGGGTTGTCCTTGCACGAAAAACACGGCTGTTGGATTCGTGACCATCTTGCGTTTTCGCGATGCATGACCGCAGGGGGGCTATTGCGTACTTCGTGCAGTCTGGGCTGGGGGTATAGCGACTATCCCGTCTCGAAGCGAAAGGCATCCCGCATCCCGTAAAAAAATGTAGCAACGATGTATCCGACATAGAAGGGCGTTACAGAAATAAAAAAGGATGTGCCCGGCGCTTGCCTGACACATCCCCTTTATACTTCAATACCATTCTTTACCGGCTATGCATCGGGCTGGTGGAAGGGGTAGGCATAGTGCGCGGGCGGATTGAAGTTCTCCTTGATGGCTCGTGGCGAGATCCAGCGCTGCAGGTTGAGCGCGGAGCCGGCTTTGTCGTTCGTGCCCGACTTGCGCGCGCCGCCGAAGGGCTGCTGCCCCACAACGGCTCCCGTGGGCTTGTCGTTGATGTAGAAGTTTCCGGCGGACTGCTCCAGGCGATCCATTGTGAGACGAATGGCGGCGCGGTCGCGTGCGAAGACGGCGCCGGTGAGGGCGTAGGGCGAGGTTGTGTCGATCAGGTCGAGGGTTTCTTCATAGGCGTCGTCGTCGTAAACGTAGATGGTGGTGACGGGGCCGAAGATTTCCTCTTCCATCGACTCGTAATGCGGATCGGTGGCTTTGATTACGGTCGGGTCGATAAAGTAGCCGGTGCTATCGTCGTAGGTGCCGCCAAACAGAATCTCTGCGTGGTCGGCAGCCTGGGCGCGGTCGATGTAGCCGGTGATCTTGTCGAAGGCGCGCTGGTCGATCACCGCGTTCACAAAGTTGGTGAGGTCCTCGGGTGAACCGACCTGCAGGCTTTCAATCTGCTCAGCCAGCTCATCTTTGATCGCGGGCCAGAGCGAGGTGGGGAGGTAGATGCGCGACGATGCCGAGCATTTCTGTCCCTGGTACTCGAAGCTGCCCCGCACGATGGCTGTGGCCGTCTGAGTCGGGTTGGCGGAGGGATGCGCCACGATAAAGTCTTTACCGCCGGTTTCGCCTACGATGACCGGGTACGACCGGTACGTATCCAGATTCTGGCCTATGGTCTTCCACAGATGATCGAACGTAGCCTTCGACCCGGTAAAGTGGAGCCCGGCGAAGTCGGGCGATGCCATAGCGGGGGTACCCACATCGGCTCCATCGTCGGCCGGCAGCATGTTGATTACGCCTGCAGGCATGCCGGCTTCTTCGAGAATCTGGTAGAGGAAGTAGGCCGAATAGATAGAGCGGGAGGCTGGCTTCCAGAGCACGGTGTTCCCCATCAGGGCCGGGGCTGTGGGCAGGTTGCCCTGAATGGCGGTGAAGTTGAATGGCGTGATAGCCAGCACGAAGCCCTCAAGCGGGCGATACTGCATCTGGTTCCACACGCCCGGGCTATTGTCGGGCTGCTCCCGGTAGATCTGGTCGGCGTAGTGGACGTTAAAGCGGAGGAAGTCGATGAGTTCACAGGCAGCGTCGATCTCGGCCTGGTATACGTTCTTTCCCTGTCCAAGCATGGTAGCAGCGTTCAGGGTGTCGCGCCACGGCCCCGCAATGAGGTCGGCGGCGCGAAGAAAGATCGCCGCACGGTCGCTCCAGTCCATCGCGGCCCATTCGGCTTTTGCCTCGGCGGCAGCAGCAATAGCACGACTCACCTCGTCGGCTCCGCACTGGTGTACGGCGCCGAGCTCGTGTTGATGATCGTGGGGGACGGTTACGCGGCTTGTGCGTCCCGTTTTTACGGCTTCGCCACCGATATACGCGGGGATCTCAACGGAGCGGCTGCGCAGGCGCTCCAGTTCGGCGCGAATGGAGGCGCGCTCGGGCGTACCCGGGCCGTATGAAAGCGTAGGTTCGTTGTCTGGCTGCGGGGGCGTGCTGATGGCGTTTTGCATGAAATGGGGTCAAGTTCTATTCAGGATATACGATGATGGAGCAAGCAAGGTATGCGAGAGCTCAAGCGCCGCTGTATGCGCGAATGCGACACGCCAGTGTAACCTATGAAAGCGCTCCCATAGGCACAACCGGCGGAAGAGACCTCTGCATAAATCTCAACCTACTGGTTTGACGGCAAATTCGGCAGATGCTGTGAACAGCGTGGGAGGGTGCGGGTACGGTGAACTGCATTAACTAATTTTACTTGTCAACGCTGCCTGTATGCGACTGGAATGGTTTCTGGCTCTGCGGTACTTCCGCCGTGCTGAAGGACAGCGTGAGGGGCGGGCGTTTGTTCGGTTCATCACGTATGTGGCCGTAGGAGGCGTAACGGTGGGCGTAGCTGCACTCATTCTGGCGCTTGGCATTGTGCGGGGCTTCAGCCAGGAGATCGAAGGTAAGTTGATGGACACGGGAGCTCATCTTAGTGTTGTAAGCTACATGGATGCGCCTCTCGAAGATGCGGAAACTATTCGTGCCCAGATCCGCGCCCAGGAGGCCGTCCGCGAGGTGCGTGCCGTCATAGAGGAGGTTGTGATTGCACGCACCGGCCCGCGCTCGATCGAAGGGCTGGTGCTCATCGGTACCGATGCCTTGCCCGAACTGGTGCGCACCACCGCGCACCAAGCAAGCGCTGATGAACAGCCTGGCGACGACCCAAGCGGCTTCCTAAGTGGCGACGGGATCCTCGTGAGTCGCTCCATCGCGTCGCGTTTCGAGATTGCCCCCGAGGATCGCCTCACGCTGTTTGCTCTTGAACGCAACAGCACTTCAGCAGCGCACCTGCAGCCCCGCGTGCAGCAGTACCCGGTCGCAGCCACGTACGCGACCTCGCTTGACTTCATCGACGATACGTTTCTCTTTTTACCGCTTGAGGAGGCACGTCGCTTTCTGGAGTACCCGGACAACCAGGTATCTCGGTTTGAGGTGATGCTACACCGTGCCGAAGATATCGAGCCCACCGCTCGCGCTCTGAGCGAAGAGCTGTCGTTTCCGGCTGCCGTGCGTACGGTCTATCAGCAGTACGCTGGCCTTTTCGCATGGATTAACTTGCAGCAGAATATCGTACCGCTGGTCATTAGCATTATCGTCATCGTTGCTGCCTTTAACATTGTGGGCACGCTGCTTATGATGATGCTTGAAAAAACCCGCGAGATCGGTGTTTTGATGAGCATGGGGCTTTCAGCACGGGGCGTTCAGCGTGTCTTCCTGGTGCTGGGTGCTGTTATTGGATTCGTGGGCAGTGCGCTGGGTACGACAATCGCTGTGGGTACCGGGTGGATACAGCAAACGTACGGCGTTATTCCGCTACCCGCAGAAGCATACTACATGGACACCGCTCCTATGGCGCTCAGTATGACTGATGTGCTGCTCGTAACAGGAGTCGCATTTGTTCTTTGCCTCGTGGCAGCTTACATTCCGGCGCGCGTTGCCTCGCGCATCGATCCTGTTCGGGTCATTCGTTTTACGTAGACTCTAAATTTTCGCATCCGACTATGACAACGCTCTCAGTAGGAGATTCAGCCCCCGACTTTACGGCTTTCACACAAGACATTGAGCCCTTTACGCTTCTGGATCAGGATGGGCCTGTTGTACTACTGTTCTTTCCCGGTGCCTTCACGAGTGTCTGTACCAATGAGATGAACGCAGTGAATAACGACCTTAGCGCCTATGGTGTAGATGATGGCGTAACGGTGGTCGGCATCTCAACCGATTCCCCTTTCGTGCTGGATGAGTATCGCAAGGTAAATAACCTGCAGTTCGACCTGCTCAGCGATCACAATGCAGACATCGCGGCCTCGTACGGTGCGAAGTATGACAACGACTTCACTCCGATGAAGCTGGATCGCATCGCAAAGCGCTCCGCGTTTGTTGTGGATGCTGACGGCATCATACAGTACGCCGAAGTGCTTGATAATGCAGGCAAGCAGCCCAATTTCGATGCAATCAAAGAGACGTTGGCGTCCCTTTAGACGCACACCGTACAGAGGCTCATACAGAGGCTCAGGTTGAAAGGATGGCTGCTGGTAGTCCTACACAAGCCAAACATATTTTCGCATCCGTTGCTATACACGGTTGCATGTCTGGTTAAGCTGTCCGTTACTTAAGCAGTGTGCATCCACGGAAAAACAGAGAACCTCCTCTGAATACGTACCCTGAACAGGCGTGTAGCCTGCCAAGTGGTCAGAGTGCTCTCTCTGTTGATACCGGTGGATCGTATCCCTTATCAACCGCTCTCTATATCTTGTAAACTCTGGTGTGGCTGGAGGGCCCCAGAGCTACGTAGCTACACATGGGGCTGAGGACATCGCTGCCGTACAATCGTTGGGCCGCTGTACTACGCCGCCGCTTGGCGGAAGGCCTGTACATTCTCGGCAATCCGTTGCTCAGGAGCGCGATGCACCTCAGCCTCAAATGTGTGGCCTGTAAGGCGCTCGTACAGATCGATGTACCGGGCTGCAATATCTATCCGAAATGAGTTGGGCAAGTCGGGCATGGTGTCGCCATCTCGTCCTTGAAAACCCTGGTCCATGAGCCACTCCCGTACGAACTCTTTCGAGAGCTGTCTTTGAGGCTCGTCTTTTTTGAGGCGGGCTTCGTAGCCATCCGCTTCGTAGTAGCGAGAGCTATCGGGAGTGTGCACTTCGTCGATGAGCCGCAGCGTACCGTCTGGTGCGCTCCCAAACTCATACTTCGTGTCGACAAGAATAAGGCCGCGCTCGGCTGCGATCTCGGTTCCGCGTTCAAATACGTTGAGAGCAGCCTCTTCAAGCGCGTCATATGTTTTTGCATCGACGAGACCACGCGACACCGCTTCGTCAGGCGTGAT
>NZ_JARWGJ010000133.1:0-6853 GCF_040409695.1 Longimonas sp.
CCACCCTGAAGGAACCGCCGGACGACACATAGACACACCTGTTCGTAGAGAACGCACACGCATGACTTGTGTGTGGGGACAACGGGCGGTGTTACACGGGGAATGGTTTCAAACTGCGTGCGGGTTGTCGTAACCTTTTGGTGTGCTTGGTCGTGTGTAAAATCCAGCAACTCCTGATCAGTACACAAAGACGTCCATTACAGTAGGACGCACCGCTCTATATGATGGTCTCGAGCGCTGCGGAGTTGATAGCTTGTGTCATGACGGAGGAGGCCCATACTGATTCGGACTGTCGATACCCCGTACAATAGCTATAAACAATAAGAATAAAAGGTTGAATAATGGAGCCATTACAATCCAAAAAAACCAGCCTGACATCCCAAGATCGTGGAGACGCTTTACTACTGGAAAAGAAATTAAAATAGATATGATTGGGACAATAAGACCTGTCACCATAGTGTGTCCTGTTGCTACCTCTATCCCAAATGCAAATGCGCTAGCAGAAACAAAGGCAAGTAGAAGCAGAACATACGACTGCCGTCCGATGCGTCCACGATACCCAAAGAATGATGGGTTTTCCTCATAATCAGCAAAGTATGTATAGTTAATGTCTTGGGACGTACGAGAGTCCGAACGCGACCTGGAGGAGATAGAACTATCGGAAGACTCAATTTCTTTTTTAATTGCTTCTATGTCGTAGTTAAACTTTGAAAGTAATATAACGAGAGTAAAAAACGGTGTCAGCAATACTCCCGCCATTACCCACAGACACGAGTTTTCGTCCGATTTTGCGCCAATAAATCCCATTACAGCGCTGGCGGCGGAGAAAATTGTCAGGTAAAGCGTCATTTCTGTAAAATTTGCATCCGGAGCATTTATGCCAGTGTGCGACAGATGTGTATAAAACAAATTTATATCTATTAAAAAATATGCAATTCCGGAATGAACAATATGGACAGGAATAAAAAACAAAGATGAGGTAGCCATCAACACTACGATAGCTTGCCCCCAATTCTCTTCTTTTGCCCAGGCCAGCAATAGTAGTGAAGGACTAATTCCAATAAGTATAGATATGAAAAACTTAAAGATTCTCATTTAACTTTTAAATTTTGATAATTTAAACCTAAAGATTTGTGTGTTTATGACCTCTATTTGACACACAAGCAATTACAGTATTTTCTCATTAACATCCCGTAAGGAAGACGAGGAACATTATAAAGAGTGCTACAGCGGTTAAGAGCCCTTCTGCTAAAGAGCTGCTTTCCGACTCAGTAGACTGCGATGCAGTACCAGATGATGAGATTGGATCTTGTTTCCGCTCTTCACCAGCGCCATCAGACTTTTTTGTTGAGGAGTCGACCTTTCTGAGTCTGGATCTTACGGCTGATTTACTCCGCTTCAACCTACTGGCAATCTCGTCCAGAGAAATGCCGCCCGCTTTCCAATTGACAAGCTGCTTCTCTTCTTCATCAGTCCATTTCTCGTATGCCCGTTCTGGTCCTGAAGAGTCTTCTCGAGAACCCGGTGCATCAGAGGAACTGTGTGTGCCCGAAGCAGAAGACGTGGAACTACGGCCTGAAGACTGATTCCGAGAGGAAGTCCGCTGAGAGGGCGTCTGCTGTGAAGGACGACTTCGGGATGATTGGCTTTGGGACGATTGGCTCCGGGACGATGAGCGCGGCTTTTTGTACGCCGACCCGGTAAATCGAATCTCTCGGTTGCAGTTTGGGCAGTGGCCTGCGCCTCGGTTCTGCTGTTTGTGCGCGGTAATGGTATCCTGGCAGTATGGACACTCCCCGGCAAACATTTCCGCGTCCGGTAGCGACAGAATTGCGTCAAAAAGGCTTTCGTTAAGGCCATACGCCTCGGGGTACTGCCGACGGATACGACGTAATGAACGCTTGATCTCACTGCTATCGGGATCAACCTGCATCACCATCTCCAGGTTATCGATTCCCGTCTCCATCCGCTGCTCGAACTCATGCTGCGGTATTTCATCCACGGCCCGTGTGTAATACAGAGCCATGATCTGTTTTACATACTCATGCGCCCAATCGGACTCCATGATGGCGTTCAGTTCTTTCTGCAGCCCGCGCAACCCGAAGACGTGCTCTGCCAGATCCTGCAGCAATTCACTATCCGGGTCGAGGTTAGTCGCAACGTCCATAAACTCATGCGCTAAGTCGAACGCGTTGAGCTCGTACAACTGAAACCCCGACTGCCCGAGCATAAACGCCGCAAACTGCCGATCCTCACTTGACTCGGGCAGATCAGCGACGATCTCCATCTCTTCTTTGAGCTTCTCTGTCTGTCCCTGCAGGACGTAGTAGCGTAGCTTGTCGTAGTAACAGAAGAAGTCTTCGAAGTCAAGCTTCCCGTCCTCCCAGATAGCGGTATCCAGGACACTGTGTGCATCTTCGTATTGCTCTTGGTCAAACAGCACGCCGGCCAGCGCACGAGCTGCCGCGTAGTCGCCCGTATCCTCTTCCCAAACGGTGCGGAAGGTTCGTTCGGCGGCCTGCGTGCGTCCGAGTTCGCGTTGGGCATGGCCCTTGCTCAAACGGTATGCGGGATTGGAGCCGTCCAGATCAATGGCCTTGTTAAACTGCACCAGAGCTTTCTGGTACTCCCCGTTCATGTAGTGCACATCTCCAAGCCGATTGCGAAGAAGCCCAATCTCTGGGCCCAGCACTACCGCCTTCTTGAGTTTCTTCAATGCCGCATCTACCTGTGGCGGGTCCTGGCTGAGCAGATCCTCTGCTTCGTCTTCCAGCTGCTTGATCTCGTCTCCATACGCGGCCATGTTGTCGTACTCTTTCCGAGCGACCGGATTTGAGAGCACATCGTAGGCTTCACGGATGGCTTTGTAGCCGTCGGGGTCTTGCTCCGGCGGGTGCTTTCGCACCTTCTTATAGAAGGCTGCTTTGATCTGCTTCTCGGAAGCGTCTTCGGCAACACCAAGGGCTTCGTAGTGCGTCGCTGAATCTGACATGGATGGGTACGTAAATCAGTAAAAATAAATTGTCGAGTGGAGGTAGCGAACCTGCTCAGAGATGAGCTTGCACCACCGAGTTGTTGTAGATGGTGTTCGGGTACCGCGTGGCAATGCGCTCCGCATAAGGGCGGGCTTCGTCGTCGGGCAAGAGGCGAACAAGCGCATAAGCTGCCTGGGCGTCGTAGTGCGGCCAAGCAGGCGTTATATACTCCTGCAAGCGCGTAAGCGCATCAACGGCAACCGACGGCTCCCCCTCACGATCGGCAGCCATCCCCAATGCATAAAGGCGGTCCTGGGGTGTGCCCACGTCAACGTGGGCAACACGGCGGAGCATCTGAAGGGCTGTGCCGGTGTCGCCCTGTGCCCACGCTGCAATGCCCATGTCGTAGAGCGCCTGATTTACAGCGGCCTTCAAGTCGGCCTTGACCTGCTGTGCCATGTCGCTACGTTGTACGCTGAGCGTGTCAAGCGAGGCGTGAGCAGCCAGCGGATCATCCTGAAGCAGGTGAAGTTGCGCCTGAGAAAGCGTCGCTGTGGTCTGCAACGCGACAGGAGCCGCTGAGCGGTCTTGGCCGTTCGGGGCGCCTTGGGGAGATGTCTGCGGCGCGTTCGTCTCAGGCGTAGACGAGGCTGATTCGCTCAGCGGACCTGTTTCTCCCACGCTGGCCCACATCCCCCCAATGCCTAATAGAATCCCAATGACAGCGGCAATCCCAGCAGCCACCACAGTCTGGCGCTGCCTGCCCTTGGGCGTTGCCTCACGAGTAGGTTCTGCACGAGTAGGTTCCTCATGCGTATCAGAGGAGCCTTGGGGCGCTGGTGAGTCAGATGAAGCAGTCCCCTCCGCCTCATCTGGTTGTACATCCTTCTCTTCCGTGTTCTTCGGGAGACCTGTCTCCTGTGAGTCCGGACTGGGCAGAGTCATCGGAACGACTATGTCAAACGCGGTGAGGTGGTTGCGCTCAGCATCGGTGATGGCTCTCTCCGAGGCTGTATCCAGACGACGGGCCAGCAGAAGCAGCTCACGGTAGCACACGTCCGCATCGGGCTGCTGGTAATGCGCCCGCAGTGCATCGGTGTCGTCGACGAACAGATTCCATCGTGTCACCGCCTCATCGAGCGTGGCTTCATAGTCAGGCCACTCAGTCGTCATATCGGTCTCTACGGCCCACCGAAGCCGGGCCGCCGCCTCGTTGAATAGGCCATGACGGATCGCCACGGCAATGCTGGCTTCCACAACGGGCAAGCTGTAAGGAAACAGCCGAAGTGCATTCTCAATGGACCGTAGGGCGTCTCCAACATCGTTTTCAGCATGCGCCTGCAGAGCCCGGTTGTAATAGGGCGCTGCGGCCTGCAGCAAGGCCTTCAGTGCAGGCTCGGCCCGCTCGTCCCCACTCCAGCGCGAAGGCACGGCTACAGGATGATCGTTGAGGCGGAGCAGTTCGTACGGCATACGTGATGTAGAAAGGAGGCAAACGGGGAACGGAAGTCATGAGAAGCACCTCAGCCTCCTCTTAAAAGTCCAGTTCGAACAGCAAGTCGGTGATCTCTTCTTCCAACGTGTCGATGCGGCTCTCATCATTAGCCGCCAGGGCTCGCTTGAGGTCATCCATCATACTGCGGAGGCGCTCCTCTTTCTCGGCGGGTACAGATCCGTCGGCCAGTTCCCGCTCGGCAGCCTCAATCAGTGCTTCCACCTTCTCCAAATGCTCCGACTGCTTCCAGGCGTCGTCCAGCTTCTTTTTCGAGGCTGCGATCTGCGCTTCATCCAGGCCTGCATGGGCCTGAAACGTATGCTTCTCCCCTGTCGCTGGAAACTCCACCGTGATATCGATCATACCGTCCGGGTTATAGACATATGTAGTCAGGACCTTCTGTCCGGCGGGTCCGGCCGGTACGTCGATCTCTTTGCGGCCAACCAACGTGAACCCCTCCTTTTCATTGGGCTCGCCCTCAATCTCTGCCTGATTGGCATCAGACAGCGAGTCGCGCTGGTATACTCGGAAGTCAATGATCTCTTGATCCTCCATGACCGTGGAATACTCTTCCTGATGCGGACGGAGGACCTTCCCGTTGGTGGGAATAATTTCGGAGTAGCGCCCCGCGCGGACGGCGCCCGCTGCGTTTTCCATAACCGACGTACCAAACGAAAGTGGGGCCACGTCCATCACGATCTGCTCGGAAGTCCCGTCGACAATCGCCGTCTGGGCAGCGGCTCCAAGTGCCACGGCTTTATCAGGGTCGATGTGGGAGAGCGCCTTCTGGTTCATCACCCGCTCGACCAGTTGCTTTACATATGGGATACGCGTGCTTCCGCCGACGAGGATGACCCGGTCGATATCAGAGGGACCAAGATCAGCATCCGATAGCGCCTTTTCCATAGCCTGTTCGGTGCGGTCGATCATCGGACCGATCATCTCCTCAAAGGTCGAACGCCGTAACTCGACGTCCAGGTTGATCGGCTGTCCATCCTTCACGGTAAAAAACGGAATGGTGACGGATGTCCGCTTATTGAAGCTAAGCTCCTTCTTCGCCTCCTCACAGGCAAAAAGCAGGCGGTAGTAGTTACTTGAGTCTGCTTCGATGGCAATGCCGTGCTCGTCTTCAAACCGGTCTGCGACATGCTCAAGAAGGGCCGCGTCGAAGTCTTTGCCTCCCAGGTCCGGGTCTCCCGAGGAGGCGAGGATGTCCAGCACATCGCCCATGTACTCCACAATGGAAACATCGAAAGTCCCGCCACCAAGATCATACACCATGACATGTTCTTCTTCGATACCTTCCGCATGGCCGTAGGCCAACGCAGCAGCGGTCGGCTCATTGATGATCCGCGCGACCTTCATACCGGCGATCTCGCCGGCTTGCTGGGTCGCGCGGCGAGCTGGATCCGGAAAGTTTGCCGGGACCGTAATGACGCATCGGTCGACGTCTTCATCCAGCTGCTCCTCCGCCGACTGCTTCAGGTGCCTCAGGATATGCGCAGAGATCTCAGGGGGCGTGTATGTCTGGTCGCCCACCTGAAGCTCCACGTCATCGCCCATCTGCCGCTTTACTTCACCAACAGCCAGTTCCGGATCCGACTGAAACATCGCCCGGACGCGGCTTCCGACAATGGGGTTTTTGGTCTTCGGATCGAAGCCGAAGTAGGAATCGACGATTTCGTCGCCACGGCTGTCCTTGACGATGCGCGGACCGCTATCTTCGTAGATCGCAATTTCAGAGGTGGTGGTGCCGAGGTCAATGCCAACAAACGCCATAAATAGCTTGAATAGTTGTGAGAAAGAGAATAGGCGAGTATAAGGAACGAAGCCCAAGACACTTCCCAGATAGCTATGGGCCTATAGTGATACGGTGCTATTTGGCGACGATGACGTTCGCCTTCCGAATCACGTCGCCGTAGAGGGTATACCCGGGCTGCACCACCTCAATGATGCGGCCCTGTTGTGACTCATTGTCTGGCGTTGTCGTATCCAACACGAAATGATAAACGGCGTCGGGGACTTCGCCGACAGCTGGAATACGCTGGAGGCCGATCTTCTGCATACTGGACTGCAGCGCCTGATTCATCGTATTGGCCGCGCCCTGCATTTCTGCGTTGTCCCCAGCGTGGGCCGTCTGATGAAATCCGGTAATTAGATCCATGACCTCCAGCAAGAATCGCTGCATCTGCTCGTTGCGATCTTCGAGCGTGGCCCGCTGACGTTTGAGGTCGTCAAGCATATCGCCATGCTCCTCGAGATGGTCGGTCACTTTACGGGCCGAAAGACTGGCCTTCTGCTGGGTCTTCCACTGCGCCTTGGCCATCCGCGTAAAGACCTTCAGAAACTGGTCGGCAAACGCGGTGTCACCGTGGCTGTAGGT
>NZ_JARWGJ010000134.1:0-6810 GCF_040409695.1 Longimonas sp.
GGGTTTGCTGTGCCGCCGCAGCGTCAGGTTGAGATCCGCAAGCGCAAGCGCGTGATCGTCTGTGAGCACACGGGGCGCATCATCGTCGACAAGGAGCTGTATGAAGAGACCGCGGAAGAAACCAACGAGAAACTGGATCTCGACACAGGAATTGACACGGCTATGTAAGCCGCCGGGTAACCGGGCCAGGCAATAGACGAAACCAGAAGCAAAGCAAGAACCAAAAACAAGGCATGCATGATAGCACGTCCTGGTGTGCGCTCCAGAGCATCGCTCCGTCGCCCTTCGGGGGGCGGTGAGGAAAGTCCGAACACCATAGGGCACTGTGCTTCCTAACCGGAAGGCGTGCTGTTGCTGAGGCAGCGGCACGACGGCACGTGCAACAGAAAGCTGACCCGCCGATGGCTGCAGCGTATGCTGCGGCACAGGCAAGGGGTGCAAAGGTGAGGTAAGAGCTCACCGGCACGGGGGGCGACCTCTGTGGCCAGGCAAACCCCACAGGGTGCAAGGCCAAGCAGCGTCGCACCGCAGCTTCGGCTGCGGATACAGCGGCCCGCTGAATCTGCGACGCGGGTAGGCCGCTTGAGCATGCGAGCAATCGCATGCCCAGATAGATGGTGCTTCCAGTGCCCCAGCCGCTGCGGCCGGCAGGGCGCTGCATACAGAATTCGGCTTATCGGGGCGCACACCGCCGCATGTCATTGTGAGAGAAGGGTCGTCCCCAGCACAAGGGGGCGGCCCTTTTTCTTGTGGTGGCACACGTACGCTGCCAAGGGCTGCCGAGGAGCGTGTATTCAGATGCATGATACACGTACCCCGCTTTCCCCAACGGCTTTGAACGCGTCGGATGAAATACGGCCGCTCTTGGGGCGACCTTTGCACTTCATGGGACCAGGACGTAGAATCTGTTTGGGGCTTTGGTTTGCAGCCCAGCGGAGCCGCTCGCAGCGCCCCGACCGCAGGGAGGAAGTACTCCTGGGGTGCCCAAATCAAGAAATCAAAACAGGTTCTTAAGGCAACGAAGGCAACGTAGCGTTAAACCAGAAAACCCCTCCTCCCGAATCGGAAGGAAGGGTTCTGTGACAGACAGCAGTAGGTGCTGCTCTTGCATGTACAGGTGCACATGCTCAGGGCGCGCCAAGACACAAGTAGTCTAGACGCAAGTAATCCGGGGGCGCGTCTATGAGTGCTGCATTGCGATGTTGCCGGGCGCGTGCCAGGGGGTACGCCAGTACGCCACAGCAGCACACGCGCACGCCCGGCTGTCAAATAAGAGCCTGTTCAGATGAGGGCTTGTGCACTACACGCCCTATCGAGAGAGCCCCTACTCATTATCCGGGAGAGGGGGCGGACCGTCGCCACCCGGAGCAGCAGGCATCTGCTGTTGCTGTTGCTGGGGGGCCTGCTGCTGAATGATGCTTTCCTCAGGGCCCTGTGTCTGAATCAGGAAGTTAATCAGGATACAGAGGACAATGAAGGCTGTACCCAGCACCCAGGTTACCTTCTCAAGCAGGTCGGGTGCCTGACGCGTCCCCAGCACCTGCCGGGTAGCACCGCCAGAAGCAATACCGGCGAGTCCTCCGCCCTGTCCGCTCTGCAAAAGAATAACAATCACCATCACAACCGCAATCAAGGTGATGATGCCGAGGGTGACAAAAAACAGAAACGACATTACAGCCTTACAATTCGTGTGTAAAATCAGCGTTCTACAGTCGAGAGCAGCGACGCCCGCCTGCCCGCACTGGTTTTCTTACCGGACGTGCTATTATCGCGTATCCGTTACATGCAGCACGTTCGTATGACAAAGCGGCCCGCTTGTTCACGGATTTGTTGTCTCTCGCTCAAAAGTTCGCATCCGCCTGCTCCAGAACGTAATGCACGCGGTTCAGTGCAGTGATGGTTTTCATGTCAGACAAGGTTCCGTTGCGTGCGCGAGCCACAGCCTCTGTGAAAGGCAAACGCACGGGCTCTATAAACTCATCGTCTGTGAGTTCCATGTCTCCCTGCGTCAGGCCCCGTGCGATGCATACGTGAATCACCTCGTTGCTGTACCCAATGCATGGATAGAAGGCGCCAACGTGGGTAAGCGTATCTGCGCGAATCCCTGTTTCTTCCTTAAGCTCTCGGCGGCCCACATCTTCAGGCGACTCGTTGTCGCTGTCGAACTTCCCGGCAGGCACCTCCAGGAAGGTGCGCCCCGCCGGAAAGCGAAACTGTCGCACAAGCACGGTGGCGCCGTCTTCAAAGATCGGAACGATAGCCACAGCGCCAGGATGGTCGATCCATTCGCGGGCCGCGCTGCGCCCGTCGGGCAGGCGCACCTCGTCGCGATAGACGTGAAGCAGCTTGCCGTTCAGTAGCTCTTCAGAGGAAAGGGAAGTCTCGGTAAGATCGGCCATGGGATAGAAGCTCGGTGCAACAAAAGATAAAAAGGGATGCGAAGCGTGCCAGCCGCTTGATCATGCTTCTCACAAAGAGACACCAGGCACCGGGTCTACGTGCTGAAGCGCAACAACGGTGCTTGCTGCAGCAAGGGCGGCTGTTTCTGTACGCAGGCGTCGAGGCCCCAGGTGCGCCACCCGTGCGCCTGCGCGCTCAGCAAGCGCGACCTCGCGCCTGGTGAATCCGCCTTCGGGGCCCACGGCGAGTAAGACGCCCTGTCGAGGTCGCGTAGACAGGGCCTCCGGAAGACTCATGCGGTCGGGACCGGTTTCGTGAAGGCAGATAGGAGCCTGCCGTGGATGCTGGGCGATAGCTTGAGACAGGGAGCAAGGCGCAGCAAGCGCAGGCAGGCGCGAACGTCCGCACTGCTTGAGCGCGGCGGTCATAATGTTCTGCAGCCGGTCGCGACGCAGGCGCGATCGTTCGGTACGCTCTGTAACCAGTGGAATAAGCGTTGTGATGCCAAGCTCTACTGCCTTCTCAACGAGTGTCTCATACCGGCTACGCTTCTTAACAAGTCCGACCGCGAGTATAAACGGACGCTGCGGCTCGCCTACCTCATGCCGGGTCTCTACTACAGTCCCCATCGCTTTCCGGGTGTCGGTCTGCTCCAGTCGGACCCGGTGCCACCCGCCTACGCCATCAACGACCACAATGTTATCGCCCACGTCGTGGCGCAGCGCACGCACCGCATGCCGGGTTTCATCGGGAGAGAGCACGACGCGGGTGCCGTGGAACTGTTCAGGAGAGGCGTAGAAGGTGGTGGTCATGAGGTACCGGTATGTTGCAGGGGCCAGTGGATAATTTGTATTGGCTATCTAAGAGGCCGGCATAGCATCTACAAGGGCTATTCTTTTACGTGTATGGTGCTTTCATGTGCATGCGGCGTAGCATGCGACATACAGTGAGATGCAATGAAAGCGCATACAAGTCAGTTTCCATCGGCCCTCTACATCCGGCGCAAAGAATCGTGTCTGAAGAAGAGCGCTGCCGATCGGGGCTTCTGCCCCAGATGCACTGTCGTCGAATGTTACGAGACGGACCCCGACTCCCACCCTTCAGAAAATACCCGTTCGTCGGGCAGGCCGTAGTCTGCGAGGGTGTCGAGCGTGTCTACCACCATCTGAGGCACGCCGCATACGTACACATGGGCGCTCTCCCAATCCGCGTCGTACGTATCCAGGTGCGACTGCACAAACCCTGTACGACCCGGCCACTCGACGTCCGACAGCACGTAGTGCACCGAGAGCCGGTCGTGCTCCGCAGCAAGCAGGTCGAGCGTTTCGCGGTAGAGCAGCGTTTCGGGGCGCTTCTCGCCATGCACAAACGTGATATGCCCGGTCCCTTCGGTCAGGTACTGGCGTGCCATGCTCAGCAGTGGGGTAATCCCCGTACCCGTAGACAGAAAGACGACATCGCGGTTTAGGTCGCGAAGCTGCAGGTTGCCCGAGAGAGGCATAACAGGCACCGTGTCGCCCACGCTTCGCGCATCCATCCACGTCGAGCAGGTGCCGTCGTCATAACGCTTAATCGCAAGCACAAGCGCATTCGTCCCCGGCTGGTTCACCGGAGAGTAGGGACGCACTACGGGCGGACTCCGATCGGGCATTACGATGCTGGTATGCTGGCCGGGTTTAAAGCTGAATGTGTGGTCGTCCGCACGCAGCACGTACTGGGTGGTGCGGGGCGTAAGCGCGTGGCGCGATACGAGAACGGTGTCAACAGTATCCAAGGCAGTATCAAAACGAGTTCAACAGAACGCGGGGAGGCGCAAGCACGGTGCCCGCCAAACAGACGCTGCGTAAACTATCCGTGCAGGCTGCTCTCCCAATGAACTGAAGCGACAGGGGTTGCGCATCCCAACTGTATGTAGATGCTCCGTTAACATCAAGACGGCTCGATACAGGTCGATGCAGGAAAATGTAGACCGATGTAAATAGATGCAGAGCGTGCCTGCTGAAGCAGACAACACGTGGGTATACAACAGAATACACAACATTAAGAAAGCCCGACTCAAGATGAGCCGGGCTCCAAAGCTGTATGATGTACAGGTTGCCCCGTACAGGCTGCATACAAGGGCGTGCCGTGTGGCCAAGCCCTGCTACAACCTACACACGCTCCACGTTGACCGCATTGAGGCCTTTGGGCGTTTCCTCAACTTCAAACGCGACCTCGTCGTTGTCCTCAAGCGGACCGACTGTGTCGACGTCGACAATGTTAGAGTGGTGGACAAACACATCTTTGGTTCCGTCGTGCGGGGCAATGAATCCAAAGCCCTTTTCGGTACTGAACCATTTAACTGTTCCTTGTGGCATATCGGTGTTGGTGTTGATGATTGTACGGCGCTGCGGAGGGCAATAAGCAACCTTCCGACATACCGTAGCGTAAAGTAACTCTTGATTATATCCTTAACATGGGGCTATAACGTATGTTCGCGTTTCATGCGTATCTTTAATGCTGCGGAGCGCGTCTACACACGTATTCCACGAACATTCTGTCGCAAAGCAGTTCGCACCATTATGCAAGATAGGCCTACCGTGTGGATCACAGGAGCTTCGTCGGGTATCGGAGCGGCGCTTGCCCGGACCTGGAGCCAGCAGGGCGCGCGGCTGATTCTCTCAGCCCGGCGCGAGGAGGCCCTGCAGGCGGTAAAGTCGAACTGCGCCAATCCAGATCAGCATACGGTGATCCCGCTCGACCTGGCCGATCCCGATTCGCTATATGCGGCTGTCGATGCAGCAACAGAGGCGCACGACACCATCGACGTGCTCATCAACAACGGCGGTATCAGCCAGCGGTCGCGGGCGCAAGATACTGAAGTTGAGGTGGTACGGCGCATCATGGAGGTGAACTTCTTCGGGGCCGTCACGCTTACGAAAGCGCTCTTGCCTCACTTCATCAAGCAAGGGGCGGGGCACATCGGGGTGGTAAGCAGCGTCGTCGGCACTTTCAGTACACCCGGGCGCACTGCGTACGCAGCGTCAAAACATGCGCTGCATGGCTACTTTGACGGCCTGCGTGCCGAGGTGTACGACGCTGGACTGCGCGTTACGCTTATCTGTCCGGGATATGTGCGCACCAATGTGTCACGCAATGCACTCACTGCCGATGGCTCGCGCTACGGACAGATGTCTGACTCCATCCGCAATGGCATTGCTCCCGAAGCGTGCGCCACGGCTATCATCCGTGCGCTAAAAGAAGAACGCGACGAAGTCTATATCGGGGGCATTGAGACCTACGCGGTCTACCTGAAGCGCCTGTCGCCCGCGCTTTTCAACCGCATCATCCGGCTTGTAGATACGACGTAAGCGCCTAAAACAGCTAAAGTAGTGTCTGAAAAGTAAGCGCACCGCTCGCGGAATGCTTTCAGACGCTGCTTAAACCCAAGCCCTAAAATCAAGCCCTAAACTCAAGCGTCGGCCCGGGGCCAGGAGGTGTCTTTGGGAAGGGGGGCTTGCGGTGCCTGCAGCTTCAGTTCGTCGGGAACGTCATTGACCTGTGTATCAGGATTAACCACAGCTACAAGCGGAAGCGCCAGCGCAGTAAAGAACTTCCCCATTGCCGCGATCAGAAACTCCTGCTGCAGCTCCACAAAGTCAGGCTCAAACCGCCCCTCCTCATCCAGGTGCCCCTCAATGTCGAGATACAGCACACGCGGCCAGTCCGGAAACTCATCCTGCGCGCGTTTCAGCAGCCCAAAGATGTCGTACGCGGCTGTCTCAAAGTCGTCGGTCTCCGACACCACATGATACAGCGAGATGGTGTTATCAAAGTTCATATGGATGCCCGGGGCATCGGGCTTATTGTACTCCGGTACAAAGTCCGGCATCTCTTGCTCAGGCATATGTTGGAATCGGTTGGGGATGCGTACGTGCGGCGATCATGGGAAAAATCTAATGCATGCGCCGGAGCATGGATTCCCAGAAGACGTTAAGACGCCTTCTGAAAGCGTATGCGTGTCAGGGTAGTCCCTCGCGCTGTCAGATAGCATCTGCGCATCTCCCTGTACTGTACTGCCCTGTACCTACGTAGCTTCTCTGCGAGAGACCTGGCTGGGGGGATAGCCGAAGTGGGCGCTAAACTGCCCGCTAAATGATGCCAGGCTCTCGTACCCAATGGCATAGGCCACTTCGGTAACTGACCCTTCACCGGTGGCAAGCAGGTCATGAGCGCGCTTCATGCGCACCTCGCGGATAAGCGAGGCCGGCGAGGGAGCCTTGTTGGTACGCGCACGGCGGTAGAGCGTACTCCGGCTCATCATCATCTCCTCGGCCAGATCGTCGACATCGAAATCGATATCGGTGATGTTCGATTCGATGATTGCTCGGGCGTTCTGCTCAAACTCGGAGCGCTTGGCCTCTGATTCAG
>NZ_JARWGJ010000135.1:0-6800 GCF_040409695.1 Longimonas sp.
AACGTTTCTCCATCGCCTACGGACGGAGTAGCTTACGGACTCACCGAACTGGAGGGCACCGTTGAACGCATCGAATCAGAGCGACCGCTGGTTTCGCCCGTAACAAAGACGCCCTGCGTCTGCTACACGCATGTCGTGCATCACAAAGAAGACAGCAAATCAAAGTCCGATACACGTACACAAGAAGGCGTCGATTTTTGGTGCCGTGACAAGAGCGGGCGGATTCGGGTCGCGCCGCAAGAAGCTGAAATCTATGGCACGCAGCAAACGCAAAAACAGATTGGAGAAGAAACGCACGTCGAAACCATCATCGTACCGGGCGAGGTCGTGTACGTGATGGGCACCGCGCAGATCGACCGTGATACACACGAGGCCCTCGTGATTGGCCCCGATACGACTGACGATGCCGTGCCGTTCGTTGTGAGTGCGGAACCTGCCGATGTGCTGAAGCGACGCTTTGCCGTGTGGGGCGCTGGACTCCTCAATCTGGGGATCTGGGCGACCACCGTGGCGGGGATCTGGGGCACAAGCATGCTGCTTCCGGTGGGCCCGTCGATGTACCTCAGCATCGCCGGACTGTCAATTGCATACCTCTTTGTCGTGATGGGGATTATCTACTACAACGACTTTGTTTTCCTAAAGCAACGAGTCGAACGCAATGAGTCGAACATTGAGGTGGCCCTCCAAAAGCGGTACGACTTGATCAGAAATCTCGCGTCGACGGTGCAGCAGTACATCGGGCACGAGCGGTCGATTCAAGAAGTGCTGGCCGAACTGCGTGGATGGCACAACGCAGAGGGGGTACACAATAACGAAGTGCATTCTGGTACCACGGCCTGCAAAAAACTGCTGGCGCTGGTCGAAGACACGCCAGCGCTGAAGGCCGACACACTGATTCAGACCCTCATCGAGAGTCGCGAAAGCGTAGAGAACGACATTGCCTTCATGCGTACGGGCTACAACGATGCGGTAGAACGCTATAACACGCGCATCCGACATGTGCCCGAAGTACTGGTTGCAAAGACGTTCCGGTTTAGGGCGCTGCCATGGCTATCGTAGCCTAAATTAAGAAATAAGCGTACCAGGTTCTGAGACCGGTCTGCATGTCTATGGCTGCGTTAATGTGGCCACATTCCAACACGCGGGCACATCCCAAACGGTAGGCGCGTACCCAAAACGATGCCGAGCCGTCTGCCTGGCTCGTTCGCCCGTCTCTGTGTACCCGCTACGCTACAGCATGCCGTCTTCGCCCGCCCTTCCCGATTGGCAAACCGCTGTCGTCAAAGTCGGTAGCGCTCTCGTGGCCCCCGACGCGCGGGGCTGCTCAACCCGTTATCTGCTGCCTATTGCGCAGTGGATACGGGAGCATCGGGCGCAGGGGAAGACCGTGATCGTGGTGTCGTCAGGGGCTGTGGCAGCCGGACGCGCCGCACAGGGTCGCGCAGATGCTACCACGTCGCTCACTATCCCGGAGAAGCAGGCGCTGGCTGCCATCGGGCAGTCGCTTCTCATGCAGCACTGGAGCCGCCTTTTCGACGTGCCCTGCGCGCAGGTCCTGCTTACCTACGACGACCTGCGCCGCCGTTCGCGCTTTGTGAACGCCAAAAACACGCTCTCTGCGCTCATCGACACCGGCGCACTGCCTATCGTGAATGAAAACGATACCGTAGCCGTTGAGGAACTGCACGTGGGCGACAATGACAACCTGGCCGCGTTCGTCGCCGTGCTCGCTGAGGCTGACCTGCTCGTCATGTGCTCTGATGTAGACGGGCTGTACGACGCCGACCCCCACGCCACGCCGGGTGCGACCCGCATCCCCCAGGTCGATGCGATCGATGCGTCGATCTATGCCCTTGCGGGAGGGAGTCATCACGCTGCGGCCACCGGGGGGATGCGCACGAAGATTGAGGCTGCCGAAAAAGCGACCGACCGCGGCATTCCGGCCGTCATCGTCAACGGTACAAAGCGAGCCCACTTCGACGCCCTGCGTGGCGGAACGGTGCCTGGCACGCTCTTCAAGGCGGCGGCGCCCGACCGGCAGCTCTCCAGCCGTAAGCACTGGATGCGCCACGCCCTGTCTGCTACCGGCACGCTCTTCGTAGACGCAGGCGCTGCCCGTGCGCTTCAGGAGCAGGGGGCGTCGCTGCTGCCGTCAGGGATTACAGATGTGCAGGGTACGTTCGCGCGGGGTGATGCAGTGACCGTGGCGCTGCGCATTGGGGGCGAGATCCAGCCCGTTGCAAAGGGCATTACGCAGTACGGAGCCGCTGAGGTGCAGGCTATTCAGGGCAGGCACAGTACCGCTATGGCCGAGGTCCTCGACACCGCACCTGTCGACTACGTCATTCACCGAAACGATCTGGTGCTACTGTAGCAGGTGCGTCTGCTTCGTGCACGTGTCGTGTGGCGCCGCGCGTACCTACCACACGTACCGGCCCGCGTGCGGCACAAGCGCAGATGCACTTGGTACGAACATAAAGTTTCTTCACGCACAACCAACGCTACATCCCATGGCCAACGCTTCCACCGCATCCGACCATTCTATTGAATCTCTGGCGGCGGCATGCAGCGAGGCTGCGCGGCAGGTCGCGAATCTCTCAACCGCACGCAAGAACCGCGTACTTCAGCACATGGCCGACGCGCTGCTCGACCACCAGGACGCCATCCTGGAAGCCAACGCCACCGACGTATCCGGTGCTCGCAACGACGGACTCCCCGAGGCAATGATTGACCGCCTCGTGCTTAACGAAGAGCGCCTCCAGAAGATGGCGACCGCCCTGCGTGAGGTGGCAGGGTTTTCAGACCCGGTCGGACAGATGTCAGCGACGACCACGCGCCCCAGCGGCATTGAGGTTGGGCGCATGCGCATCCCGCTGGGCGTTATTGGCATGATCTATGAAGCCCGCCCCAATGTCACCTCCGATGCCGCCGGACTCTGCTTCAAGGCGGGCAACGCGGTGTTTCTTCGGGGCGGATCCAAGGCGTTCCATGCCAACCACGCCATTGCCGACGCTTTACATGAAGCGCTTGAAGCGGAAGACGTGAACCCGGCTGCCATCACGCTCGTGCCCACGACCGACCGCGCCGCGGTGCAGGAGATGCTCACGCTCAACCAGCACATCGACCTGGTCATTCCACGCGGCGGCGAGGGGCTGATTCGCTTCGTCGACGAAACCAGCCGCATCCCTGTCATCAAGCATTACAAGGGCGTCTGTCATCTGTATGTGGATGCGGCGGCGAACCTCGACATCGCCGACGACCTGCTCATCGATGGCAAGACCTCGCGCCCGAGCGTCTGCAACGCGCTGGAGACGCTCCTCGTGCACGAAGACGTGGCCGACACGTATGTGCCACGGGCGTGCACGCTGCTTCAAGACGCTGGCGTCACCGTGCGGGGCGACGCGCAGGTGCGTGCCCGCGTGCCCGACGTAGAGCCGGCCACTGAGGATGACTACGCTGCTGAGTTTCTTGATCTTACGATCGCGATGCGCGTGGTGGAGAGCAATCAGGAGGCCCGAGACCACATCGCGACCTACGGATCGAATCATACCGAAGTTATTGTAACCGATGACCTGCCCACGGCGCGAGAATTTGTGCGTACGGTAGATGCCTCGGTAGTGCTCGTGAACGCGTCATCGCGCTTTTCAGATGGAGGCGAGCTCGGACTTGGCGCTGAGATCGGGATCTCAACGACCAAGCTCCACGCCTACGGCCCGATGGGCTTGCAGGCGCTCACCACGCAGAAATTCGTCGTGTACGGGGCCGGCGAAACCCGACATCCCGTACCCGAACGAACGGCCTGACCTGCTTACACATTGCTGGCGAAGTATTGTACTGAGAACCTGTTTTGATTTCTTAATTTGGGCTGCGAGCGGCTCCGCTGGGCTGCAAATTGCCCCCGATTTCGGCCCGTAGCCCCGGCTACGAACCTCTATCGTGGTCCAATTTTCGCCGCAGCGACGCTCGCTCTCGCCAGCAAACCAAAACCCAAACAGGTTCTGAGGACCTCGTCTCTAAAACGAGGGATGGTGAGAGACGGGCGCCCGCTGGTGATGACGCGGCGCGAGGGGGACGTCTTCAGCCGGCCAGGCGTTTTCTGCACCTGAAAGCGCTTCCATCCACAGCGCCCAGGGAGGGGAGCCTTGGTCCCAGAGCTGGTTCAGCGTGTTTTTGTCTTTGAGCGTATCCATCGGATGCCAGAATCCGTCATGGCGATAGGCTGCCAGTTCGCCCTCTCGGGCCAGACGCTCCAGCGGGTCGCGCTCCCAGGTCGTATCGTCGCCGTCGATGTAGTCAATAACCGCCGGGTCGAGCACAAAAAAGCCCCCGTTGATCCAGGCGTCTCCATCCTGAGGCTTTTCACGGAAGCGCGTTACGCGTGCGGTTCCCTCGTTCAGCGAAAACGTGCCAAAGCGACCGGGGGGCTGCACGGCCGTCATCGTAGCCAGCAGGCCATGCTCGCGGTGAAAGGCGAGCGACGCTCCGATGTCGATATTTGCAACGCCATCTCCGTACGTAAAGAAAAACGGCTCATCGTCGAGCAGCGCGCTAACTCGTTTGAGGCGCCCGCCGGTAAGGGTTCCGGAGCCCGTATCGATCAGCGACACCGTCCACGGCTCGCTGGTGTTGTTCAGAAACGTTGTGCTGCGGGTGCCCAAGTCGACCCGCATGTCGGCATTTAAAAGATGGTAGTTGTAGAAGTACTCCTTGATCATATAGCCTTTGTATCCGCAGCAGATGATGAAGTCGGTTACGCCATGGTGGGCGTAAATTTTCATGATATGCCACAGGATGGGCCGGTTACCGATTTCGACCATGGGTTTGGGGCGTACACCCGTTTCTTCGGAGAGGCGGGTGCCGTATCCGCCAGCTAAAATAACAGCTTTCATGGGAGTGCGGGGTGGCAAGTGAGTAAGAAGAACGGTCTGTAATGCAGCGTCGTGCGGCCTATGCGGTAGCACGTACAGGGGCCATGCCAAAGTGGGCGGTCTGCTCGGCCCAGAGGCGATCGATGAGTCGGCCCTCAGGGAGTAGCACATCATCGAAGGTAAGCGCCTGATCTCTGGGGATGTCGCGCAAGAGCGTGGCGCCCTCTGAAAGACCAAGCGGAAGCAGGTTGTCGCGGTAGGTGACATCGGCGTTATCGATCCAGCCGTATGTGCAGAAGCCGCCGAGTCCGTCGAGCGTCTCGCCCTGCTTCAGGTCGCGCTTGGCCAGGGCAAGCACGTGGCATACAGGCGGGCCGAGGGGTGCCACCGTGGCGTCGCCGAAGCAGACGGCACGGGCCACGGTGAGCGGCACTTCAAGATGGGGGAGATGATACGGCGTGTAGAACACGTAGAACGGCCCGTCGCCCATCTTCAGCACCGAAGTATACTGTCGCTTTACAGGGTGGTCGTTGTAAGCAATGACAAAGACCCCTGGACCGGGCTCGGCGCCGATCACGTAGTCGTTGAGTCCGGTGTCGAGCAACTCGTCTTTGGGAAACAGATCGACGGCCTCGGTAACGTGCGCACAGCGAGGCCCATACATGCCGCGCTGCCCGACGGGGAAGCCCGTGGCGTTGGCGGCTACGGCGTTTTCCATTGAGATCTTGGTACCATCCGCGAATGAGGTGACCATGTAGGGTGCCTGGCCGTGCTTTTCGGCCCATGCGCGCTGCGTCTCAGGCGTGCGGTAGTGATCGAGCAGACCTTTTATGTTTCCGACCAGTACCGGGCGGTATCCAATGGCATCGACAAACCGGTACAGGTTCATCATGCTACCGGGCTGGTCGCCGTCGATGTCGGTGAGCACAACTCCGGCCTGTTCGGCGTAGACGTTCAAAATAGGGCCGAGCGTGGCATCCAGTTCGGCGTTCGAGAGAATCAGGTGCTTGCCGTTTTCGATTGCAGCGAGCGCGACCTGGGCGCCAAACTCGAATGTGCCGGTGGCCTCAATAATCGCGTCGATGCCTTCGGCACGGCAGAGCAACTCTGCATCCTCCGTGACTGCGAATCGGTCGGCCGCAATGGCTTCTTCGAGCGCAGACACGGTGCGTACGTGGGTTACATCGTCGATCCCGGCCTCGGCGTAGGCAGCCTCGGCGCGCGGGAGGGTGCGGTTGGAGATGGCCACAAGGCGCATCCCGGTGATAGCTGTGCAGATCTGCAGGGCAACGCCGCGGCCCTGATATCCGGCGCCGACAAGCGCTACGCGGATGGGGTTGTTGTCAGCTTCGCGCTGTTGGAGGGCGGTATCTACAATAATCATAGCGGGTCAGCGAGAGGGTTAGTCAAAGGAGTTAGAGGAGGCAACAGACCGGAGGGAGCAAGAAACGGCCAGGACTGGTCTTTATCGGAGACTACGCGCACCGCCGCAGGCCATGCGATATCGAGTGCAGGGTCGTCGTAGCGAATGCCGTTCTCGGACTCGGGGGCGTAGCGGGCGGTGACGGGGTACATGACTTCTGTGTCGTCGGTGAGGGTGAGAAAGCCGTGAGCGCATCCTTCAGGGATGTAGGCCAGGCGGCGGTTGTCGGCGCTGAGTTCGGCGCCAAACCACTGCCTATACGTGTCTGAGGCGGAGCGCAGGTCAACCATTACGTCGAAGATGGCCCCCCGCGTACAGCGCACGATCTTGGCCTCGGAATGCGGAGGCATTTGGTAGTGAAGCCCCCGCAGCGTACCGGCTTTCGCGCTGTAGCTGATGTTGACCTGCATGATCTGCATGTTGAGTCCGTGTGCTGCAAGCTCATCGACACAGAGCATGCGGGCAAAAAAGCCACGTTCGTCACCGTGGGGCTCAGGATCAATCAGGTA
>NZ_JARWGJ010000136.1:0-29363 GCF_040409695.1 Longimonas sp.
GCGGCGCGCATCTACATTACGGCCCAGGAGATTCTGGTGGATAACGCCGGCTATCCTTCCGAATCCATTGCCCGAAACAGCCACCGGCTGCGTCCGCTCGGACTTGGTTTCGCCAACATCGGTGCGCTGCTCATGGCGATGGGGCTGCCGTACGACAGCGACGAAGGTCGCGCCGTGGCGGGGGCCATCATGGCGATTGAGCACAGCGAAGCGTATGCGCGCAGCGCCGAGATTGCCGCGAACAAGGGCATTGGTCCGTTTGAGGAATATGCCACGAACGAAGAGCCGATGCTCAACGTGATGCGCATGCATCGCGATGCGGTGCACGACATCGACCGCGACAACTGCCCGGATGATCTGCTGCAGGCTGCGCACGAGAGCGCCGAACGCATGGTCGCGCTGGGCAAGCGCCACGGCTACCGCAATGCGCAGTCCACGGTACTGGCACCTACCGGCACCATTGGCTTCTTCATGGATTGCGATACCACCGGCATTGAGCCCGATATTGCACTGGTGAAGTACAAGCTGCTGGCCGGCGATGGGGAAGGCATGTTCAAGATCGTGAACAAGACGGTGCCGTTGGCACTGAACCGCCTGGGCTACTCCGAAAATGAGATCGAGGCGATCATCGCCTATATCGACGAGCACGATACGATCGAGGGCGCGCCGCAGCTCAAAGATGAGCATCTGCCGGTATTCGACTGCGCATTTGCGCCAAACAACGGCGAGCGGTCGATTCACCACCTCGGCCACATCAAGATGATGGGCGCGGTGCAGCCGTTCGTCTCGGGGGCCATCAGCAAGACCGTGAATATGCCCGAGAACGTCGACCCCGACGACATCGCCGATGCCTACCAGAAAGGCTGGGAGGTCGGCTGTAAGGCGGTCGCGATCTACCGCGAGAACTCGAAGCGGAGTCAGCCCCTGTCGACCAGCGAAGGCGGCAACACGCAGAAGTCCGACGCCGAGAAAGCCGCTGCCAAGGAGGCCGCCGCCCAGGCCGAACCCTCGGGCGACGGCGCGATGCCTGACGCCGAGCCTGCCGACCCGGAGATCCGCGAGAAGGTCGTGTACAAGCCGACCCGCAAGCGTTTGCCGGATGAGCGTCCGTCGATCACGCATAAGTTCTCGATTGCTGGGCACGAAGGCTACCTGACGGTGGGGCTCTATCCTGAGACCGAGCAGCCGGGTGAGATCTTCATCACCATTGCCAAACAGGGCTCGACCCTTGCCGGCATGATGGATGCCTTTGCCACCAGCGTATCGATTGCGCTGCAGTATGGCGTGCCGCTGGAGGATCTGTGCCGCAAGTTCAGCCACATGCGGTTTGAGCCAAGCGGCTTCACCAACAACAAGCAGATCCCCATCGCCAAGTCGATGATGGACTACATCTTCCGATACCTATCCATCAAGTTTCTGGATGCGGAACCAAAGACGTCCGGTGTGGCGGAGGGTACCGAAAACCCTAAGTCCGCCGCTATGGGGCAGAACACCCGTAGCGGCGAAGCGGCCTCCGACACCGCCCAGGCCGAACTCGACTTCGGAACGATGAACGCGCCCGCGTCCGAGACGCCGGCATCCAAGCAAGCCCAGCCGGTCGACGACGAGGACTCGCTTATCGGTCAGACCATCGATGCCTTCATAGAGACCGCGAGCGACGCCCCGGCCCAGAAGGCGGCCATGCAGACCACAGCGAAAACCACCTACAAGAACCAGGAGGATTCGCCGCCCTGCAGCAACTGCGGCACGATCACCGTGCGCAGCGGCGCCTGCTACATCTGCCCGGCGTGTGGCACGAGTAGCGGATGTGGGTGATGCCGCGTACGTTCATCGCTGGCACCAACCGCGCCCGGTCGCCCTGCATGGGAGGCCGGGCGTGTTGTTGTGTGAGTGTTCATCCGTTGAGTGCTCATCCGTGCGAATGGAATCGATTCTGTGTCCACCGGGCCGGGTTGTCGTGAATGTACCGGCGGATGCGATGCAGGAAACGGCGGTTGCGGATGATGTGGTCGTAGAAATTGCGTTGCCACACGGTAGCGCCTGGTGTATCGCGGTGGCGGTTGATCTGTTTACTTCGTCGGTCGTTTCGCCCCTCCGGTGATCATGTTTATTATCTGTGCCTCCCCGCATGCAACCGCTTAACGGGCGCATCCGTTAAGCGCACGTCAACTGAACTGCTTGCCCCTCAACACCTGTTGTTCTATGCCCGACCCGTCTCCGTGGACCGTCTATAAGTTTGGCGGTACCAGTCTTGCCGATGCCGACCGCCTCAAGCATGTCGCTACGCTCATTCAGCAGTGCAATCCCCCGTGCGCTACCGTCGTATCGGCCATGGGAGGCACAACCGACAGATTGCTTGCACTTGCTGACACAACGCAGCCGCACAAAGCGCGTCTCGAACAAGCCGAGGCGATCCGGCAGGCGCAGCACGAGTATGTGCATGCCGTGCTCAGCGAAAGCGCGGCCCGCGATGCGGCCAACGCGGTGGATCGCGACGTGCAGACCATTCGCGATGTGCTGCAGACCGGCGAGCTCCTCGGCACGGTATCGGACACAGCCCGTGACCTGATTGCAGGATTCGGCGAGGTCTGGAGCGCACGGCTCCTGCATGCCCGCCTGGCAGATGCGGGGGTGCAATCGGCCTTCTTGAATGCGCGGGACGTGCTCATCGTGCGTCACGACACGATGGGGCCGACGGTCGACCGCGAGGCCACGCGTACACGCTGGGAGCGCTGGCGTGCAGAGCATGCCGAGGCCGACGTGCTGATCGTAACAGGCTACGTGGCGTCTACGCCAAAGGGGGCCCCAACGACGCTCGGACGCAACGGCAGCGACTTTTCGGCAGCGATCGTTGCGTCGCTACTGGAGGCCAGCGCGGTGCATATCTGGACCGACGTAGATGGCGTGATGAGCGCCGACCCGCGCCTGGTGCCCGACGCGCAGCGCCTCGACGCGATCTCGTATCAGGAGGCCATGGAGCTGGCCTACTTTGGCGCAAAGGTGATCCATCCGCGTACGCTGGCCCCAGCGTTCGACCGTGAGATACCCATCCACATCCGCAACACCTTTTCACCGGAAGATCCGGGCACCCGCATCCACCTGAACGGCGAAACGGAGCGCCCCGTGAAGGGCTTTGCTACGATCAACGACCTGGCGCTGGTCAATCTGGAAGGGTCGGGGATGATGGGCGTTCCGGGGATCGCCCGGCGGCTCTTTAGCGCGCTGGAAGATGCGAACGTGTCGGTGGTCGTTATCTCGCAGGGCAGCTCGGAGCACTCCATCTGCTTCGCGGTGCCCCAGGCCCAGGCCGATGCCGCCCGCGCCGCTGCCGAAGACGCCTTCTATGCCGAGATTCACCAGGGCCACCTGCATCCGGTGCAGGTAACCGACCGGTGCAGCGTGCTTGCGGTGGTGGGCGATCGGATGGCGGGCACGCCGGGCATCGCCGCCACGTTCTTCGGCGCGCTCGGACAGGCGGGCGTGAACGTGCGGGCCATGGCACAGGGCTCCTCCGAGCGCAACATCACCGCTGTGGTCGATGGCGACGACGCCACCAGGGCGCTGCGCGCTGCGCACGCCGGGTTCTACCTCTCGAACCACACCCTCTCGGTAGGCATCATCGGACCGGGCAATGTGGGCGGAGCGCTCCTCGCACAGCTTGACTCGCAGGCCGAGCGGCTGCGTGAGGAGCAGCGCATTGATATCCGGGTGCGCGGCATTGCCAACAGCAGCTACATGGCACTCGATGAGCAGCGCCTGGATCTGGACGGCTGGCAGGAGGCGCTCCGCGAGCAGGCGCATCCGAGCGACCTCGACGTGCTGGCCGACCACGTCCAGACCGACTACCACCCGCACGCGGTGCTCATCGACTGCACGTCGAGTCCGGCTGTGGCAGCGCGATATACCCGCTGGCTGGAGCAGGGCATCCACGTGGTGACGCCCAACAAAAAAGCGAGCACCGCGCCGCTCTCGGCGTACCGCGCGCTACAACAGGCCCGGCGCTCCGCATCCGCCCGATACCTCTATGAGACGACCGTGGGGGCCGGGCTGCCCATCATTCAGACGCTGAACAACCTGGTCGAAACCGGCGACCGCGTGCTGCGCATTGAGGGGATTCTGTCGGGCACGCTGTCGTACCTCTTCAACGCATTTGACGGCGAGCGCGCGTTTTCCGATATTCTGCGCGAAGCGAAGGCCAACGGTTTCACCGAGCCCGACCCGCGCGACGACCTGTCGGGGATGGACGTAGCCCGCAAGGTGGTCATTCTCGGGCGCGAGATGGGGCTCGACATTACGCTCGACGACGTTGCGGTGGAGAGCCTGGTGCCCAATGCGCTTACCGATGGTTCGGTGGATGCGTTTATGGCGGGCCTGCCCGAGCACGACGAGGCCATGACGAACATTCTGCGCGAGGCCCGCGCGGCCGGACAGGTGCTTCGGTTTGTAGGAGCGGTCGACCACACCGGCGAGGCGTCGGTGCGCCTGGGGCGATACGACGACGAGCATGCGTTTGCGCGCATCCACCGCACCGACAACATCGTGCAGTTCCGCACCGAACGCTACAACGAGAACCCGCTCATCGTGCAGGGCCCCGGTGCCGGACCCGATGTGACGGCCGCGGGCGTGTTTGCTGACCTGCTGCGTATTGTGGATGCGTAACAGGCACCGACTCCGTGCATCCGTGGCAATTCCGCCCGTACGGACACGGCGCGCCGTGTCCCTACCCGCGATGTACAATGCAAGTACAATACAAATCGACACGGTTCATATGGCAACAGACATCGATACCCAATCCGACGCCATCCCCACCACCGCCACGGCCCGCTCCCCCGGATCCATCGGCAATGTGGCCGTAGGCTACGACGTGCTGGGCGGGGCCTTCGATGCGGTGCACGACCGCGTGCGCATCGAGCGCATTGACCACCCGACTGTCGAGATTGGCTCGATAACCGGATGCGTAACGGAGCTGCCGCGTCAGCCGAAGGCGAACACCGCCACGGTGGGCCTACTGGCGCTGCTGGCCGATCGCGACCTGCCGTACGGCTTTCGCGTGCACATCCACAAGGGCATTCCGCTGAGCTCGGGCATGGGCGGGTCCGCCGCCTCGGCAGTGGCCGCCATGAAAGCCGCGCAGGTCCTGGTCGACCCGCCCCTGACCGACGACGAGGTGCTGCATTACGCGCTGCTCGGCGAAAAAGTGGCCAGCGGGGCGCTTCATGGCGACAACGTAGTGCCCATGGTTTATGGCGGTGTAGCGCTCACGCGCAGCCTCGACCCGATCGATGTCGTGCCCATTTCGGTGCCTGAGGGCCTGCACGCCGCACTGGCACACCCCCACATGCAGATCTCCACCCGCTCCGCCCGCGCCGTTTTACCCGAGGCAGTGCCCGTGCCCATTGCCGTGCAGCAGAGCGCCAACCTGGCTGCGCTCGTGGCGGGATGTGCGCAGAACAACCTGCCACTCATTGGGCGCTCACTGCGCGACGTGATGATTGAGCCGCACCGGGCGCGCCTCATTCCCGGCTTTGCTGCCGTGCAGGCTGCCGCCCGCGAGGCCGGCGCACTGGGCGGCTCCATTTCGGGCGCCGGACCCAGCGTCTTTGCGTGGTGTCCCGACGCCGCCGTCGCCGAGCGCGTAGGCACCGCCATGCGCCGCGCCTTCGCCACCGAAGACTTAGACGCTGACATCTGGACTGCCCCCGTGGCCAGCACAGGCACGCGGCGGGTGGACGCGCCATCAGACGCACCATCAGAGACGTAAAACCGTTTTGCGCTCCTGATTGCCTCTCAATCGCTTTTACGTACCGATGCAGCTTTTTCTCTACACAACCGCCTGGATGGCGGCCGCTGTTACTATCGGACTCGTTCTCCACGCCGTAGCATTCTGGGGGATGCGTGCGTTGAACACCCGCCTGGGCGGCGATAGCCCCCTGCGCACGAGCCTGCTGGACCGCAGCTATCGTCCCCTGCAGCTGCTGATTCCGCTTCTGGTTGTTCGGGCGCTTCTTCCCGTGTTTGGCCCGGCGGCCGATCCGGCGCTGGAGGAGGGGCTGCGTGCTGCAATGCACACGCTATTCGTGGTGGGTATCGCATGGCTGCTTGTAGCGGGCATCCACGCCATTGAGGATCTGATCGCGGATCGTTTCTCGATCGACGAGGCGGACAACCTGCGCGCTCGCAAGGTCGTAACGCAGACGCGGCTGCTGCGGCGCATCGCCATCATTGTCATAAGTGTGGTGGCGCTTGGCATCATCCTGTTTGAGTATGAGACTTTCCGCAGTCTGGGTACCGGACTGCTGGCCTCGGCAGGCGTTGTCGGTATTGTTGTTGGATTCGCGGCCCAGCGCACGATTGGCACGATCGTAGCCGGGTTTCAGGTGGCGTTCACGCAGCCGATTCGCGTTGATGATGTGGTGATCGTGGAGGGGGATTTCGGATGGGTTGAGGAGATCACACTCACCTATGTGGTGGTGCGCGTGTGGGATCAGCGCCGCATTGTGGTGCCCATCACGTACTTCATTGAACAGCCCTTTCAGAACTGGACACGCGAAACGTCGGAGCTGCTCGGTACGGTGTTTCTCTATGTAGATCATACGGTGCCGTTTGACGAGGTACGTACTGCGCTGGGTGAGATTGTCGAGGACTCGGAGTACTACGACGGGCGCGTGTGGCGTCTGCACGTGACGAACACCACCGAGCGTACGGTAGAGATGCGTGCGCTGATGAGCGCCCGCAGCGCCCCCGACCTGTGGGAGCTCCGCTGCGAGGTCCGCGAGAAGATCGTGGCCTATCTGCAGAAGACGTATCCCGACGCGCTGCCGCGCCTCCGCGCTGAACTGCATGACGAAGCCGGGCGCGCTGAACGGGCGGCTGAACGAGCGTCGGGGCCACCGGGTATGCCCGACCCCTCGTCGTAACGACCGCCCTCTCGCATCCCCCTGAACACACCCTGCCCCCGCATGCATTTCGTAAGCACCCGCGACTCCGACCACCGCGCAACGCCGTCTGAAACCCTGACCCGGGGCCTGGCGCCCGATGGTGGACTCTACGTACCCGCCTCGTTTCCGCAGGTGGATCCTGCCGAAGCGCCTTCGGGCGACATTGCTGACATTGCTACGCACATGCTGGCGCCCTACTTCGAAGACGATCCGCTTGCGCCTGTGCTCGCGGAGGTCTGTGCCGACACGTTCTCGTTTCCGGTGCCGCTGCGTGACCTGGGGCGCAATACGGCGGTGCTGGAGCTCTTTCACGGGCCTACGGCTGCGTTTAAAGACGTGGGCGCGCGCTTCTTGGCGGCGGCGCTTTCGCATCTCAATGAAGGTGCCGACCAGCCGATCACGATTCTGGTGGCTACGTCGGGGGATACGGGGGCGGCGGTGGCCGCTGCGTTCTATGAAAAGCCCAACGTGGAGGTGGTGGTGTCGTATCCGAAGGGACGCGTCTCGGAGCGTCAGGAGAAGCAGCTGACCGGGTGGGATAAGAACGTGCGCACGCTGGCCGTCAACGGCGATTTTGACGATTGCCAGCGCCTGGTGAAGGGGGCGTTTCAGGATGAGGTGCTCTCGACGGAAAAGCGTTTGTCTTCGGCCAACAGCATCAATGTGGGACGCTTGCTGCCGCAGCTTACGTATTACGCTGCCGCCAGCCGCTGGTATGTAGCGCGCCACGGCGAGGCGCCTGGATTCATCGTGCCCTCCGGCAATCTGGGCAACGCGGTTGCGGCGTTTTATGCGCGTGCGATGGGCAGTCCGATCCGCGAGATTGTGATGGCCACCAACGAAAACCGTCCGGTCGTCGATTTTCTGGAAACGGGCACCTGGGAGCCGCACCCCACGCGGGAGACCCTGGCCACGGCGATGGATGTGGGCGACCCGAGCAACATGGAGCGCCTGCGTCACCACTGGCCGGATGTGGATTCGGTGCGTGCGCAGGGTGATGCGGTGCAGGTGTTGGATGCCGAGATCGAACGGCAGATCCAGCAGGGGCCGGCGGTGTGGGATACGGTGTGGGATCCGCATACCGCCACGGCAGCTGCCGCGCGCGAGCAGCGCGACGATGCCCACTGGGTGTTGGTGGCCACGGCGCACCCGGCCAAGTTCGACACCGTGGTGGAGCCGCTCATCGGCGAAACGGTGCCGGTACCCGAGGCCCTCCAGGCCGTGATGCAGCGCTCCACCCCGGCGCCCGTCATCGAGCCCACGATGCAGGCGTATCGTGAGGCCGTGCTTCAGCACTGACCCGGTGTACCGTTTCACGAGGCGCCCCAGTCCGGCGCCCCGGTCCAGTACTACAGTCCGGCGCTATAGCACCGTGTCGAGTACATCCCGGAGCGTATTGGCCCCGATCACGTCGATGCCCTCCGGCGCGGTCGTGTGTTCGAGGTTGTTGGCGGGCACCACCGCCCGCTCGAACCCGAGCTTCGCGGCCTCCTTCAGGCGAGGCCCCAGCTGACTCACCGTGCGAATCTCGCCCCCGAGTCCGACCTCACCAATGAGCACGGCGTTGGTATCCGTAGGCACGTCGCGGAACGACGACACCGCCGCCACCGCGGTGCCCAGATCAACGGCAGGCTCGTTCAGCTTCACACCGCCCGCGATGTTGATGAACACGTCGTGGTCTGAGAACGCGAGTCCGACCCGCTTCTCCAGCACCGCCAGCAGCATCTGCAGGCGCGAGTACTCGAACCCAGTTGCGGTGCGCTGGGGGGTGCCGTACGAGCTGGGCGACACGAGCGCCTGCACCTCTACAAGGATGGGCCGGGTGCCCTCCATCGAACAGACCACTGCCGAGCCGCTTACCCCGTAGCCGCGCTCCGAAAGAAAAATCTCGCTGGGGTTGGGGACTTCGTGCAGGCCGGTTTCGCGCATCTCGAACACCCCGATCTCGTTGGCCGCGCCAAAGCGATTCTTCACGCTACGCAGAATGCGGAACGCATGGTGGCGGTCGCCTTCGAAGTACAGCACCGTATCCACCATATGCTCCAGCACACGCGGTCCGGCGATCGTGCCCTTCTTGGTTACATGGCCGACCAGGAACGTTGAAAACTCGTCTTCTTTGGTGATCTTGAGCAGCGAGGCGGTGCTTTCGCGTACCTGACTGACCGACCCCGGCGCGCTCGACAGATCGGGGCGAAAGATCGTCTGAATTGAGTCTACAATGAGCAGGTCGGGGTCGCAGGAGCGCACGGCAGCGCCAATGGCCTCGACATTGGTTTCTGCAAGCAGAAGCAGCTGATCGCTATCTACACCGAGGCGCTGCGCACGCAGCTTGACCTGCCGCTTCGACTCCTCGCCCGTTACGTATAGGATAGTACGGTCGGGCAAGAAGCGCCCCAACTCGGTCATCAGCGTGCTCTTCCCGATGCCCGGGTCGCCCGCAATGAGGCTGAACGAGCCCTGCATGATACCGCCCCCCATAACGCGGTCGAACTCGGCCATGCCCGTTTCGAGGCGCGTTTCGGGGCCGAGCTCTACGTCGGTAATCGGTTCAGGGGGATTCGTGGTATCCCCATTGCTGCGCGAGGGCGATTTCGGGACACGGGCTTTTACCTTAGACGCTGGCTTTTCCTCGACCAGCGTATTCCAGGCGCCGCAGCCAGAGCACTTGCCCATCCATTTGTGGGCGGTGTGTCCACATTCCTGGCAGACGTAGCGTGATGACGAACCCATATGGTGTAATGAAATGTACGAAAGGGAACCAAAGCAGGTGTGCAAACAGATGCGCACAAGAATGTAAGCGGAGGCACCGGGTCCTGTTCGCTCCCGTACAGCGCAGGTACGACGCATTATATGGGAAATCTGCCTCGCTGGTGCAATGAAGCATCCGGAGGATACCACGTTAACAGGAACCATTCTGCCGGGCGTGGCATGCACCTACTGCTGTCGTTACGACTTGTGCTTATCTGCAGCTTAGGGGTGAAACCTACTGATCCACGCCGTATGCCGGCTGCTTCGCCCCCATTCGCAATCTGTTCGCTGATCCTTATGCCCTGGTGACTGACCGTCTACTTGCTCCTCTGGAAGCTATCGGCAAGTACTTTATCTTGCTGGGGCGTGCCTTCTCGTCGATGGGTGAGGTGCGTACGTACTGGGGAAACTTCGTGACGCAGATGGTGCGCATCGGCGTGGACTCGGTGCCGATCGTTGCTCTGGCCGCTGCGTTCACTGGAGCGGTACTTACCGTACAGACCGCCTATCAACTGCAGGAGTCGTTCGTGCCCAACACGATTATTGGCTCCATCGTCGTTCCGTCTATGATGCTGGAGCTGGCTGCAGTGATCACCGCATTCATCCTGGCCGGGCGCGTTGGCGCGCGGATCGCGGCTGAGCTGGGCACCATGCGCGTGTCTGAGCAGATCGATGCGCTTGAAGTGATGGGCCTCAACTCCATCAGCTTCCTCATTCTCCCCCGCGTGCTGGCAGGCATCGTGATGTTTCCGGTGCTCTACATCTTTGCGTGCCTGATTGGCATTGGTGGCGGCATCCTCATTGCAGAGGCAGGCGGACTGCTCAGTACGACGGAGTTTGTCGAAGGTGCGCGCCAGTTCTACCAGCCGTTCGATCCGTACTTTGGGCTGATCAAGTCGGTCACGTTTGGGTTTATCATCACCTCAATTGCCTGCTACAAGGGGTATTACACCCAGGGCGGCGCAGAAGGCGTAGGGCAAAGCACAACAGAGGCCGCCGTACAGAGCTGTGTGTTTGTGCTCCTGGCCGACCTGGCCCTGGCCATTCTTCTGCTCTAATGCGCTAACCTCTCGGCCCTTCGACGTATGGACTCGTGTTGTCGCGTACGTCTTCGCTTGTTGCATCCGTTTCAGGACTTGCATTGCTCATGATCGAAATCCAGAACCTGCACAAGAGCTTCGGTACGTTAGACGTACTCGAAGATGTATCGCTTGACATTGAAGATGGCGAGACGCTCGCAATTATTGGGCGCTCCGGGTCGGGAAAGAGCGTCCTTATGAAACACATTGTGGGGCTGCTCTCGCCCGACAGAGGCCGCGTGCTGGTTGACAATGTTGACATCTGCTCGGTGTCGTACCAGAAGCTGCGCGAGGTGCGCAAGCGCTTTGGCGTGCTGTTTCAGGGCGGGGCACTCTTCGACTCGATGACGTCGTTCGAGAACGTCGCGTTTCCGCTGCAGTACTTCTCCGATCTTGCAGCAGACGAAGTGAACAACCGCGTCGAAGAATGCCTCTCGCTTGTACGGATGCCCGACGTGGGCCCGAAAAAACCGGCCGAGCTTTCCGGGGGGATGCGGAAGCGTGTTGCCCTGGCACGGGCTATTGCGCTGAAGCCAAAATACATTCTGTACGACGAGCCCACCAGCGGACTCGACCCTGAAACGTCGAACACCATCGATGATCTCATCCAGCATCTGGCTGAAGAGATGAACGTAACCAGTGTAGTCGTGACGCACGACATGCACTCGGTGTTTAATATTGCTGACCGGGCCGCCTTCCTCTACGGAAAGACGCTACACTGGGTAGGACCCGTCGATGACATCCATGCACGAAAAGATACCGTGCTCGACTCGTTTGTGACTGCCAACGAGTACCATGTAGGCACGCCTCGCACCGCCTCTTCTCCTTCGTAATCAGACCACGCGTTACGCACCTTCATGAAATACAGTAATGAACTTAAAGTCGGCATCTCCATCATCCTGGCCGCCGTTGTGCTTGTTGTGGGGGTGCGCTACTTTCAAGACCTGCCACTCTTTCGTGGCAGCTACATCCTGGTTGCCGACTTTGATAACGTAAGCGGGCTGTCTTCGGGCAATCCGGTGCGGCTGAGTGGCGTGAACGTAGGCACGGTCGAGTCCGTGCGGCTTCGCCAAGACGACGAGGTGGTACGGGTACGGTTTCGCGTGAACGACGACGTGCTCATTCCCGAAGGATCTATCGCCGAAGTGAAAGGGTTCTCGGCCCTCGGCGGCGTGCGCCTCGGCATCCGGCCCGGCCCTGCCTCCAACCCGCCCCTGCAGCCGGGCAGCACCATCGAAACCCCCGACGGACCCGGCATAATCGACCAGCTCACGCAGCGCGGCCCTGAGATCACGTCGCAAGCCGATACGGCAATCACCAACACCGCACGCCTAACACAGGCGCTGGCCCAGCAGATGGAAGAAGGGGGCGACCTGCAGCAGACGCTGGCTTCGCTGCGTACCGTCTCTGCCAATCTTGAATCGGTGACCGACGGCGAAGAAGAAACCCTGCGCCGCACGATCCAGAACCTGGAGGGACTCACCGCCGACCTGCACGCCTTCACCAGCGAGAACGCTGACACGCTGGGCGTAACGGTGCAGCGCGTGAATCGCAGTCTCGACCGCCTGGAGCAGAACCTCGCCAACCTTGAACGCACCACCTCGGCCCTTGGCGCAATCTCCGAGCAGATTGAGTCGGGCGAGGGCACCCTCGGCCGCCTTGCCAACGATCCCAGTCTCTACAACAACATCGACTCGGTAACGGTGCGGCTCGACGATCTGCTGCGCGACATCCAGGAAAACCCTCATCGCTACCTCGAAGACATGACGCTGATGCGCGTGTTTTAGCGCCTCGCTCTACGACGGCTCTGACGGCTATGCTCCCCTCCGCTCTGTACTTCCTGTAGGGATACGATGGCTTCCCCCTCTTCCGAGCGCCGCACGCGGTCGTTGCTCCGGCATCTGCTTCGGCACACGGCCTCCACCAGCGAGACCGCGCGTCCGGACCCGCCCCCGAAAAATGATAGCGCGCACGCGCGTTGGCTTCCGGTGCTCCGTACCGTACCGGTGCTCCTCGCCATCGGGTTTGTGCTCTCGTTCGTGTGGGACTTCGACGGGGTGGTGTGGAACCTCGGGGTCGTTACGCTTCCGGCTGAGGGGCTGCTTCGCATCCTGTGCGTGAGCGGCCTCATCGGGTTTAGCACAAACTGGTTGGCCATCACCATGCTGTTTCAGCCCCGCGAGAAGCGCCCGATCATCGGGCAAGGGCTGGTGCCGGCGCAGCGTGAGTACGTTGCGCATCGGCTCGCCAAAGCGGTATCAGACGAGCTGATCAACGCGGAGATCTTGCAGGATACCCTGCGTGCGAACGAGTGGCCTGCCCGGCTGCGGCGGGCCACTACCACGCTTACACACGACCTGATGAACGACCCTGCCTTTCAGGAGGCGCTATCGGACTGGCTGCGCGATGCGCTTCACGATGTGCTCGATGCGCCAGCCACGCAAGATCGGCTGCGCCAGACGGTGCTCGAAGCGCTGGAGCACGAA
Organism: Longimonas sp.; assembly: GCF_040409695.1. Taxonomy (GTDB): domain Bacteria; phylum Bacteroidota; class Rhodothermia; order Rhodothermales; family Salinibacteraceae; genus Longimonas. Next base: position 13,252 of record NZ_JARWGJ010000136.1, read on the forward strand.
AACATCCCGGGCATGTCGGGGTGGATGCTGCGTACGGTGCGTAACCTGCGTCCCGATCTTGTCGAGGAGCATGTCGAAGCGCTGCTGGCCGAGCTGCCGCAGGCCGCGCCGCGCCTGTCGCACGAGATTGTGACGACCGCCGAGCGCTTCCCGGCGTACCTCCGCCTGCACCACCAGGCGGTCGACGCCACCAGCACCCTCGTGCTGTCGCGGCTCATCCAGCACGTGCCTATCGACCGCATCATCCTGGAGAAAGTGCGCGCCTACGACGAGCGTCAGCTGGAGCGCCTCCTGAAACGCACCACCAACACGCAGCTCACGTATATCAAGTACCTGGGGGCGGTGCTGGGCACGCTGGGCGGATGGGTCATCTGGGCACCCGGACCCGCACTGGCGGTGCTGGGCACGCTGGGCGGTGGGGTGGCTCTTTTGGATGCGATGCTCTATCGCTGGCAGCGACGATCATCCCCATCCCCGAACGGAGACCCTTCGGATGGTGAATCGGCCTCGCAAGAGGAGACGAGCGCTTCAGATGCACGCGTCAATTCGTGAACGCAAGCCGCCAGCGCCCCGCATCCCTCTGCATCCCTCTGCAACGATCTATTGCCGTTTGCCTTTACGAGTCTGCCTTTACAAGTCTGCCTTCACAAAATAGCAGCGCGCCATGATTCAGAAAGATGTGCTCATGCGTCAGATTCAGCAGATGACCGAGGCGCTGGCCGAAGCCCTTGCGCTCATCAGCGACGGCCGCACCGACGAGGCGCAGCACGAGATCGCGGAGGCCCTCGACGACCTGACCGAGCCGGGCACGCTGCCGCTGCACGAGCGTCCGGTAGCAGATGCGATTGCGCACTGCACCATAGACGGCTCGCTCTCGACCGATCTGGCGCTGCAGGTTGCGGATATGCTGCGCCACCAAGGCGATCTGCTGCGCCGCCAGGACCGGTTTGTGCAGGGACAGCACTGCCACGTGCGGGCGCTTGCGTTATACGAGGCGCTGCTGCAGGCATCGACGCCCGACACCCCGCTTCCGCTCGACATCCACGACCGCATTGCGCACTTGAAAGACCAGATCGACCCCGAGCAGCTTACCGGCGACGAGCGCGCCGTGACCGATCTCACGTAATTGACCTCGCGTAAAACAGCGCTACGTCGTATATATTCGTGGCATATGCCATCGGCTACTCCATCGAGTCGATCTCTTGCGCGAGCTGCTGCTTGCGGCAGAGCGTAGCGTAGAGCCCATCCTCGTTGATCAGCTCCTCGTGCGTGCCTTTCTGCACGATGCGGCCCTCGTCCATTACCAGAATGAGATCGGCGTCTTGCACGGCCGACATGCGATGGGTTACGATGACGAGCGTCTGGTCGCCCTGGCGTTCGCGCAGGCGCTTCAGGATGCGCTGCTCGGTACGCGTGTCGACAGCCGAGAGCGCATCATCGAAGATCAGGATGCGTGGGTTGCGGATGAGCGCGCGGGCAATAGAGGTGCGCTGCTTCTGTCCGCCCGAAAGCGTAATGCCGCGCTCGCCCACGTACGTGTCGAACCCATCAGAGAACTCCTTCACGTTCCCGAGCAGGTCGGCCTCGCGCGCGGCCTCTTTGATCGTTTCGCGGTCGGCGTCGAGCGCGCCAAACGCGATGTTGTTGGCGACGGTGTCGCTAAACAGAAACACATCTTGCGGCACGTAGCCGATGTGGGTGCGCAGCGTATCGAGCGGGATAGATCGCACGTCGCGTGCGTCGATTTCGACGGTGCCGCTGTCGGGGTCGAGGAAGCGCGGGATCATCTCGACGAGGGTCGTCTTTCCGGCGCCGGTGCGTCCAACAACCGCGAGCGTACCGTTTGCGGGCAGGTCGAAACTGACGCGGTCGAGCGCGGGGGCTTCTTCATCGTCGTACTGGAACGAGACATCGCGAAAGGTGATGCGCCCCTTGAGGTCGGTGATCGAGTGATCGGTCTGTTCGCTATCGGCGATGGTGGGCTCGGTATCCAGAATCTTGTTCAGGCGGATGACCGAGGCGGAGGCGCGCTGAATCATGGTAATCACGAACCCGAGCGAGGCCACCGGCCACGTCATGAGGTTCACGTAGATGATGTACTCGGCGATGTTGCCGATGGTAATGACCCCCTCCATCACCATCTGGCCGCCCATCCACACGACGATAATCGTTGACATGCCCACAATGAGCAGGAACGCCGGGCGCCAGGCGGCCTCGACAAGGGCCAGGTCGAGGTTGCGCCATTTGTAACTGTCGCTCTCCTTGTTGAGTGCTTTGGACTCGGAGCCCTCGCGCGTGTAAGCTTTTAGGACGCGCATCCCGGCCAGTGCTTCCTGGATGCGGCTCGTGAGCGAGGAGTACTGCTGCTGCAGGCGGTCGCTGCGCACGTGCACCATGTGCGCCATGAAGAACACCGCCACGGCGAGTAGCGGCATGGGCGCGAGCGCATACAGCGTGAGGCGGGGCGAGATCACGAACATGACCGACACGGCAACGAGCACCATCACGAGCGAGCGCGTCACGTACATGATAGCCGGCCCGATGTAGCGCCGCACCTTCTCGATATCGTCGGTCGAGCGCGTGATAACGTCGCCTGTGGAGTAGTTCTGATAGAACGCTGGCGAGAGCTTCTGCAGGTGGTCGTACAGTTCGTTGCGCAGGTCGTACTCGATATGGCGCGACGCCACCACGACGGTCTGGCGCATCAAGAACTTAAAGATACCACTGATGATGGTGAGCGCCACGATCACCAGCGCAAAGAGCAGGAGTCCGGTAAAGAAATAGACGTAGAGGCTGCTCTGGATGGTGCCGCTCTCAAAGACGTTGTAGAGCCGCACAAAGCGCGGAATGCTGTCGATAGCCTGGCGCACAACCATGGGTACCGTAATCTGGAACCCCGCCGAGATCATCGTGCACAGCAGCCCTGGAATGAACAGGTACTTGTACCGCCAGAAGTAGTGGTTGAGCGTGGAGAGCGGGCCCATGACAGCAGGGTGCGAGACAGAAAAACACAGCGTAGAGAAACCCGCGCTGCGCAGGTGAGATCCATTCGTGCATGCCTACACGTAGGAATGTATCAGGATTGCAGCATGTGAGGCAGGCAATCCAGCGGCAATCCAGTAGCAATTCGCGGCGTGCGTTCTGACTTCCCTGCGCTACGTCTACGTTGGTCTGGAAGAGGCCGCCTCTGTGGCGCGGGCGCTGGCCTCGGCGTAGCTCTGCAGCGCGACCTCATCGCCATCGCGGTCGGCAATGACGTCAATCAGGTCGATGTACTGGCGGGCCATGAGGCGGTTCAGGGTCTGGAGCGCCTCGATGGCAGCGTGCGGGTGACGGTTGTTTAAGCTACTGAGGTCGGGCCGGAAGAGTCCGTAGACCCGCACCGTGGTGATGGCCTCGGCCGTTTCCATGCGGCGGAAGTCGCCCGCCAGCGAGAGGGCCCCGAACAGTCCCCCCGACTCTACAATGCGCATGTCGGTGCGGTCGTGCTCCCAGTCGGCGCAGAGGCGCACCTGGCCTTCCTCCACCACGTACAGGCCAAGTCCGGGGTCGCCTTCGTGGTAGATCACCTCGCCGGGCTGATACGTACGCGGGTGCATGGCTGAGGCGAGCGCGCCCAGGGTGCGGCTGGAGCAAGCCCCGAACACGGTGGTGGCCCGCAGTGCCTCGCGGGCGCGCTCCTTTTCGGCATCGGTGCCGGCTTCCTGAAGCTGCGTGTAGAGGCGCTGCGTGGTGCGTCGCACAAATCCGAAGACAGACATAGAAACAGGCAAAAGCAAGGAGAGATACGTCGGGACGCGTTATCTAAAACGCATGACCGATACCAAAGTGCAGGCGCGGGTCGCGAAATCCGTTGCGAAAGATATCGTCCTGCAGGGGCGAGGGGTCGTGCACGCGGTAGGCAAGATCCAATCGCACGATAAAGAACTCCCAGGCGAGCCGCAACCCGATGCCCGAGCCGACGCCAATCTCCTGGGCGGCCTCGGGGAGGCGAAAGCGTCCGCTGGCGCGCTTGAGCACCTCGTCGTCGGGGGCAGCAGCCAGGCCGGGGTTGCGCGGGCCGAACCATACGTTTCCGGCATCAACGAACCCGGTGAGCAGCCAGTCGGCAGCCAGCAGCTGCCGGATGATGCGCGTGCGAAACTCGACGTTCGCCTCCAGCTTGATATCGCCCCCGAGAATATTGGCAATATCGGCATCGGAGGTCATGTTGGGGGCGGTATCAGGAGAGAGGAGCGTGGCGCTGCCCGGACCCAGTTCGCGGAGGGCCCAGCCGCGCACGCTGTTTCCGCCGCCGCTGAAGTAGCGCCGGTCGAAGGGAACCACATCGGGAATCCCAAAAGGATGCGCGGCCCCGCCAAACGCACGAAGCGCCACCGTAGACCGCTGGCCGACCGGAATGTAGCGGCGCAGGTCGACCTGTCCGCGCACATAGGGCCGATAGAGCAGCGACTGACCGCCCAGCCCGGGAACGGAATTCGACAGCGTGCCCGGTGAAAACGCAAACCAATCAAGAGCAAGCGGGATGAGGTTACCGACCTCGACGGAGCCTTCGTAGACGTGGCCCTGATTGCGGCGCAGTGGGTTGGCGGTGATCGACTGCAGCGTGTAGCGCATGGCGCTGTTGAACTGCGGCTCGGTGTAGTCCTCAATAATCTGTGTGCGCTGCACCGGGTCGGTGATGCCGGTCTGGTCGCCCGTGCCCAGCACCCGGTCGAGAAAGCGCTCGCTAAACTGGTCGAGCGTATCGGGATTGCTCACGCTCAGGTCCACAACGTCAATCAGCGATCGCAGTGATTCGGTGTGGTCAAGCTCCAACCGCAGCTGGGCGCCGATGCGAGCACGTATACGCAGGCGCAGGTCGTCGCGGCGAGCGGTGAGCGCACTCAGCGAGATGCGTGTGCGCGCATCCGCAAGCCGAAACCAGCGGTCGAGTCCGCCAAACGGGTAGATGAGATACGGAAGCGTAAGCGAGGGCGCAGCTTCGAGCTGTACCGATGTGAGGGAGTCGAGGTTGGTGGCGACCGAAGCCGCTGTGCGCATCTGAAAGCGCTCGCCCCCACCCAGCAGGTTGGTGTTCTCGTAGGTGAGCCCCACGCCCAGCCCGAGCTCGTTCTCAACGTCGGTAATGACCTCACGCTGCAGCGCAAACGTTTCGGCACGCAGCTGATGCCGCTCGCGCGTTCGCGCTTCTATCTGCACGGGAACGAGTGCTTCATCGGTTTCGGGGATCGGGTGCGCCTCCGCCAGCTGGGGCGAGAGATTCGTAAACGTGAACACCCCCGTTCCTTCGAGGCGGCGTTTGGTGGCGAGCAGGCGTTCCTGGCTGTAGTACGTGCCCGGTGTGAACTGAAGCGCACGCTGCAGTAACGCCTCGCTCAGACGCCGCTCTGAAGCGATGGTTGCGGTTACCGTAGGCGTATACCCGGCGCTGCTGTCCACGTCTACCTGAAGCGATGAGCGGCGCGTATCGGCTTCGGGCGTGGGCCCTTCAACGCTGAAGCGAACGTCGCCGAACCGGTAGCGCGTGCCGGTGCGAACGCGCATCTCGACGTCGAACGAGTCGGGCTGTGGCGTATACACCAGTGCACGAATGGAGTCGCGCGAGACCGCCGCGTATCCGCCATTGCGCAGCGCGCGCAGCACACGCTGACGTTCCTCAAGGAGCAGAGGGGTCACGTAGCGCTGCCCTTCGATCTGCAGCTGAAACGGATTGCCGTCTGCTGAGACCGCATCTTCAAAGACCGACTCGTTTATGATCTCGGCCTGTACAGACTCGGGGGCGCCCTGAATGCCAGCGTATTCGATCGATCGCAGATAGGTAGGTGGCCCCTCATCAATAAGGAAGTGCACTGTAACCCGGTCGTCGCGGTCTGTTTCATGCACCTCGAACTCAATCTCGGCTTCCCGAAACCCTTGCTGCTCGTAGAACACCTGCAGGCGCTCCACATCATTTTGAACGATGCTACGGTCGAGGTAGGCAGGGGCTTCGCCGCTCGATCGGAACGCATCGCCCACACGCCCTCCGATTGTATCTCCAAACTGATAGACCCAGCGCCACCACGTGAAGCCGGGGATGCTCAAGATGCGCCGGTTTGCCTGCGTCTGGATGCGTTGCTGGATGCGCGAGGTGCGGATGGTCTCGTTGCCTTCGATACGAACGCGGCGTACCAGCGGGCGATCTTCGGGGCTGTCGTGGGTGGCTTCGCTGGCACGCTGCGTAGCCTGCTGCGCTGCGCTTTCGTAAGGCAACCCTCCGCAGGCAAACATAAGCAGCAGACTGGCACAGATGCTACAAATAAAAAGACGAAGTGTGGGAGACACAGAGTACAGGGCAGTGAGCAAAGAAAGCAAAAGCGTCCTGATGAAGGCAGGACGCTTTTACGTAGAACGGGGTCTGAATGGTTGCACGGGGTGCAGCGCGCAGCCTAACGTAGCTTAATACGTAGACACTTAATACGTAGGCACGCTGTCGTCGATCTCCTCGCTCCATGCCAGGATGCCGCCCTTCAGGTTTGAGGCGTCGTAGCCTTGCTGACGCAGAAACTCGGTAGCGCGTTCGGAGCGTGCGCCCGAGCGGCAGTGTATCACGACGGGCTTATCTTTCGGGGCCTTGAGCTCATCGAGGCGGCTCGCAAGCTCATCAACTGGAATCAGCTGGTCGGCATCGATTGAGGCGATGTCGGCTTCGTGGGGCTTGCGCACGTCGAGCAGGAACGGAGCATCGCCGTTGTCGCGGGCGTCTTTTAGCTGTTGAACAGTCGTTTCGGGAACGGCCATATCGTCATCGGTTGATTCGTCAGGGTCGGGGATGCCGCAAAACGCTTCGTAGTCAATCAGTTCCGTCTGCGTGGCGTTATCGCTGCAGATCACACAATCCGGATTTTTCTGTACGGTGAGCGTGCGGAAGTTCATGCGTAGCGCATCCACCATGAGCAGGCGCCCGATGAGCGGATCGCCCATGCCGGTGATCAGCTTGATGACTTCGGTGGCCTGCAGCGTGCCGACCAGTCCCGGCAGAACGCCCAGCACACCGCCTTCAGCGCACGACGGCACAAGCCCGGGGGGCGGCGGCTCCTCATAGAGGCAGCGGTAGCAGGGGCCGTCTTCGGTGGCGAAGACCGAGACCTGCCCCTCAAACCGAAAGATGGAGGCGTAGACGTTCGGGGTGCCGGTAAGCACGCAGGCATCGTTTACCAGGTAGCGCGTCGGGAAGTTGTCGGTGCCGTCGGCCACCACGTCGTACCGATCGATGATATCGAGCGCATTCTCGCTGCTCAGCCGCACCTCATGGCGTGTGATGTCGACGTGCGGATTCAGGTCGCGCAGGCGTTCTTCGGCAGCGTCGAGCTTAGGGCGGCCAATATCGCTGGTACCGTACAGGATCTGGCGCTGCAGATTCGAGGCTTCAACGGTGTCAAAGTCGACCAGCCCGATGTGCCCGATGCCAGCAGCAGCCAGATAGGTGGCCGCCGGCGAGCCCAGTCCGCCCGCGCCCACGAGCAGCACCGAAGCCTGTTTGAGCTTCTCCTGGCCTTCGCGTCCAAACTCGGGGAGCGTTAAGTGGCGATTGTAGCGGCGCAGCTCGTCGGTCGAGAGCACCGGTTCGGCAGTTGTAGTAGACATAGGAGCGTCGGTTTGCTGAGACAAAAGAGTGCCAGAATAGGAGAGTCACCCGCCTGCAATGGATGGCACAATGGAGAGCGCGGTGCCATCTTCAAGGGCAGTGTCGGTCCCGTCGAGATAGCGAATATCATCGTCGCCCGCGTAGATATTTACGAACTGCCGCAGCTCCCCATCCTCCGTGTACAGATTGCTCTTCAGGTCGGGGTAGCGGGCAACGAGATCGTCGAGGGCCTCATCTACGGTCGCCCCCTCAACCTCTACCGTAGCCTGGTCGTCGGTGAAGCTGCGCAGCGGGGTTGGGATCTCGATGGTAATCGTTGGTGAGCTCATAAACGTAGTGCGGTTAAAGGGATAGTCAGCGGGTTAACGAGAGGCTTCAGCCTCTGTGTGAATCGGTTCTTCGTCGAAGCGAGAGCGATCGGGAGCCAGCTGCCACGCGGTACACTCCTGAGGCGTGCCCGCATCTACAGAGACAATTGCATAGGTATACCCGGGAAAGGTGGCCTGCTGCAGATCGGTCTCCGACGGCTCCGCGGGGTGGTCGGGGTGCGAGTGGTAGATGCCGACGATGTCGTGCCCCTCGGTGCGAGCTGCCTGCTGTGCATCCCGAAAGGCCCCGGGCGGAATGAGATAGCGCCGCTCGCGGTTGGTATCTTGCTCGTTATCAACACGGTGAATCGCCGTCACGACGTTCGTCCCCTCCTGCATGGTGCCCAGCAGAAAGCCGCAGATCTCTTCCGGGTAGCCCTCGGCTGCGTGGGTACGAATCGCATCTAATACATCGGGGGTCGTCTGCATAATTGAATCACGGATCAGGGAAAGCAGCAAGCGGGATACGAAGCGTTAATCATCGCTCAGTCAGTCATCGCTTAGATAGCGTGTACCGGTATCGCAGAGGATGGTGACGACATGTCCGGAATCAAGCGTTTCGGCGATGCGAAGGGCCGTCGTTACATTTGCGCCCGCTGATGGCCCAACGAGCAGCCCTTCTTCTTGCGCCAGGCGGGCCGTCATAGCCGTGGCGTCTTCGGTGGAACAGGTCGCGTGCGTATCCACCAGGGTGTCGTCGTAGATGCCCGGCACCTCGGCAGTAGGCAGGTGCTTGAGGCCTTCGAGTCCGTGTAGCGGGGTGTCGGGCTGCATGGCGACACAGGTGACGGACGCGTTATGCTCTTTGAGGCGCCGCGACACGCCGGTGAACGTGCCGGTGGTGCCGAGCCCGGCCACAAAGTGGGTAACGGCTCCGTCCGTCTGGTCGATAATTTCGCGGGCGGTGTGCGTGTAGTGGGCCTGCCAGTTGGCGTCGTTGTTGTACTGGTCGGGGTAGAAGTAGCGATCGGGGTGGGCCTCGACCTCGCGGCGAACATACGCCTGCGCGCCGTCGGTGCCTTCCATCGGATCGGTCAGAATCAGTTCGGCACCGTATGCGCGGAGAATGGCCTTGCGTTCGGCAGAGGCGTTCTCCGGAAGCGCAAGCACAACGTCGCGGTTCAGGGCGGCGGCGATCATGGCATATGCAATGCCTGTGTTGCCACTGGTCGCATCAATCAGCGTATGATGCGGCTGGTACGCCCCGCTTGCGAGTCCGGCTTCGATCATCTGGCGAGCCGGACGATCTTTCACCGAGCCGCCGGGATTCAGGTGTTCGGCTTTGGCCCACAGCGTAACCGTGTCGGGCAGATGCGCCCCGATGCGGCGGAGCGGCAGCAGCGGAGTGGCGCCGATCTGGTCGAGCAATGCCGGACGCGAATCGGTTTTCGGGGCCTCAGGCACAGGAGATAGGGTGTCAGGGTAAGGCATCAGAACAGGGGGGATCAACGAAAAAAGCCTCTCGCGGTAGACCGGAGAGGCTGAAGCAGAAGGAAACACATGATGTACATGCAGGCCTTACCTCCAACAGCCTCGCGGCTGGCACCGACAGCAACAGGGACAGCAACAGGCGTTCTGCATCGGAGGTCGAGGGAAAGACATTAGTGTATCTACGTGTGTCTGCATCTGGGTATCTGCATCGCAACTGTTAGTAAGTCGGTGGGCATGCTCCGTTCCAGTGTCGGTCTTAACGTTGCGGGGTCTTCCAATCTACGTGAGTGCAGTGAACGAATGTCACTGGGGGCAGATGCCCTCGCTTTGTATCAGTGTGGAAGGAGGGTAATCCGTTACCGGGCCTGGAGGAGCGGCCACACGTTTTGGGCGCAGGCGAGCGTTGCCAGCACATCTTTCTCGCAGTAGCGGGCGACCTGTTCGATTTCGCCTTGTGCTACGAGGTCAGCCACGCGGCTGCCGTCGCCCTCATCTTTGGGCGAATCTACGCCCACCAGTTCACAGAGCTCGTGCAGCCGGAGCGGCATGGGCCACAGCTTCATGAGGTCGAGGTGCGGAGCATCTTTAAAGGGATACGTATCGAGTAGCTGTTTCCCGAAGGGTGCAACGCCGTGGTGTACGCTGCGGGCTTCGACAAAGGGCACATCGAACTGCTTGCCATTGAACGTGACCCATCGGACTGACGACGCGTTAGAAGTGATGTGCTTGATGTCGTTCCAGAAGCGTTCAAGAAGCTCACCCTCTTCGTCGGGCGTTGCCGCGGTCCAGCTCTTTGGGCGATTCGGAGCGCCTCCGACCGACCCTCGAACCGCGCTGATGCAGCAGACCCAGCTCAGAAACGGGTGCAGGCTTCGCACCAGGCGCGACGCGTCTTCCGGGTCCTCATCAGGGTGCCGTTCGCGGCGCCGTGCAAGCCGCTCTTCATAGCGCGACTGCTGCGCTTCCGAGTAGCTGTCGGTAGGAAACGGGCATGTTTCGATGTCCCAGGCAATCAATTGCATAGCAGGGCGGCGTTGGTGCAGAGAGTGCGATACCGTTATAAAGGGTGTTGATCAAGATAAGCAATGCGCTGGGGAATCGCTACTGGACGATCGGGGTCCGCTGCAACAAAGGGAGATGAAACTGCACGTCCAACAAAAAAGCCCGACAGCCGGGGGCAGCTATCGGGCGGAAGGTGTGGAGCCACGGGGATTCGAACCCCGGACCTCTTGCATGCCATGCAAGCGCTCTACCAACTGAGCTATGGCCCCGCTTGGTTATTACAGTCGTGTACTATTGAGAACCGAGCACATTGGTTCCGTCACGTGACTTCAGCCAGCTCCTTTCACCCACATTCCACAGATTGAGAGCGGAACGATCGACTTCAGGAGGTAGGCACGATATCCTCAGGCTGGTTTTCAAGAAACCGCTGCTGCTCATCACGAAGCGCCTCAGGCGTCAAGTCTCCATGTATCAGGGCCTGCACGTATTGCACCAGTTGCTCGCCAGCCAGTAGGTCTGTTACCGTAACGTACAGAGCGCCTTCGTCAAGCAAGTCGAATGCCGAGTCTACAGTGTCTGCACTGAGAATGGTGTCGGTTCCGGAAGCCAAATTGAGAATACGGCGCGAGAGCGGCTCAATAGGAACCGTTGAAATAACAAGCTGGGCCGCTGTAGGATTGGCCTTTTTCCAGGTGTACTTCTCCATTGCATCGCCAAAGACAAACTCTTCGCACTCCAGGCGCACCGTATCGCGCAGTACAGGATCATTCTCGATTACGACGTACCGTTGACCAATCGCCTCACAGGTTTCAACGAGCTGCTGCCCCTGGCGGCCATAACCGACGATGATTACATGGTCGGTGACATCATCGGTGCAATTGCTCCAGGCATCGATCTTGCCGTGCCGACCAACAATCAGCCCACGATCAGCGAGAGCACGGTAGATCTGTTCGTCATAGCGTTGACTGAGGCTGGAAGTGATCATCGTCACTGCTGCAGCCAAAATGATGGCATCGAATACCGACTGCGTCAGAAAGCCAAGAATGAGTGCTTTAATGGCAATGATCAAGGCAAACTCGCTCACCTGGTCGATACTGAGGCTCGTCAGTGTTGCCGAGCGTGCTTCGTAGCCCTGGTAAATGAGGATAGCAGTGGTTACAATCGGTTTTGCAATAGCTGTTAACAACACGAGTCCACTGGCAAGAAGTACCTTTTCTACTGTAGGAACCGCTACGAGTGCGCCGATCGTCACAAAGAAAATGGCAACGAAGAAGTCCTTAATCGACTCAATGCCATTATACAGCCCCATGTAGCGGTCTTGATCGTGCCGAACCGCAAGCCCTGCAGCAAATGCCCCCACGACAATTGAAACGCCAATAGCCTCCGCTGCACTCATAAACAGGACGAGGAGCGATACCGCACCAATAATCATCAACTCCGACGACCCGCCAGCCAGGCGTCCGAGCAGGTCAAACACGTACCGGTTGACAAAGACGGCCCCGGTGAGCAGCATCAGTCCATACCCGATCTGCGTGGCAATGGGGTCCATCGCAAACGTCTCAGCGCTCAATATGAGCAGTAGAACGAGCGCAATCAGATCTTGAACAAACTGGATCGACTGGGCGAGTCGGCCCCGCACGAGGTTGCGTCGAATTTCTTTCTGTAGAAGGGATGTTCCTACAATAGTCGACGACAGGGCAGCGGCAATTCCGAGATAGATCGACTCCTGCAGGGGAATACCAAAGGCCAGTCCAGACCCGATCCCAAGCGAGCCTACTATGAGAATCTGCCCGAGGGTAGCGATCTCGCTGTCGAGCAGTACAGTACGCACGGTATCAAACTGCACACCCACGCCAAAGGAAAAGACGAGCAGTGCAATGCCATACCGTGCAAGCTCCAGAGTGAGCCCTTCCTCAATAAACACCCCTGCTACAAGCCCTGCTACAATAAGCAGAGGCACGGTAGGTAGCTCAAACTTGTTGGCAACAAGCAGGAACGGCCCGGCAACGATAAATATGATGGCAAGGGTAGTAAGGAGATCAACCATCAAGGCCACCTACCATTTTTTTATGCATTGCAGGAAGGGGATCGGGACTTTGAAGCAGTTCTACATCGGTCTTGGCGATCTGTCTGAATGTGTCAGCATCCTCAAGGTAGACTTTGAGATAAGAGGAGAGCCGATCGCCTGCCAGCCGCGTACTCATAATGACGCAGTGCGCCCCCCGATCGTAAAGCGTACGGGCATCGTCGATTTTCGTCGCCTCAACAAAGACAATCGCTTCGTCTGATGTCTCGCGAAGGAGCGCGCTGTTTACATCCAGCTCGACAGACGAAGAGATCACAAATGCGGCACGCTTGATCGCGGCGTCTTTGCGGATAGTCGCGTTGCGGAAGTCGCCGTAGAGAGCGGTGTATCCTTCCTCTGTAAGAGTCTGGATATGGTCTACACGCCGGTCTACCACGACGATATCTTCGTAGCGTTCAGCAAGAAGCGGCAAGATATTTCGGGTAACCGCATCGTAGCCGATTACAATTGCGTGGTTCTGATATTCCTTCTTCCCGCCTTCGAACGTGGTTTCTGTCTCCCAGCGCTTGAGATATGGCCCAAGGCGCGTGTATAGCGCATGGTTGTATTCGATAAAGTAGACCGATACCGCCATGGTGATAAGGGCGAGCAGCGTCAGATAGCCCAGCACTTCTTGCCCAACAAAATCACCAGCAAACGCTGCCACGCCCAGTATGATGCCAAACTCGCTGACCTGAATCATATTGATGCTGCCGAGAAAGGTCGTTTCCAGGTCAAACTTCTGCCAGTTAATGAGCGCGAAGAAGATGAGGAACTTCAGGGGCATGAGGACAAGCGCAGTAATCACCGCTTCCTGCCAATGGAAAAGCAGGGCGCTGGCCTCAAGATCGAGCGCAACCGTCACAAAGAAGACCATCACGAAGAGGTCTGTGAGCGGATTGATGCGGTCCTTTAGTTCTTTGCTGTACGGCAGCTGCGCGATAGCCAGTCCGGCGAGGAAGGCGCCCATCTCGATCGAGAGATATGCCTCAATGCCAAGTGGGGCAAGAAGTACGTTGATCTCCTTAGAGATGAGCACGAAAAGGAAGGCCCACGAGATGGCGATCAGGAAAAACACCTGCTTGTTGTCGGCAATACGCCGAAACAGCGGAGGGAGCGCATACCGAGAGGCCGCGAGCGCGGCGGCGCTGATGATCGCTACCAGCGTGAGCACGATGGCCAGCGTAGTCCCCACTTCAGCGAGGCTCTCAGGACGCCCGGCCGCCATCACCGCCAGAAGAATCACGACCACCACATCCTGTACGAGCAGTATGCCGACATCGATCTTACCGTGCAGCGAGGTAGCCTCGTCTTTGTCGGTGAGCATCTTAATTACCACGGCGGTAGAGCTGTACATCACCGCCAGGGCAATGATGAGCGCCTCCATGCTGGTGAATCCCAATGATAGCGCAATACCTCCGCCAGCAAGGGCTACAAGTGCCATCTGCGGGCCCGATATCTTGACGACCGGAGCAAGCACGTGCTGCACCTCGTCGAGCCGCATCTTGATGCCAAGCAGGAAGAGAAGAAAGGCCAGGCCCAGTTCAGAGAGCGTTTCGGTAAGCTCACTCACCTCGACAATACCCAGCACAGCAGGCCCAATAAGCACTCCGGCAACGATGTACCCCACGATTGTCGGCTGGCGCGTCTGCTTTGCCACAAATCCCATAACCGCCGCGCTAAGCAGGATGATGGCAAGGTCAGCGGTCAAGTCCATAGCAAGAGTAAGTATGATAGTGAAGCTTCAACAGCCGGTAGGCTACCGGTGTAAACTAACCAGCAGGTCGACACCAACAAAATGAATGTATACAGTCTATCCCGGTACACCCCCGAGAGTGCGCAGTGGGGCCAAGTACAAACCAAGACGTAACTGTTCGACACGCAAGGTACACCATCTGTTTTTAAGATGCGATACCTAAGCTGAACAGCGTAAGAGCAAAATTAGTACCTTTACCAGAAGAAAGGAAGCGGTGTTCGGGGGAGGGCATGAATCTAAGGTGCACCCACGAGCGGCGAAAGCAGGCGGCAACAGAGAGCGAACTTAACGATCCGAGGAGAGAGGCAACAGTCCGAATAAGCGCTGAAACGAAGTAGCCAGCGAGAGCCGATGACATCTGTGCTCTGTCTGTGCTCTATGTTGAAAAAGTCTTGTTCGTATGTTTTCCGAAACAGTCTTTGACGATAATTTCTCGGTGTCAGGTCTTCGTCAGGAAGCGCATCTGCAGTGCATCCGTAGCATTCGTGTAGTTGTATCGCATCTTTCATCCAATACATCCCACTTTATCATGACCATTGCCCTCGTGGGAACCGGGCAGACCGGATCTGTTGTGGCCGAGCAGGTGCGCGCAGCCGGGCACACGCTCATTGCTACGTATGATGCCGAGCGTCCGCTGCTGGATGCTGATCCGGAACCGCTTACGAATGCCGATGTCGTGATCGACTTCTCGCTCCCGTCGCTTGCCCTTGATCACATTGAGCGGTACTGTACGGTGGGCGTTCCGGCTGTCGTGGGCACCACCGGCTGGTACGAATCGCTCGACACGGTGCAGGAGTTGGTTGATACGCACGAGGCCGCTCTGTTGTACGCTCCGAACTTCTCCGTGGGCGTGGCTGTCTTGCGGCGCGCCGTCCAGAAAGCCGCTACGCTCATGGATGCGCTGCCCGAGTACGATGCGTTTGTGCATGAGGTGCATCATCGCAAGAAAGTGGACAGCCCCAGCGGCACTGCACAGATGCTGGGCGAAGTGGTGCGCGATGCGTTGCAACGAAAAACCCACATCGACGCCGAAACGCAACACGACCGGATCGATCCCGAGGCGCTGCACGTCTCATCTACCCGTGTTGGATCGGTGTTCGGCGAGCATACCGTCGCCTTCGATAGCCCCCACGACCAGCTGCGCCTTTCGCACACCGCCAAGGGACGCACCGGATTTGCCGCCGGCGCCCTGGCCGCTGCCGAGTGGCTGCCTGGACGCACCGGGCTCTTCACCCTCAACGACATGCTCGACCACCTGCTAAACGACTAACGTTTTGGTAGATGCGCAGCATGCCGCGTAAAAGCGACTGCTCTGCTCGTTTGTCCTCACTTTTTCTGCTCATCAACGCTCCTGCTCCCTATGTCAACCTCCATGCTCTTTCGCGGGTCGGCGCCTGCTCTCGTTACCCCCTTCACGCCTGAAAACGACCTCGACGAGTCGGCTTTTCGCGCGCTCATCGAAGCACAGATCGAAGGCGGCGTTGGGGCGCTGGTGGTCTTAGGCACCACCGGTGAGAATCCCACCGTTACCGACACCGAGCGACGCCAGCTGGTTGACTGGGCGGTAGACACCACCGACGGGCGCGTGCCGGTTATCGTAGGCACCGGCACAAACAACACCGCGCAGAGCATCCGCTTCTCCAAGGAAGCCGAACAGGCTGGGGCCGACGGGCTGCTGGTCGTGGGGCCTTACTACAACAAGCCATCGCAAGACAACTTCGTGGCGCACACCGCTGCCATTGCCGACGCGTCGGATCTGCCCATCGTGCTCTACAACGTGCCGGGGCGTACCAGCTTCAACATCACGGCCGAAACGACGCTGCGCCTGGCAGAAGAGGTGCCCCAGGTGGCAGGCATGAAAGA
>NZ_JARWGJ010000137.1:0-6774 GCF_040409695.1 Longimonas sp.
CCGCCCAATCCACGGCATGAGATCGCCGCGTCAGTCGCAGGGCTCCCTCCTCGCGATGACAAGTTTGGACCCTAACAATCACGTGTGACACAGCAGTAGGCGATCGCGTGCTATTCTTTCTTGTGGCCCAGTTCGCCCTGCTGCTCCTCGTATAGAAATTATGCTTCGCTCGCCTGCTCCGATACGGGTTCAACACGGAGCCGCTCCACTCAAGATGAGAACATTTAAGCAGGGCGTGTTGCAACCTGAAGATTGACGTGTGGCACAGCACTTACCCCACCACCAGCCGCTCGGCTTCTTCCTGCAGCGTGGTGCGGCCCAGCGCTTCGCCGATGAGCGTGGCCGAGGTGGCATCGACGATGCGCACGTTCACGTAGTCGCCCTTCTCGTAGTCCGCACAGTCGAACACCACCATCTTGTTCGTGTCGGTGCGCCCGCAGAGCTGGGCGTCGCTCTTCTTGCTGGGGCCCTCTACGAGCACCGTGTGTTTGCGCCCGATCTCGTTGGCGTTGCGCACCTCCGAGATGCTGCGCTGCAGCGTGATGATCTCCTCCAGACGGCGCTGCTTCACGTCTTCGGGCACGTCGTCGTCGAGCTTGCGGGCGGCGTACGTATCCGGACGCTCGCTGTACTTGAACATGTAGGCGTGGTCGTACTCCACCTCGCGCATGAGGGAGAGCGTGTCCTGGTGCTGTGCCTCGGTCTCGCCGCAGAACCCGGCGATGATATCCGTCGACAGCGAGATCCCCGGGCACAGCGCCTTGGCGCGCTCCACCAGGTCCAGATACTGCTCGCGGCTGTACGTGCGGCGCATGCGGTCGAGCACCTCGGTGTTGCCGTGCTGCACCGGCAGGTGGATGTAGTTGCACACGTTGTGCCGCCGGGCATGCACCTGCAGCAGCTCGTCGGAGCAGTCCTTCGGGTGACTCGTGGAGTAGCGTACCCGCAGCTCGGGCGACACCTGACTGACGCGGTCGAGCAGCTCGGCAAACGACACGTCGGTGCCGTCGTCGTCGGTGTAGTGGTAGGAGTTTACGTTCTGCCCGAGCACGGTCACTTCTTTGTAGCCCTGGTCGACCAGCTCCTGGCACTCGCGCAGAATGGTGGATACGGGCCGGCTGCGCTCCCGTCCGCGGGTGAAGGGCACCACGCAGAAGGCGCACATGTTGTCGCAGCCGCGCATGATGGAGACGAACGCCGAAATCCCGTTCGAGTCGTAGCGAACCGGCGAGAGGTCGGCGTAGGTTTCTTCTTTGGAGAGCTGCACGTTCACCGCGGCCTGTCCGGTCGAGTCGGCTTCGGCGAGCAGGCGCGGCAGGTCGCGGTAGGCATCGGGCCCCACCACCAGGTCGACGCGCTTTTCCTGCTCCAGCAGCTTCTCGCGCAGGCGCTCGGCCATGCAGCCCAGCACCCCGATCATCATGGGCGTATCGCGCTTGCGCTTCTTCGCGCGCAGCATGTCGAGGCGGCGCCGCACCTTTTGTTCGGCATTCTCGCGGATGGCACAGGTGTTGACAAGCGCCACGTCGGCCTCGTCCACGTCGTGGGTCAGGCCATAGCCGTTGCTCTTGAGCACCGACGCCACGATCTCCGAGTCCGATGCGTTCATCTGGCAGCCGTACGTTTCGAGGTACACCTGCCGCGCGCCCTGCACCTCGTGCTCGGCCATCTTCGGGCGGTCAAGGTCGTCGGTGTCGATGTCGTCGTTTTCCTGGGCGCGCTCACGACGCAGCTCGGTATCCAGAATGTTGATGTCTTGAATCGGCTCCATAGGAAGAAGGGGTTGGTAGACGTCAGGCAGTGGGCAACAGCACAGTACAGTACGGCCTCTCTTTACAATGCAATCTTTCTGTACGCTACCTTCCAGATACGGTTCAGTGGCGTACGTCAGTGCACACGATCAATCGCACACAATCAATCGCACATCAATCGCGCACGGCCCCCGCGCTGGCCACACCCGTGCACGGCATGCTGGGGGACGCTTTGATCTATACGATCTATGCAGGCAGTACGATCTATACGGCCAGTAATGCGTAGAAAAAGTTAAGTGCAGCATGTTCTCACAACTCCGTCCCCAACGCTATGGCCCTCTGTGCACGTTCTTGGCTCTGCTCCAGCACCGCTCCCCGGCGCCTCGTGGCCACGGGTGTGCTGTGGGGACTTCTCATCGTGCTTGTGGCGACCGGATGCCAGAGCACCAGCACCTCGCACACGCTCTACCCGGAGTCGATCGCTGATCAGTACCTGCCGCGCGAGCGCCAGGTTGAAGCGCACCCCGACTCGATGCGCACCCTCACGATCGTAGAGCGCGACGACAAGATCGCCTTCGAGATGGAGCAGAGCTACCAGCGCATGCACCAGTCGTGGTCGAGCACGTTCGACCTGCTCTCGGCCGGACGGCGCCCGGCGCGTCCGCTTACCTACGCTACGCTCTGGAGCAAGGATCTTTCGCTGGCCGCGCTGGATGCACGCGAGGGGGTGTCGACGCTCACACAAGACGCCGCCCGCGAGCGCATCCAGGCCGAGCGCGATGCCTACCACGAAACGGTACAGATCGACCTCTACTGGTTTACCGGGCCCCGCCAAACGCCGCCCTCGCTGCTTCGGGCGAACGCGCAGCTGCGTGCCCAGAACGGCACGCGCGAAGACTACCGGCCCCGCGAGGTGCGCAACCTGCCCATCCGCGACGTGCTGCTGCCCAGCGGTGACCGCGTGCTTTATCGTCGCGTCATCCTGGTCTTCGACCGCATGGTCGACGACCACGACATCCTCTCCGAGATTAACGAGCTGAAGCTGCGCGTCACCCCCAGCGGCGGCACGCGCCTGCAGTTCGCCTGGTCGTGGTCCGACGAACCCGGTGCAACCACGGCCACGCGATAGAGCATAGTTCAAACGAGCAGTGTTCGGAGGGATGCGCAGCAACGTGCCTCACGAACCGCCCGTCTCGGGCCTCCGTACGGTTCGGTTCTACACGAACGTCTGGCCTCATCGACGCCCACCCGTCGCCTGCATGCCCGTCTGTCACGATGTCGCCGGCTCGGCCTCCAGGCGCCGCTCCAGGATAGGCTGCAGGTACTCCCACACGTTCTCGGCCACGATGGCCTGCCCTTCGGCGGTGGGGTGAATGCCATCAGGCTGGTTGAGGTCGGGCTCGCCCGCTACGCCTTCCAGCACAAACGGAATGAGCGTAACCGCGTCGCGCGCCTCCGCTACCGCCGGAAAGACCTGCCGGAATTGATCGGTGTACTCCTGCCCCAGGTTCGGCGGCACCTGCATGCCGGCCAGGAGCACCTCCGCCTCCGGATAGCGCGCAAGCGTGGTATCGACCATCGCGCTCAGGTTCTGCTGCGTGGTGCTTGGGTCGATGCCGCGCAGTCCGTCGTTGCCGCCCAGCTCCAGCACCACAATGTCGACAGGCGTACGCAGAAGCCACGGCAGGCGCCGAAGTCCCCCTGCGGTGGTCTCGCCGCTGAGTCCGGCATTGGTGACGTGCACGTCGTACCCGGCACGGTCGGCTTTCTCTTGCAGATGCGCAGGAAACGCCTGCTCGGAGTCGAGTCCGTACCCCGCGGCGATGCTGTTGCCGACCACGAGCACATGCAGGGCTGCGTCTTCGACCTCGCGCGTCTGCACGTCGGTGTCGGCGCGGTCTTGCGCACGGGAGGCTGTATCTGTGGCCACGGTATCTGCCGGCTCGTCAGAGACGTCGGTCTGATTGGAACGATCCGGTCCGCATCCCACAAGCCATAGAACACTCAAACCGACGAGAAGGTATAGACGCCACGATTTCATAATGCGGAGGTTTATCTGTGAGAAACGGCGCCCCGTATGCACCTGCCTTTAACTGTGGAAGTTTCGTGCCTATGCCCAGCGACCCGGTACTTCGCGTTGCGAACGTGACCCAGACGTTTGAGAGTGGATCCAAGACGCTGACGGTGCTCGACGATGTGTCGTTCGAGATCGAGGCGGGGACCTCGTGCGCTATTGTAGGGCCGTCGGGAAGCGGCAAGACGACCCTATTGGGACTGTGCGCCGGCCTCGACCGTCCGACCGAGGGCACGGTAGCGCTCTGCGGGACCGACCTGAGCCCGCTCGACGAGGACGAACGGGCGGCGGTGCGAAATCAGCATGTGGGCTTTGTCTTTCAGACGTTTCGGCTCTTGCCTACGCTGACGGCGATCGAGAACGTGATGGTGCCGGCTGAGCTGCGGGGCGCTGCGGGAGCGCGGTCGCAGGCGCGCGAGCTGCTCGACCGGGTGGGGCTGGGCGACCGCCTCGACCACTACCCGTCGCAGCTTTCGGGGGGCGAGCAGCAGCGGGTGGCGCTGGCACGGGCGTTCATCAACACCCCCAGCATCCTGTTTGCGGATGAGCCGACGGGCAACCTCGACGAGGAGACCGCCGCCACCATTGAGGACTTGCTCTTCGACCTGAACGCGACCTCGGGCACAACGCTCGTGCTCGTCACCCACGATCTGGAGCTTGCGGACCGTACGCAGCGCCAACTGCGCTTGCGCGGTGGAAAGGTGGTGGATGCAGACGGCGTGCCGGTGGGGGGAGCCAAGAAGGGGAGCAAGAAAGAGATCAGCCCTGCGTAACATTGTTGTAGCGCGCCTCTCTCGCATGCGCCGCGCCCGCGATCTCAAGAACCCTTTGCAAACAAGTCGATCCCCTCTCTGGTAGAGACGCATGAACGCATCTGCCTTACTGTGCATTGGGGTGGCTGACTGCTCTGCATCCTCTTGTCTTTCCTTCGGTTTTCTATGCCAACTTCTGATCCGTCGTACAACCTTCTTGCGTCGCGCAGCCAGCCGCTCGACGCGATCTTCTCGCCAACCAACGTGGCCGTGATCGGCGCGAGCGAGAAGGCAGGCAGCGTAGGGCGTACGCTCCTCTGGAACCTGATCAGCAATCCGTTTGGCGGCACGGTCTTCCCGATTAACCCCAAGCGTGACAGCGTGCTGGGCATCCGCGCCTACGACAGCATCGACGACGTGCCCGAGGCCGTCGACCTGGCCGTCATCGCTACGCCGGCGCACACGGTGCCGAGCATCGTGAAGGAGTGCGGCGAGGCCGGCGTGCCCGGCGCCATCATCATCTCGGCTGGATTCCGCGAGGTGAGCGACGAAGGCGCTGCGCTGGAGCAGGAGATCGCGACCCACGCCGCCAACTACAACATGCGCATCGTCGGGCCCAACTGCCTGGGCATCATGCGCCCCAAGACGGGGCTCAACGCCACCTTCGCCGGGGCCATGGCCAACGAAGGCAACGTCGCCTTTGTGAGCCAGAGCGGCGCGCTGCTTACATCCATCTTGGACTGGAGCTTCAGCGAGAACGTCGGCTTTAGTGCGTTCGTCTCGATCGGCTCGATGCTCGACGTGGACTGGGGCGACATCATCTACTACCTGGGCGACGACTCGGCTACGGAGAGCATTGTGCTCTACATGGAGTCGATCGGCAATGCGCGGTCGTTTATCTCGGCAGCGCGCGACGTGGCACAGAGCAAGCCGATCATCGTCATCAAGGCCGGGCGCACCGGCGCTGCAGCCGAGGCAGCCGCCTCGCACACCGGCACCCTCGCCGGAAGCGACGCGGTGCTCGACGCCGCCTTTCGCCGCACCGGCGTCTTGCGCGTCGACGACATCAACGATCTCTTCTACATGGCCGAGGTGCTCGCCAAGCAGCCGCGTCCGGACGGGCCCAACCTCAGCATTGTGACCAATGCGGGCGGGCCGGGCGTGCTGGCGACCGACGCGCTCATCAACGGCGGCGGGCAGCTTACCGAGCTCTCCGAGGAGACCACCGACGCACTGAACGAGCGCCTGCCTGCAGCCTGGAGCGGAAGCAACCCCATCGACATCCTCGGCGATGCGAGTCCGCAGCGCTATGCCGACGCACTCGAAATCGCTGCCGACGACGAGAACAGCGACGGGCTCCTGGTGGTGCTTACGCCGCAGGCCATGACCGAGCCCAGCAAGACCGCCGAGCTGCTGCGTCCGTACGCGCGCGGCAACAAGAAGCCGATCCTGGCCAGCTGGATGGGCGGCGACGCGGTGCGCCGGGGCGTCAACATTCTGAATCAGGCCGGCCTGCCCACCTTTGCCTATCCTGACACGGCCGCGCGGGTCTTCAACAACATGTGGCGTTACAGCTACAACCTGCGCGCCCTCTACGAAACGCCCCGCCTGCCCGCCGACGGCGCCGACGGCCCCGACCGCGAGGCCGCTGCCAGCCTGGTCGAGAAGGCCCACCAGAGCAGCGGCACCATCATGACCGAGTATGACTCCAAGAAATTGCTGGAGGCGTACAACATCCCCACCGTCGACACCCGCATTGCCGAAGACGAAGCCAGCGCCGTTGAGGCCGCCGAGTCAATCGGCTATCCGGTTGTGGTGAAGCTACACTCCACCACCATCACCCACAAGACCGATGTGGGCGGCGTGAAGCTAAACCTGCATTCGGCAGAGGCGGTGCGCAATGCCTTCCAGCAGATCAAAGACGGCGTGCCTGCTGATGGGTTTGACGGCGTCACCGTGCAGGAGATGGTAGATACCGACGGCTACGAGCTGATCATTGGCAGCAGCGTCGACGCTCAGCTCGGCCCGGTGTTGCTCTTCGGCACCGGCGGCTCGCTCGTCGAGGTGTTCGAGGACCGCGCGCTCGGACTGCCCCCGCTTAACACGACGCTCGCCCGTCGCATGATGGAGCAGACGCGCATCTATGAGGCTCTACAGGGCGTGCGCGGCCGCGAATCGGTTGACATGGAGGGGCTGG
>NZ_JARWGJ010000138.1:0-6721 GCF_040409695.1 Longimonas sp.
AGGTCATGGGCGGCGTGGATGCCGCGCTTACGCAGGGCGTGCACGGTCTCAAAGACCCAGGCTTCGGCGTCGGCCCCAAGTGCAGCAAAAAACACACGGGGGCGTTCCGCATCGGGATAGGCGTAGTCGTGGGCATCGAGTGCAAGGAAGAGCCGCTCCATGCCTGCGGCAAACCCACAGGCAGGCAGCGGGCCGTCGTGGCCGAGCTCGGCTGCGAGGCCGTCGTAGCGTCCGCCGCCGGCCAGTGCGCTCTGCGCGCCGAGCGCGTCGTGCTCCAGCTCAAAGGCCGTGTGCGAGTAGTAGTCGAGCCCGCGCACCAGCATGGGATCCTCCTCAAAGTCGACGCCCAGGTCGCTCAGGTGCTGCTTTACAGCATCGTAGTGCGACAGCGCGTCCGCATCCACAAAGTCGCGAAGCGTAGGAGCATCCTGTAGCAGGATCTGCTCGTGCTCGGCTTTCGTGTCGAGGATACGTAGGGGGTTGCTCTGCAGTCGGCGCTGGCTCGTCTCTGACAGCTCGCTTTTGTACGGCGTGAGATATTCGACGAGCGCCTCGCGAAAAGCCGCCCGGTGTTCAGGGGCACCAAGGGTGTTCAGGCGGAGGCGCATGCCTTGCAGTCCAAACGCTTCGTAAGCAGCCATCATGACGGCGATGGTCTCGGCATCGGCACGCGGCTCGTCGGCCCCGATGATCTCAGCCCCGAACTGGTGAAACTGCCGGTAGCGCCCCTTCTGCGGCTGCTCGGCGCGAAAGCAGGGACCGATGTAGAAGAGCTTTTGCACGCCTCCACGCTGCTCCAGGTGGTGTTCAAGAAAGGCACGAGTAACAGGAGCGGTGATCTCGGGACGCAGCACGTAGTTGGTGCCGCTGCGCTCGAAGGCAAACATCTCCTTGCTGACAATGTCGGTGTGCTCGCCAACCCCTCGTGCTACAAGCTCGGTAGGTTCGAGCATGGGCGTGCGGATCTCCTCCAGGTTGTGGCGCTGCATCACCGCACGCAGCGTATCTTCTACATGACACCACTCATGCGCAGCCGCCACGCGTGTGCCGCCGATAGTGTAGGCATCGGGGAGAATGTCGAAAGTGCCTTTAATGTGCTGAAACGTGCTCACGTGCAAATGGGGGTTGATGGAGAAACAGGTGAAGCGAGAAATAGGCGTTGAGGAGGCAGGGGCGCATGCACCCTTCAGAACATGCATCCTTCAGAAAAGGGCGTGCCGCGAAGAAGTTCGTCTTTCGGGCCGTCACCGGGTCAGTTATCGGGTGGGGGCAGGCGGCCAGACAGGCAGCCAGGCCAGACTATCGGGGGCGGCGGACTACCGGATACACCCGGCCATAGAGCAGCTACAGAGCAGAGCTGCCGGAGCCGGAGCAGCTGCGAAACAGTTAGCGGCGCAGTGCCGCTTCCGCATCCTGCAACGTGTTCATAACGGCTTCCGGGGTTGACGCTGCAGTGAGCGCCTTTCGAATGGATCCGCGATTGACGAGGCGCGAAATTCGTCCTAACACTTTTATGTGCAAGGAAGCATCGTTTTCGGGGCCTACGAGCAGCAGTATAAGCTCGACCGGTTGGTCGTCGATGGCATCGAAGGGCACCGGGGGAGTGGCCGTTGCAAATGCAGCGACTGTTTCAGACACGGCGCTTGTCTTTGCGTGGGGAAGTCCTAACCCTTTTCCAACCCCCGTAGACATCGTATTTTCGCGCTTAAAAATGGCGTTTCGCACCTCAGAAAGCTCATCGATTGACGGGTGGCCGTCAAGTGAGTCAATCAGTGCATTGATAGCCTCTTTCTTCGTAGAAACGTTCATCCCGATCTGTATTCGATCGGCATGGAGCAGTTGATTGATATCGGGAATAGACACAGGGAAGAAGCAAGCGCATCGGTGAGAGGAACACGGGAATGACACAACGAACTCGTATGCATCTCGCTGTGCGCGGTTCAAACAGAGCGTGCAGACGCGCGTGTTCGCCGGAGCGACAGGCGGCCTGTAATCCTGCAGGCTATGTGGTCTGGAAGGCGGCCAGACGCGGAGCCACGGGCTTCAGGTGATCGGGGTGTACAGACTTGATCAGCGCCCGAGCCAGGATCTCGGCCGGGTCGATGAGCGGAACCATGTCCATGTCGGCGGCAAGCGGAGCCAGGGGGAGCTCGGTACAGCCCAGTACAACGGCATCGGCGCCCTTGCTGATAAGGTGGGCGATGGCATCGAGTAGGTTCTGCTTGGCCTGAGGCGTAGCCGGGTGGCTCTGTGCTTTCAGTCCAAAGGTAGTATCGAAAATCGTAGTGTTGACGCGTTCTCGCATGGGCGGATCAGGCGTCACAACGTTGAAGCCGGCGGCCTCAAGGGGCGCGCGGTGAAGCTGAAGATCGTACACGGCCTGGGTGGAAAGCGTGCCGACAGTGTCGATATGCGGCATGGTCGCTTGCATGAACTGCACGGTCTCCTCAATCATATGCAAGAGGCGCACATCGTGTCCGGTGCCGCGCACCTCGTCGACGAGCGTGTCGAAGATGGCCGGTGCGTGAGCCGTGTTGCAGGGCATCCCTGCAACTACAGCGCCAGCGGCATCCAGCGCACGGAGTATGTCGGCCAGGGCGTAGGCCGGGTTGGTGTCTGTTTCATCAAAGAGAAACGTGCTCCGGTCAACAATGCGCTCTGGATACGAGAGCAACGCAACCGGCAAGTGGTCGTGGTCTGACGAGGCGTTGGTTTGCTCGATGATCTTATCTACCAGGTCGACGCCAGCATGAGGACCCATGCCCCCAATAACGCCGATAACTTTCTTGGGAGACACGGACATGTTGGATGCAGACATACAGCACGAAACCAGTACGAAAAAACGTGAACGCGATATCTTACGACCCCTTATCCCGAATGTGCCGCGGGGCTTATTCATGCCGCACAGCGCCTACATCGTCATAGAGCAGGGCCGTGTGCAGACTCTAAGCGCGGTTGCACGGGGCATATGCTGCACGGGGATACATTAAAAAGCGCGACAACAGATATCCTGCTGTCGCGCTCATTTGTCGTGCCCATTTCGAGTATAGCGTAGCTGCAGCATGTCTGAACATGCCTGAAAGTACATGTGCGATGCTGTGCTATCCGGTATTATGGGCGCGGTGCTAAGAGAGTCGGTGCTACGAGGATGCGCTCAGGCGCTCCAGTTCGCCAATATTAACGCCGCGCAGCGCTTCTTCGATGCGCTCGGGCGAGGTGTTGCGCCCAGACACCTTGACGATAAACCGCTGCTGGACGAGCACAGTTTTCTCGCCCTGTCCGCGATTGGCATCGAACTTCTCATGCATACGATGCCCGTTATGCGTGCCCGTGCGTTCAAATCCGCTGGTTGATTCGCGGTCAATCTCCATCATCATCATGCCAAGCCCCAGCATGTTCAGTCCAGGAGCTCCTCCAACGTCGGTGATCTCAATAGAGATACGCTCACGGTCGCTTCCCTGGAAGTCGGCTTTGGCATTAACGAGGGTGAAGTTGCCCATTTGGTTGCGCTCGCCGCCGCGGTCGGTTTCTTCAAGGCCTGACACCTGGGCAGGAATCAGGTCGCGAAGTACCCGAAAGTCGACAGGCTCAACGGGTTCGCGGTCGCCGTTTGTCTGCATCTCCTGCATGGAACGCGTCAGTTCTTCGGCGCCGGCCTGCATTTCTTGAGCAGACTGTGCAAGCTGTGAGAGAGAATTGCGGGTCTCCTCATCGCAACCAACAAGTACGGTGAAGAGGGCGGCGGTAAGAAGCCAAATGGCAGCTATGCGGAATATATACATGATAAAGTATCGGGTACGGTAGGGGACAAAATGCTGGATGGTGGGCCTGCCTATGCAGGGTAACTATGTGGGGTAACTATGCCGGGTAACTGCCCGTGTCTGGCAAACTACTTCCTGCCATCCTCTGTGCGGGCGCCGCGTTATGCTTGCATTCTGAACATGCCAAAACCTGTTCAGAAGAAATACCATGACGGGCGGTGTTACGTAAGGCGTAAAAATAAAGCTTAAGGGGACAAGAAATAATGCTCGGATGCAAAAAGCGGCCGCTCACTCCTTTGTTTGAGTAAATGTGCGGACAACTGAAGCCGAGAGGGGGCAGGTGGGGCACGGCTGAAGGCATTTGCTCCAGAAAACACGTTCCTGATAACTGAAGTGTGCGCGCATGCTAAAGTGAGTAGGTGTATGTGAAGATAGATGGAGTGTGGAGAGCGTGTAGGAAGAGCGTGTAGGGAGGGCGTGCTGCGGTTGTACTGTATGCGCGTACGTCTCGAACCTGCGTTGATATTGTAAATCCTTTTCGAAAGCCCTGTGAGAAGTGTTCAGATATGAACCATGCGATGGATTTTGGGTTGCTAATGTGCAGAGCACGTAGTACCGTGTCGCATGTACGTGTAACACAACACGTATTTAAGCGCAGTTCTATTGCCCGGTCGTCTAATGGCAGGACAGCGGCCTTTGGAGCCGTTAGTGGGGGTTCGAATCCTCCCCGGGCAACTCTCCTTCTGCTACGCTTCTACTCTCGACATCCTGTGCGCCAAGCGGTGTACGGGATGTTTGCATGTCAGGTGTGCTGCCCGCAGCGCTGGCGCAGCTACATCTACTCACGTGTTTTTATGGCCGATTCCATACCCATGACCACCGCACCCCAGGAAAACCCCGTTGCCATATACGGCGGCCGCTCTAATCCAGCCCTCGCGCGTAGCATTGCTGAAAGCTATGGCACCTCGCTTGGCGAACTTACGATTCAGGAGTTTGCCGACGGCGAGATCTACGTTCGATACGAGTCCTCCATACGAGGCGCTGACCTTTTTATTATCCAGAGCACCTGCCCAAGTGCAGAAAACTGGATCGAGCTCCTCATGCTTATCGATGCGGCACAGCGCGCCTCGGCCGCTCGCGTAACGGCGGTCATCCCGTACTTCGGATATGCCCGTCAAGATCGCAAAGACCAGCCGCGTGTCTCGATTGCGTCAAAGCTGATGGCGAACCTGCTTACGACAGCAGGCATCGACCGCATTCTTACGATGGAGCTACACGCGCCCCAGATCCAGGGCTTCTTCGACGTACCCGTAGACCACCTGTACGGGTCGGGCGTTCTGATCGACTATCTTGAAGGGCTCAACATGGAGAACTTCGTACTTGTGGCGCCTGATGTTGGCGCGCTGAAGATGGTTCGGGCCTATGCCAAGAAGCTCGGAGCAAGCATCGCGCTGATCGACAAGCGGCGCCCGCGTCCGAACGAGGCACGCGTCATGAACATCATTGGCGATGTTGAAGACAAGAACGTGATTCTCATTGACGATATTGTGGATACCGCTGGTACGCTTACCCGTGCAGCGGAAGCGCTACGCGAAGCCGGCGCACTCGACATCATGGCCGCTTGTACCCATGGGCTGCTCTCTGGACCTGCATATGACCGCATCGAAGATTCGCCGATCGAGCGGCTCATCATTACCGATACCATTCCGCTGGAGCGCTCGTCGGACTCGGTTGAGGTCGTGAGTGTAGCGCCACTTTTTGCGAAGGCAATTCGTCATATCTACACTGACCGGTCGGTATCGACCCTGTTTAAGAGCTGATGCATGGTTTTTTGGCTGTTACGGGGGCTTTATAGTCACACTTCACTGCTTTTAACAGCCCTTTGTTGGAAACAGCGGAACCGGTAGCCCCCACCGCTGCTTTCCATTCCTCTGCACACACCGCATGCACGTTCGCCCAAGGGCGCTCGTATGTGATGCGGTGCGCGCCCCGCCTGATTGTACGACATTATACGGTATACGGTACTTCAACCCATGGATGCCCCAACCCTCAACGCTGCGCCTCGCGAAACTGGAAAAAAAGCTACGCGAGCTGTGCGCGACAGCAATAACGTGCCTTGCATTCTGTATGGACGCGACACCGACCCGGTGCCGTTTCAAGTCAGTGTGCACGAGCTGAATCGCCTCATCTATTCACGCCAAACCAGTGTCGTCGACGTGTCGATGGACGAGGACAGCTGGTCGTGCGTGCTCAAAGATTACACGCTGCACCCTATCTCGGACGTTCCTGAGCATGCCGACTTTCAAGTGCTTCGCGAAGGGCGGCGCGTTACGCTCACTGTTCCAGTGCGTTACGAAGGCATTCCAGAAGGCCAGAAAGAAGGAGGAGACACGCAGATCCTGGTTCGCGAAATCACGATCTCGTGCCTGCCTAAAAACATTCCTTCGGAGATCAAGGTCGACATCTCAGAGCTTGAAATTGGTGATGCCATTCACCTGTACGATCTTGACCAAGAGGCCTATCGGTACAAGATGGCCCAGGGACAGACGCTCGTTACTGTTGTAGCTCCGCACCTCGAAGCCGTTGCAACGACGGACGAGGAAGAAGAACTCGAAGACGAGGAGCTTCCAGAAGGCGAAGAGGCCGAAGGTGCTGCCGAAGAGGAAGGCGAAGAAGCCGAAGAGGCTCCCGCAGCATAACGACTCCTACATTTCATTACACACCGTACCGCCCGCACTGCACATGCAGTGGGGGCGGTATGCGTTTAGGAAGCATCTGAAAATGGATCGCGCGTTGTGCGCCTGCATGAATACCTTGCGCACGACCCTGCTCGCGCTCTTAAGTAAGTCGCCGAAAATACGTTTACACCTTGTCATCGCGAGGAGGGAGCCTGCGACCGACGCGGCGCTGGGCGAAGCCCGAGTACTCCTGGGGTGCGATCTCAGGCGTTACTTGCAGGG
>NZ_JARWGJ010000139.1:0-29201 GCF_040409695.1 Longimonas sp.
CAGACCGATGATGGGCTTCGCCTGAAGCACGACCACCGCAACGAAGATGGCTCGGAAGAGGAGATCACGCAGTACGGAGGCGACACCGAAGCGGAAGGCACGGCCAACCGCCAGTCCTTCCCTGCCGATCAGTTCACAGCCGACCTGCTTCCTGCAGCCGCATCAAACGTGTGGACGGTGGAGGTGACCGATGAAGCCTACACGTACATCCTGGTGCGTGAAGAGACCGGCGCACGCTATGAGATTCGGTTCGACCTCACCGAACCTGTCGACCCGCCCCCTGCACCGTGGGGCTACGAAGACACTGAGCCTACCCACGGCGAAGCTTAAGCGCTCGCCGGGGCACGGCGTGTTGCCTTCGAAGAACGAAACGCCCCACAGGGTGCCTTCCCTGTGGGGCGTTTTAGGTTGCAGAAGCGGTACGTCTATAGAAGCACGCGGCGGGAGCCAGCTACAGGTTTTCGCTCGCCGGGATGGGGAAGCGTTCCCACACTGTATCCCCGTCGCGGTCAAGAGGAAGCGTGTCTAAGCGATCGTAGCGACGCACGTCGATCCAGCGATGGCCTTCGCCATAGAGCTCATAGCGACGCTGCTCCAGCATTTCGTCTATGAGCGCCTCCTGAGTTTCTTCGCCGTCGTAGTCGGCGAGCCCAGCCGCGTTGCGAATTACGTTCAGGTCGTCAACGGCATCGCTGAAGTTGCCCTCCCAGATGTTGGCTTCGGCCCGGATGAGTAGCAGCTCCGCGTTACGCGTAACCGGAATCGGATCGACCTGGGTCTTGTACACGAAGAACCCCCAGTTGGAGG
Source organism: Longimonas sp. (assembly GCF_040409695.1). Classification (GTDB taxonomy): domain Bacteria; phylum Bacteroidota; class Rhodothermia; order Rhodothermales; family Salinibacteraceae; genus Longimonas. The sequence goes on from NZ_JARWGJ010000139.1 coordinate 808, forward strand.
AGAGGCCATCGGCGGCAAACGCGTCTTCGCGTTCCACGACCTTGTCAAAGCGGCTATCGACGATCTCGCCGTCGGCGTCGCGCGCGATATCTCCGACGTAGCTCGGGTGGGCTGCCAGCAAGTTGCCAGACTGCTGTGGGGGAAAGAACCAGGGGTTCACGATGTCGCCAGGCGCGGTTGAGAACACATGGTAGATGCCCTGAGCGAGCGGGGCGTCGTCATCTACAAAGCTGTCTTCAAGCAGCGTGAGGGCCCGCGCGTAGTTGCCCTGGTAGACGGCCACACGTGCCGCGATGGCACGGTTGAACGCGGCAAAACCGGCAGGCGTGTCGAAGCCTTCAAATCCCTCGGAGAGCGGAAACTCGAACGCATCGCCTGCCGCTTGCAGACGTCCAAACGCAGCGTCGAGCCGGCTTGCGATGTTCTGCAGTGCTTCGTCATATCCGACGACCGGACCGACATCGTTGGCCGAGACATCAATGCGAATGCCGTTTTCGAAGGTCAGGTTTGCGTTTAGCAGCAGTTGGTAGGCGATGATTGTTTCGGCATAGCCCTCAAACCCAGCACGCTGTGCGTCGCTGAAGAGCGTGCCGCCTGCATTGTCGATCGTCTCAAGCATAATCTCGGCGTTTCGCACCACGCGATAGCGCTCGGCCCAGGGGCGCGTGATGTAGAACGTGTTGTTATCGAGCACCGAAGAGCCCCGCCCGAGCAGGTCGGCTGTGAAGCGCGGATCGGAGGCGCTGAAGCGATACGCCTCACGTCCGATCATGCTCACATTGGTCAGGTACAGATTGATGTCGGTGCGCATGCCCGCTTCAATGCCTACGGCCAGGTTGGCCAGCTTGGCAGGGGTTGGGTCTTGAAGGATGTCTTCGAGGCTTGGTTCGTTCGGATCCGGGTCGTCGCTGAGCTCCATCAGGTCGCATCCGCTCAACATGAGCAAGAGGACAAGAGCAGAGGTAGCAAAGACGGCGCGCAGTGGTAATGAGGTGTACATAGAAACAAAGGCTTGGTTAGCGATCGCAGAGACGTATGTGCTGGCCAGAAACCGAGTGCAGGTTACAGCCCAACGCGCAGGTGGAAAAAGAGCTCTTTCGACTGCGGAAAGGGCGTTACCTCTACCCCGTTCGAGACGGGCTGCGTACCAAAGTTATTCACCTCTGGATCGTAGCTCTTGTACGGCGTGATGGTGAACCAATTTCGGGCGGATGCGCCAATTCGGACGCTACGAAGCGACCCGTTGAACGTACGGTCAAGCAGACCAGTCGGCAGGTCGTAGAACAGCCCGATTTCGCGGATGCGGAAGTACGACGCATCCTGAACGAACTGTGCTGCCGACACGCCCACGTTGCCAACCCGTTCGGCGCCATCGGGAACGCCACTATTGTTGCTGTCCTCGTCAAAGTCGGGCGACGTCTGACTGAGGTCAAAGAGCAGCTCCGAGAGGTTCAGGTTATCGCCGCCTTTCTTCCAATGGGCCAGCACGGAGAGCGTTAGATTTTCGTAGAAGGTGAAGTCGTTTGTAAACGACATCTGAAAGTCGGGCGCTACGTCGCCCAGCTGGAAGACCCCATCGGAAGTTCCGTCGCCATTTCGATCGTCAATACCAACGATCTGCGTAGGGCTCTGGCCTTCTTCGATGCGAATTTCACCGAGCGTGGCTCCGAAGCCTCCACCGAGTGCCCGAAACGCAGGTACAGGAAGCGACGTGACCTCAGCGTCGTTCGCCCAGAAGCTCGTGCGCGAGTTCCAGCTGAACCGGTCTCTCTCTACCGGCACCAGCGCAAGCGTTGCTTCAACGCCCCGGTTCAGCAGCGTGCCGCCGTTGAACGTCTCTAACCGGAAGCCGGTGGAAGCCGGCACCTCACGCTGTAGCAGCTGATCCGTGATCTCTTTGCGGTAAACAGTAAGCGCCAGGTTGGCCCGGTTATCCCAGAGCCCGAGGTCGATGCCCGCCTCAATTTCAGTCTGGCGCTCCGGCTCCACGTCAGCCGATCCACGCTGCGGATTGATGAGCGTGCCCGCAACTCCACCGACCGACACGGCCTCAAACGAGGTAAACTTGGTTCCAAACCCTGCGATATTACCGGTCTGCCCGAAAGCAGCACGCAGCTTGAACTGATTCACAGCGTCGGCCGACCAGAATGCAAAGTTATGTATGTTGAGCGCTGCCGACGCCTTCGGGTAGAGGTAGAACCGGTCTACGTCGCCGTTCAACGTGCTCCGGTCTCCTCGCACACCAACCGTGGCGATAACCTGATTGGCAATGTTCACCTCCTCCTGCGCAAAGAAGCTACGATCGTTCTGCACCTCGCGCACCTGACTCGGGCTCAGCGATGTAGCCTGATCCAGGTTCTGCTGCCCGGGGATGAGACCGCGCGCCACAAAGTTGCTGGTCATCTGATCAATACGCACTCCGGTTACGCCTGCCTGCGTGGTGAACGTCACGTCCGAATCCGAGAGCGTATATGAGTGCACCCCAAGCAGGCGTACATTTGTATTGATCGAAGTCGTTTCGCCCAGAATAGACGTGCCCGGCTCAGGACTCGTGCGCTCAAACTGCAGGGTTTCCGGAAAAAGTGCCTCCGACTCTAATGAGAAAAAGTCCGCTCCTGCCTGGCCAATAATACGCAGCGACTGCTGTTCTGTGTTGAAGGCCGTGTACTCAACCTGCGCGCTTGTGATCGTGCGATTTACAACTTCCTGGTTCGTGAACAGGTCGCGCGTCTGTAGCGGATTCGAGGCGTTAAACGGGTGGTCAGGGTAGTTACCGTCTTCGTCTGGACGGATGTCGATGAAGTTCGGTGTTGCCGTGAGTGCAACGCCAAATGTGGTACCTGAGTTATCGTTGCCCGTGAGTCCCCGTCGTGTGTTTGCGTTTACGTAGTTCACCGTTCCGGAAAGCTGGATCCGATCTGACAGGTCGTGGTCCAGGTTCAGACGCACCGAGCGTTTGTCGTATCCGGTACGCTCAACGATACCATCGTCGTTTTGGAGCAGTCCTGAAAGGAAGAACCGCGTGTCCTCGTTTCCGCCTGAGATCGACAGGCTGGTTGTACTCAGCAGCCCTGTGTTACCAAAGAGCTCATCTTCATAGTCGATGAAGCGCCCTTCGTTCTGAGCCTCTAAGAACAGCGTGCGTCCCTCTGAGCCGAACGCAGCCTCAGCCGTTTCGGCCGTAAACTGGCGTGTGCCGAGCTTCTTGCGAATCGTCGTTGCGCCCAGCGTCTGAGAGAAATCGACCCGTGTGGCGTCGCTTGCCCCGCTTTTCGTGTTGATGATAACCACCCCGTTTGCTGCACGCCCGCCATAGATCGCCGCCGCTGAAGGCCCTTTCAGGATCTCGATCGACTCGATATCTTGCGGATTCAGGTCGGCGATGCGGTTCACCGGGTTGTCCTGGTTACTCCGGCTCCCTCCGGCTGCGGCCTGTGTTACCGCATTCACGTTGCTCGGGATAGCCGAGTTGTTAACGACCACGCCGTCAATAATGTAAAGCGGCTGCGAGTTGCCGTTAATCGTAGATACACCGCGCAGCTTCACCGACATCCCCCCGCCAGGCGCTCCGCTGTACGAACTGATTTCTGCCCCCGCGACTTTGCCACTCAGTGCGCCGTCGAGCGTCTGCGAATTGGTTCGTCCGGCCAGATCATCCGATGAAATTGTCTCCACCGAGTTAGCCAGGTTCTCGCGCGCAATGCTGGATGCAAGTCCGGTTACGACGACCTCGTCAAGGCCTACAACATCGGGCTCAAGTGAAACTTCCACCGACGTCTGCCCCTCCTCCAGCGTTACGGTCGTCCGCTGAAAGCCTACAAACGAGAACACGAGCGTGTTACGATCAGCGGGCACATTGATAGTAAACGTGCCATCTGGGTCGGTAAGCGTACCGATCTGTGTATTTTGTACGGTCACGTTCACACCCGGAAGCGGACTTCCGTCTTCTGCGTCGGTTACCGTGCCTTCTACCGTCGTTTGCGCCCATCCGGTAAGCGGCATCCCAACAAACAAGAGTACCCCCAGCCAAATTAGCGTCCAGCATGCATGGTGTCGGTGTTTCATAAGTGGTATTCCCTGTATCAAGAACGAGGATCTACGCGGCGCCTCTCCTGGCTGTGTCGCCTGTGCTTCCTGTGTTGCATAACCAGAACATCATGGGCGCGGGCTCTCAGTCAACAATTGCCCAGGCCTGGCTGCATGTCTGATACCGTGCGCTACGTTTCTCACTATCAGGACAAATAGAAACGAACTGCACGCAAAGCACGACGAGGCGTTTTCTTCGTATCATGAATGTATTCCACGCCCTCGTCAATGTCAAGAAATAGAAAACAAGGGATTAACGTATCGTGGTGCTTTCTCTTGTCAGTCGGGGAGATGATGCAGCGGCGCAGCTCAGCCTCATGCTTCTTCTGAAGGGCTCTTTGCCTGCTGCCATCCCATCTTTGCAAGGCGATGAACGCCTTCTAATCTGTCTGTGAGCGATATCCCGTATTCCAATCCATCTTTATAACTCGGCCTCAATCGATCGCCCTCTTCGCGCTTGATCAGATCCAGAGGATGGATGCACCTCTTTACATCCGCGTCAGGCAGCCTATATGTTTCGATTACGTTGCATTGCCGTTCTCGAAATAATTTTTTAGCCTTGACTAAATTATTTTGGTTGCCTATCTAAATAGTAGGATCTGGCAGCCGTTTTTGTGGCTGCGATGTTTTCTGAACAGACGCAACGCGATGTATCCATGATGAGACACGTAACAGCACTCTTTGCTTTGATGCTTGTCCTGGGCACGGCAGTACCTGCAGCAGCACAGACAGCCGGTACCAGTTCACTGGAAGGACAGGTCTTGTCGGAAGAAGATAACGCCCCGCTTCCAGGAGCTACTGTGCTGCTTCCTGACCTTGATCGAGGTACGACAACCGACGAGTCCGGAGCATTCACTTTTACGGATGTGCCCGCTGGCCTCCAGTCTCTTGAAGTTCGGTTTGTGGGGTTCGAAACCTATCGCACCGATGTCGAGATGCCGCACGAAACGCCTGTTGTGATACGCCTGACCGAAGAAGAAGTAACCTTCGACGACGTTATTGTGACTGGCTCCCCTGTGGGCACCACGATCTACCAGTCTGCGCAGGCCTTCAACGTAGAAGCGCTCCAGGAACGATCGGCCTCATCATTTGGCGAAATGCTTGATGGCGAGCCCGGCATTGCCATGCGTTCGTTTGGACCTGCTCCGGCGCGCCCGGTAATTCGCGGGTTCGACGGCGACCGCGTGCTCATCCTCGAAAATGGCCTTCGGATGGGCGACATTTCGAGCACAGCCCCGGACCATAACATCACGCTCGATCCCATGGCCGCTGAGCGTGTCGAGATCATTCGCGGTCCGTCGAGCCTGCTTCATGGGTCCAGTGCTATTGGAGGCGTAGTAAACCTCCTCACATCGGATATCCCTCGCAACTGGACGCCCGGCACGTCCGGCACGATCACGATGGAAGGGGCATCGATGAACAACGCACTGAGTGGACTAACGCGTGTGCAGCATGCAGGCGATACCTGGGCAACCACAGCTCGCCTTTCGTATCGGGATGCCGACGATGTGCGCACCCCCAATGGATTACTTCCAGGAACAGCGATCAGTAATCTGGAAGGCCAGGCCGGCTTTGCATACGAAGGCGCTGCACTGAGCAGCGGTCTTTCCTTTTCAGCAATTGATCATACATTTGGGCTACCTGAAGGGATCGACGATTCTGACGAAAGCGCTGAAATCCGGATGGACCAGCAGCGCATTCAGGGGGAAGCAACATGGAAGTTGAACCAGTTTGTGAAAGATGCCACGCTGCAATTTCAGGGCGCTCGTTTATTCCAGCAGGAAGTTGAAAGCGAAATAGAGCTTGATGGTAGCATCAACGAAGATGTAGAGCTCGAATATCTCCGCTACTCGGGCAATGCGACCTTGACGCTGCGCCATCGCCCGGTTGGCATTCTGGATGAGGGCGCGCTGGGTGCCGATGTCTATCTCGGCACGACCGACCTTGGCGGCGATGACGCATTCAGTCCGGGCATCTCGCAAGAAACAGTAGCACTGTTTACGTTTCAGGAGGTCCCCTTGACACAGACGACCCGTCTGCAATTCGGTGTTCGCGCCGAGACGCAGTCTGCCCGTACGCGTCCCAATGACGACTTCCCGGATATCGATGAGCATGTGCAGTCGCGTGCGCTTTCGGGATCTATTGGCTTGAACGTGCGCCCCACCACAAACGTTGAGATCGGGGCCCAGGTAGCGCGGGCGCACCGCTTCCCTCTGGTTGAAGAGCGCTTCGCCGATGGCGTGCACTTTGGCGCGAGTTTATACGAGGAGGGCGACCCCACGCTCGGTACCGAAATCGGACTGGGCACTGACCTCTTTATGCGGTGGAGCAACGACCGGATACGCCTCGATCTCGCTGGCTTCTACACACGTATCGACGACTTCATCGCGTTTGGTCCGACTGGGGAAACCTTTGAAGACACGCAGGGACGCGTGTGGGACGTTTTCCGCTACCGTGCCGCCGATGCCCGGCTCGTAGGGGGCGAAGCACAAGTGCATACCCGACTCACCGAAGCGCTATCGCTTGAGGGCCATCTTGACTACGTGCGGGGCTCGCGCATCGATAGTGGCAATCCACTCCCGACGATGCCCCCACTTCGCGGCACGTTGCGTGCTCGCTACGATACCGGTCGCTGGTGGGTAGGGAGCCGACTCCGCATGGTGGATACGCAGGATCGAGTTGCACCTGACGAGCTCCCCACCGACGGATACACGCTCGTGGATGCGCAGGCCGGACTCCGGCTGGATGCGAACGGGCTGCACCGTATCACGCTTCGCGTCGATAATGTAACCGATGCGCTGTACCGCGACCACCTGTCACGGATCGACCGGAGCGAGTTCGGGTTTCCGATGCCGGGGCGCAATATGAGCGTGTCATATCGCTATGCGTTCTGACCTGCGCTAATATACATTTCAGCTACTATCTGTCTTTACACACCAACGCATAGCGCGTTAGGAACCTGTTTTGATCTCTCAGCTTGGCCCCCAAGCGACTCCGCTCGGCTGCAGACCAAAACCCAAACAGGTGCTAAGTCGGCCTGCCTGTAACGTACCTGGTTATAGGGCAACAAGACCGTATCAACACAAAAAACGAGCATCAGTGGAACAGATGAACCACTGATGCCCGTCTTTATTTTTTTGCAGTGCTGTGCGGAGACCATTTCAGCGCTCCACTACGCATGCACGTGTGCGTGAACAGGTTCTAAGTGGCGCTCACTTTTCTGTTCACCAACGGCATTTACTGGATCACAATGCTACGCACGGTGCGCAAGCCATCCTGGCGTCCCACGCGAAGCTCTGTGCCGTCTGCAGCAGTAGCTCGGACCAACTCTACTCGGATTACACGTCCGGGAGTAGCATCTTCGAGGATAGCAATCTCTACAGGACCCGAGTCAAGGTTGGCCGTGTCATCAGGATCCTCAAAGGTGATCGTGAAGGGATTCGCGACAACCTCGTAGTCAACCCCTTCTACAGCAGCATCGCTGGGGGCCGGGCTGTTGATTACGAACTCGACCTCGACATCTTGTTGTATCGAGGTAGGTCGAACAAACGTATTAAATCCCGCAATTTCGCCGGGCGCTCCGCCTACCGACGCTGTGCTTCCAAACTCAACGTAGGCGCGGCTGTCGGCTGTTTGGTTAATGTCAACAGGGAGTTCGTAGTCATCGCAGCCCATTAGCAGCAGGCTGGCCAGCAGGAGTGCTGACACGTATGTGGTAAGATATTTAGTCATGGTACAAGAACAGTAAAGTATTGTGGATAGACGAAGTAGAAAAACATGGTCTGACGGTTACTCACCCTCAAACCACATGGGCACGTCTTCCAGTCCGATGAACGGCGCTGCATTTTCTGCATTGGCTGTGCGCTCGTTGTCAGGAAGCGGATAGCGACGGATTATGGTATTGAAAACCGCCTCTTGCGGAAGCTCAAGAGCAGGCACTTTGGTACGGCGCCAGTTCGTCCATCCTTCAGGATTTTGGCCCGTCAGTGCAACATAGAGCTGCTCTTGAATAACCTCTACTTTGTCACTTGCATTGTCGTACCGGTCGAGGAGTCGTCCGATGAAGGCATCTTTCTCTGCGGCATCAATGGCTCCAGGCTGTCCGTCGTAGAAGTCCATGCTTGCCCGCACCCCAGCTTCCAGCTTGTCACGTCCGCTCGATCCCGTTTCTTCGAGAAACTCTGCTTCCAGGAGCAGGATTTCTGCCGGATTGATCAGGATTTCTGGATAATCGGGGCGCATGATGTTGAGGCTCACAAACGAGAAGTCGCCTCCCAGCACGCCGGGAGGGCTCCCCGCGAATTCTCCTGCGCTATTTTCATCGAAGAAGGTAGCACGGCGCGGATCTTCGTCACGATTCATGATCTCGATCACCGGCTCGCCGGCGTGAATCCATATGTTTTGCCCGCCTGAGAACTGGTTCAGCAGCTTCCAGAGGTTGTTTTCGTTGCCCGTTTGGTCAAAGAACGGGATACGTGCGATGTCAGCCACGCTTCGGATCATGGGTCGCCCGAGCTGAGCGTTGATCTCACCATCTACTGAGGCACCGCCATTCCGCAGCAGCATGAGCGCGCGCATCTGGATGGAGTTCGCGAAGCGTTCCCACTGCTCCATATTTCCCCCGTATATGAGATCTGCATCCCCAATAACAATCGGGCTGTCCGTGATTCGTCCTTTTGCTTCTTCGAGCAGGTCTACGATGCCACGAAGCACGTCCTCTTGTTCGTCATACGCCGGGCGTGCGATGTCTGGATTGATGGCTTCAGAGAAGGGGATCGGACCATAGAGCTCCGTTGCCTGCAGGTACGACCAGCCCGACATGATCTGCGCCTGAGCCACAATGTTATCGAACCCGTTTGCTTCAGCATCCTGAACAATCAGGTCGAGCTCTTTCAGCTGATTCTGATAGATGCTATTCCACGTGTTACCGGCACTGAACGGGCTTACAACGTAGCGCTCTGGGTTGTTAAAGACCCCAGCTGCTCCAGCCGATGACCACACCTGTGGGAAGAAGTTAACGTCTGCTTTGAACTCAATGGCACGGTTACTGGCTGTATTCGCCAGAATAGTGGGAAAGAGAAGCTCCGGATCAGCTTCGGTAGCTGCGTTCGGATCTTCGTTGATATCGAGAAAATCATCGCAGGCCGTCAGTCCAACTGCCACCAGCACGATGAGGAGTAATCTGAGTGTACGCATAGTTACCAATGTATCTAAATGCTTTGAAAAGAGAGTACGGTGCCAGCTCTTCAGGATGGGGGGCCTCCTCTCGTATGGAGATAAGGCCACCCGGCATCCCATGAGCTTGTTTTCTCTCTTTAGAAGGTGAGGTTGACAGACAGGCTGATGGACCGCGTCTGCGGTACTGTGCCAAACTCGTATCCTTCACCGATTGCCCCTGAGCCAAAGATGTTGGTCTCGGGGTCGATGTGCGGGATGTTGCTGTAGAGCAGCAGCAGGTTATTACCTGAAAGGGCAATGTTTGCGTTCTGGATCGGCGTTCCTGCGATGAACTCCTGCGGAAACGTGTATCCGATACGCGCCGAACGCAGCTTTACATAGCTTGCGTCGAACACGTTGCCCTCAATGATGCTGGCATCTGCATATGCGCCCCAGAATGCCTGCATGCTTGTTACGGGCACATCGTTGTCTACAAACTGCCCATCGCGTTCAACAACAGCTTCGGTATCGATGAAGGTACCATCGCGGTTAATTGCGGTCTCTTCAGCAAGTCCGGCTCGGCGGAGTGCGCCCACCGTGTTTGAGAAGATGGATCCTCCGTTCTTCCAGTCGATGTTGAAGCCGAGTGAGAACCCACGGTAGTTGAACGTATTGCCAAACCCGACACGGAAGTCAGGATAGAGGTCTCCAATCCGCGTGTCTTCTCCCGAACGGCGAAGTCCGGTCTCAGGATCGACAACCGGACGTCCGGTTTCAGGGTCACGCTCCCATCCAACACCGTAGATACCGAGCGACTTGCCTTCTTCCGCTCGGATCTGGAAGCTGTTGAAGCCGCTCTGTACGGTAACCTGATCGACGCCTTCTGCCAGCTCGACCACCTCATTGATGTTCGTCGCAAACGAGGTACTTACGCGCCACGAGAAGTCGCGCGCGGCAATGGCCGTACCCGAAAGGTCAATCTCGACTCCTTTGTTGGAGATCGTCCCGATGTTCGTGCGGCGCTGTCCAAACCCGGTAGACTGCGGACGCGGGATCGAGATGATCTGGTCTTCGGTGCGCTGGCTGTAGTACGTAGCATCCAGCACCATGCGCCCATCAAAGAAGCGCGCCTCGGATCCGATCTCCCACGAGATCTGGTTCTGTGGCTTCAGGTCGGTTGGCGGAATGGTATTCGTAGCCGTGAACCCGGTGCGTCCGCCGAACGGAAACGAGTTACCCGTTCCAAACTGACCGAAGATGTTGTTAACCGGGAAGAACCGGAAGTCCAGCTGATATGGGCTTTCATCGCTTCCTACCTGTGCATAGTTGGCCCGAAGCTTCAGATACGATAGATATCGGCCGCCGAAGTCGAGGGCATCGGTAAGCACAACGCTTGTGTTCACCGAGGGATAGAAGAACGAGTTGTTTTCCGTTGGCAGCGTCGAGCTCCAGTCGTTGCGGCCGGTCACCGTCAGGAACGCCCAGTTCTGGTACCCGAGCGTAACGTCGCCAAACACGCCAATGATGCGGCGCTGCTGAAAGATGTTGGACGGCGAGTTTGAGTTGGCATTGCCGAAGTTGTACAGCTCGTCAACAGAGAGCTCTGTTGCGTTATTTCGAACGCGCTGGAAAGTCTCCTGGTTGATGTTGTTTCCGGCGATTGCGGTGAGCGTCAGATCCGGCGTCAGGTCGTAGTCGAACGTAACGAGGAGGTTCGAGTCGATCTGCCGTTCTTGGAGCACCTCATCCGTAAAGTTTCCATCTTCACGTCCAATCGTACCGACCCGGTTGATTCGGCGGCGATTCTCCGTGTAGATGTCTGTACCGACCCGGTACGTGATATCGAGGAACGGAAACGGTTCGAATCCAATTTCCCCGGACCCAATGAAACGCTCCACATCGTTTGTAAATGGATTCTCATTGGCAATCCAGTAGGGATTGTTGGTCTGGGTTCCCAGGTTGCGCTGTTCAAGCGTTTCCGGGTCAATGTACGGAAGCAGATCAGACTGCGCGATGGTGCGAGGCAATCCGTTTATAATGCTGACCAGCGTATTCGGGTCATTGCCTCCGGCCGCTACCCGGCCTTTCGTATCCGTCTTGATGTACTGTGCGTTTAGCCGTGACCGGAACCCATTTTCGAGCCGCGTTCCCATGTTCGCTGTCAGGTTAACGCGGTCGAGCCCGCTTTCCGGGGCAATACCCGTCTGCGTCATATATGTCAGCCCCAGCCGGTAGTCGGTTGTAGCCGTACCACTGGTAAACGACACACTTGTATTTGACATCGTACCGGTATCCCAGAAGTCCGATACGTTGTCGGGCTGTGCCTGCAGAGAGACGGTCTCTCCGCGGAAGTCTTCGACTTCTTGGCCAGCGATACGCGGCCCCCAGCCATTGAGGCTGGTGATGTTGTACTTACCGATGCTCCCCTGCGCAAAGTCGTTCTGGAAGTCGGGAAGACGCGCCGGACGAGAAGCTGTCAGCGACGAGGAGAACTCGACCGAAGATGCCCCCTCAAACCCGCGCTTTGTTGTGATAATAATAGCACCATCTTTGGCCCGCTGCCCGTAGAGAGCCGCGGCTGCGCCTCCTTTCAGGACAGTTACCTCCTCAATGTCTTGCGGGTTAATGTCGCCGGCGCGGTTCCCTGTATCGAACGAGCCGGTAATCCGCGTTCCATCAAAGGCAATGTTGGAGTTTGAGATAGGCACGCCATCGATAACAAAGAGCGGTTGGTTGTCTCCAGTTAGCGACGCTACACCACGCAGCGTAATTCGCGTGCTTCCCCCAACATTACCCGACTGCTGCGTAACGTCAACGCCAGGAATACGACCAGAGAGCGCGCTTACGATGTCTTCCTGATTCCCTTGAATCAGATCTTCGCTGCGCACGGTTGATGCTGAGTACCCAAGCGAGCGTTCTTGGCGCTCTACGCCCAGGGCGGTAACGACCACCTCACCCAGAATATCCAGGTCAGAGGTGAGCGTAAAATCAGCAGTAACTGTCTCGCCAGCTACTACTTCCACCTCACGCTCTTCGGGAATGTATCCGACAAAGCTAACGCGAACGGTATACGTTCCTGCAGGCACGTTGAGCTCGTATTCGCCTTCCATATTGGTTGCCACGCCGGCACCAATTTCAGAGATCTGCACGGTACTCCCCGGCAAGGGCTCTTCGGTTTCACCATCTGTCACCGTACCAGTGATGGTGCCGTCTTGTGCAAAGACGAGCCCGGGTGCCAACAGCAGCACCGCGAGCCCGCACAAGAGCTTTGTAGCTAATCTGTTCATAATGTAACGTCCTCTGTCTGTTTGGGAATAACTGTGGGTGGTTGGGCACCGGAACGGCGGTTTGCTTTTTCCGAAGCATGCTCAGAAGTTAGCGGACTTCTGCCGCATGTTTGCAGTGCCCATAAAAAAAGGAACACACTCATGCCGATAGCGGGCGGGAGTGGCTCTTTACGCGGTGGTGGTTGCACATGCAAGTACGATAAAAATGCACCTAACAAGTACATTGTATTGCACTTGTTATATTGCCCTACTCCGTTGGCTTTCAGTCGCATTTATTGCTGATCAAGCTTTGTATTTAGCGTGCCGTCCAAAGCACGCCGGCAGCACCGCGATTAATAGCGAATAATCGGTTCTACACTCGAACCTGCTCTCTATTTGCTCTGCAACACTTCGGCGACTGAGCAAGGAGATGCCTAACCGGGCGCTAAGCTTTACTTTTAAAAGTCGGTAGCTAACGGAGCACTTTAGGGCAAATTACTGCCAACACATATATTGCATATGAATTAACTTAATATAAAGACAAGCCCGAATATTGTCAAGAGCCTGAGACGACAAAAAATCTGCGAAGTGATGTTTTTGGCGTAGCAGTGTTGCGTTATTGAGTTGCAGAAACGTACCGTCCGTGCACAAGACATATCTTTTCAGCGCTCAAGATACGATACACGCTATCTCTGAAATGATTAGGCATAGAGGAAGAGCCGCCCGTGAGATACTGCTTGGAGTTTAACAGCTGTCTTGCGTGCCAAGTAGGTCAGTAGAGGTGTACTGTGAGGAGGATGCACAGCGACGAGCGTGTCGACCTGTGGCGTATCACCAGCTCCGCATGCTCCATTGGTGTATGGAGATGTGGACGGCCACACTACCACGTCTATCCTTCCATCCGTTCATCCCCACATCGAACGGATCATATAGACGAAGTAGACAGAATAGCACGTGAGTCCACAGAATGGATCTTACGGTCGGTTTTCTCCTGATGAGGAGGGGCGTCCCGATTCGGAGAGGCGCTGATGACGAATGTCTTTGCCCTCGATCAGAAAAACCACGCCTTGGGCGATGTTTTTTGCGTGGTCGGAGATGCGTTCGAGCGCCTTGCTTACTGCAATCAAATAAGCCAGCGCCTCTGCCTGGTCAGGGTTGACGCGCATTTGCTCAATGAGATGCGACAGGTTATCGGCATGGAGCCGGTTTACCTTTTGGTCACGCGCAATAACTTCGCGGGCTTGAAGGCGATCATGATTTAGAAAAGCCTCTTCTGCTCCATGAAGCATGCTTCGGGCCAGATCGGCCATGCGGGGCGTTGTCGTAGATGCGATCAGGCCAGGGTAGGGAGCCAGCGGAGCCGCGTTACGCGCTAAATTTCGGCAATGGTCACCGATGCGCTCAAAGTCGGTGTTGATCTTCACAGCCATGATGAGCATGCGCAGATCCGCCGCTACAGGCGTATGCAGCGCCAGGATTCGTTCGCACTGCTGGTCAATCGTCAGTTCCAGCGCATCCACTCTGCTGTCGCGTGATGCGACTTCTTCGCCGGCTTCGGCGTCGCCCTCAATGAGCGCATTCATTGCATGAGCCAGCTGTTCGTCTACCAGAGCCGCCATCGTGACCAGGTGGCGACGCAACGCGTCGAGTTCGCGATCAAGCTGGGGCCGGGGGCCATGTGAGGAAGATGCTGGAGTAGACATAGCATAAAAAATATTCAGAGGGGGGCATAACCTCTTCGATAGAAAATACTTATCCGAAGCGCCCAGTTACGTACGCTTCGGTACGTTTTTTCTTCGGCCGCGTAAAGACTTGCTCGGTATCCCCCATTTCAATCAGGCGCCCCATATACAGAAATACAGTCTCATCGCTTACGCGCGAAGCCTGCTGCATGCTGTGCGTTACAATTACGATGGTATAGTCTTTTCGAAGCTTACTAATTGTATCTTCGAACTTTCCTGTTGCTACCGGGTCAAGTGCGCTAGTCGGCTCATCCATTAGTAGAATATCAGGCTTTACAGCGAGGGCCCGTGCAATACAAAGCCGCTGTTGCTGCCCTCCACTTAGGTTATACGCACTGGAATGAAGGTTATCCTTGACCTCATCCCAGAGCGCAGCCTGACGAAGACACTCCTCAACCAGCGCGTCTTCATCTCCTGTATAGCCGTTTATCCGGGCACCCCATACGATATTTTTGTATATCGTCTTTGGGAACGGATTCGGCTTCTGGAAGACCATCCCGATGTGCCGACGCACCATCACGGGGTCCGCCCTATAGATGTCTTGGCCTTCTACGTCGACGGTGCCCTCTAACGTGGTGTTGGGAATTAACTCATTCATTCGGTTGAAACAGCGAATGAGCGTACTTTTTCCACACCCTGAGGGGCCAATAAGTGCGGTTACATGGTTTTTTTTAACCTCCATCGAGATGTCTTGGAGAGCATGGGTCCCATCGCCATACCAGAAGTCCAGGTTCTGAACGCGAATTTTGGTAGGTACCCCGTCTCGCACGTCGTCGCTGGAAGGCGTTGAGGACGCTGTAGAGCGATCGTCGGCAGCAGCCTTTTCGTCTGAGGAAACATTGTTAGAGGGTGGGGGCGCTCCCGTGTCCGCAGCCGAAGAGTTTGCGGGTGTACCTGCGTTGGGAGCATTGGAAGAAGCCATAGGACGTCAAGAGTACTGTACAAAATGCCATACAACAAGCGATTCGTATGGTAGAAGCTGCTACACAGCCGCTTCTACCATAACGATGGAGCGCTATCCGGTCAGTTGATCTTCAAAATAGTTGCGAAGCAGAATAGCAGACAGGTTCATCAGCAGAAGGAACGCTAAAAGCACGATGATAGCTGCTGCTGCCAGTTCCTGAAACGCAGCCCCTGGCTCTTCGGTCCACTGAAAAACAAGCATGGGGAGTGCAGTAAAGTCATCCAGGAGATGTGCTGGAGTAAAGTTGATCGCGAGTGCCGCTCCTACAAGTACAAGCGGGGCCGTCTCCCCAACAGCACGACTCAGCGAAAGAATAACGCCCGTTAAGATTCCGGGCAGGGCAATGGGAATGAGATGGTGCCATATCATCTGTGAACGCGTTGCCCCCAGTGCAAAAGCACTCTCGCGTATCCCTTGTGGTATGGAACGAATTGCCTCCTGTGTGCTGATGACTACAATGGGAAGCACCAAAAGTGACAGTGTGAGTCCGGCCGCGAGCAGACTATTTCCCATAGCAAACAGGTATACAAAGACCCCGAGCCCTAAGATACCATACACCACAGAGGGGACCCCCGCCAGGTTGGTGATATTTACCTGGATAACGCGCTTAAAGAGTCCCTCATCGGCGTACTCTTCTAAGTAGACAGCCGTACCCACACCAATCGGAACGGCTGTACCAGCCACGACTCCCATCAGGTAAAGCGACCCCACAATTGCGGGCCAGATTCCTGAGCCTTCCGGAGTCGCCCCGGGATAGCCAGAAATAAAAGAGCGGCTGAGCCAGCCCGCGCCCGTCGTCACCACGTCGACAATAAGCGTAGCTAATACCAGCAGTCCGAACACGGTCGCGAGAAAGAGCAGCCCTGTGATGACCTGCCCGTAACGGCGACGCTTTTGGAGTTGTGGATTAAATGCGTTGTCTTCCATTAGTAGTTTTCGCGATACCGACGAATAATCCAGTTTGCAGCGAGGTTCATACCAAGCGTGATTAGGTAAAGCAGCAGTCCTACCGCGAAGAGGCTCTGATAGCTGATCGTGCCCTGATCGATGTCTCCTTTGGCAACTTGCACGATGAATCCAGTCATTGTCTGAATCGACTCAAGCGGATTCGCCGTCAAGTTGGCTGTAGCTCCAGCCGCAATCGCAACAATCATCGTTTCTCCGATAGCTCGGCTCAGCGCCAGGATAAAGCTGGCGATAATACCACTCAGCGCAGCCGGCACGATTACACGCAGTACCACCTCAAATTTAGTAGCACCCAGCGCGTACGCCCCTTCTGCCAGAGAGTTAGGAACAGCGCGAATTGCATCCTCACTTACAGATGCGACCATGGGGATGATCATAATACCAACGACGAGCCCGGCACTTAACGCATTAAGAGGCGGTAGCGATGAGTCGATCCCCTGTATGATTACCCCCGATACGAAGGTAAGCGCAAAAAATCCATATACGACCGTTGGCACACCGGCAAGCACTTCAAGACTCGGCTTGAGCCAACGTCGCGCACGCGGCGAGGCGTACTCCGAAATGTAGATCGCGCTGGCCAGCCCAATTGGCATGGCAACAGCTGCCGCGATCACCGTAATTAGAAGCGTGCCCGCAACAAGCGGCAGTACACCAAAAGAGGGGTCAGTACTTGCGAAGCGCCACTCCGTGCCTGTCAGAAAGTCAATGACCGACACTTGAAGGAAGAAGCCGACAGACTCGTACAGCAAAATACCGATGATGCCAAGCGTTGTCAGCACCGTGAGCAGGGCACACGCTCCGAGTCCGTACTTAACGGCTTTCTCGCGTGGGCTTGCATACAGGTTCGCAGAGAAGTCGACTTTGGTGGATGCTCCCTCAGTCTCAGCAACAGCAGCCGATGCAGGTTCAGGAGAAGAGGACATATAGCAGCTATCAGAAAAACGGATGCGGATGGATGAAGGACGAACACGGCACGCACCCCTTGTTTGGCGCCTCGTTCAGGGTACGCCTGCTCGCCGAGGCTCAACCAGTTCGTCGTGAGCCAGGAAGCAGGTTGGCAAGGACCTGATCAACGGGGCCGTTCACATCGTGCTAAACGACCCTTGCGTGGCGTGATGTTCGCATAAGCACGGGTCTATTCAGATCCGGCACCGACTTCTTCGGCTCCCATGCCGTCAGCATTCATGCGCTCCAGAAGGTCTGATATGCGCACTCCGATCGTAGGTCCTGTCCCGCCAAACATGGTTCCCTCTATGCGATTTTCGAAGCGCTCCATTACCAGATCGTATACGTCTTCCTCAAACGGCACGTACTCGGCCTGTCGCACAAAGCGGCGCGCGTTCTCAATGTAATGCCGCACAAAAGGCTCCACTTCCGGATTGGCTTCCAGGCGGTCAATGTTCACGTAGATGAACTCGGGACGTGCCAGCGGCTGATACGTACCAGCAGATACTGTTTCTTGCGTCGGGCGGACACACCCCTCGCCCTGCTCGTTGTCGATCTCAATCAGACGCAGCGCGTCGCTGTTATTTTCATAGTATGATAGTCCGAAGAATGCCATTCCGTTTTCATCACGCGATACGCCCTGAACCACCGCGTTATCGGTATCACTTGCGTTGTAGCCGTCGCGCACGTTGCCACGCTCGCCGTTGATCGCTGCGGTAAAGTAATCAAACGTTCCGCTGGCTGGCGAACGTCCGTACAGGCGTAATTCTTTATCAGGGAAGTCATCGCGGATATCGCTCCAGCGCTCTACAGTGCTACCACGCTCCCATATAGCGCGCAACTCACTGACCGTGAGGCATGATACGAAATCATTACCGGTGTGCGTGGTTACCGTGAGCCCGTCGTACCCGATCGGAAGCTCAATGAATCGCACATTGTTCTCTCGCGCACGATTCAGTTCATCTTCCCGAATGGGGCGCGATGCGCCTGTTACGTCTGTCTCATTACGAAGGAAGCGCTGAAAGCCCGCTGAGGTACCGCTGTTACTGGCAACGACCCGCTTGCCCGGATATTCGCCCTGATAGTCACTCACAGCTGCTCGCGAAATGGGAAAGACCGTGCTTGATCCATCAACCCGCACCGTGTCTGTAGATCCGCCGCCGCATCCAGTCATCGCAGAAAGTCCAGCAACAAGTAGGAGCGAAAGAATACAGGCCGTGACGGTGGGTGTATAGCGCGTCATGTGCTTCATAAATAAAGTCAACGTGAAAAATGTGTTAGCGGTAACTGCAAACGGGGCGCCGTGTGACGGGTCTATTCTTTGAAACGATACCCAACGCCTTTCACCGTCTCAATAAGGGCACTGCCCACTTTTTCGCGGATCTTCCGAATGTGGACGTCGACCGTGCGGTCAACGACATACACATCTGGGCCCCACACGTTGTCCAGGATCTCCTGACGCGAAAATACTTTGCCGGGGTGCGAAGCCAGAAAGTACAGCAGTTCAAACTCTTTCCGCGGCATCCGCATCTCTTTTGAACTGCCGTTTTCTTGCTCTTGGTAGACCAGGTAGCGGTCGCGATCAATCGTGAGCGTGTGCACCGTAAGCTGGTCGGGGGGCGTGTCGTAGCGCTCTGCACTACGCAGCAGTGCACGGGCCTGGCTGAGAATCACCGATACCGATACCGGCTTGCTCAGGTAGATGTCGGCCCCGACGTCCAGCCCCTGTACCTGGTCGTCTTCTTCAGAGCGGGCCGTGAGCATCATGATGGGGGTGGTGCGCAGGTGGGCATCCTTACGTAGCTGTTCACACACCTGAATGCCGTCAAGGCGCGGCATCATCACGTCCAATACAATGAGATCAGGTTCGAGCGCGCGCGCTTTCTCAAGCGCTTCGACTCCATCTTTGGCCAGTGCCGTTTCGAATCCCTCTTGCTCCATGTTGTACTTTAGCAGGCTGAGCAAGTCTTGCTCGTCATCCACTATAAGAACTAACGGGGAGCCGTCTGAGGTCGCAGTCACAGGCAGAATGAGGACTGTTAAACAATAAGGCTTACATCACACTGTACCATATAATGTGTTTTCCGTTGTTATCCAACTTTTATCATATTGCAGCGAATCCACGAAATTTGAGACAGATTCTGACTGTTTCGCTCTTCTTTCGCCCCCTTGCCTCAGTTTCACGTCTCCTCTCACCCTCTCACTGCATCGAAGCGTTCTGTCACGTTAGGTCACCGTTCTACAGGTCGCCAGTCAACACCTGAACTTTTAGGGGTGCGCTTCGTGTGCACGCGCGCCCTGTACCTGCTTGTTCCCTAAACCGCTTTTGTGTAGTCTCTTATGCGCCTGTGGACCCACGACGACCGTGCTATCTTTAGGCTCGCCATTCCAGCACTGGCCGGACTGGCTGCCGATCCGCTCGTCTCGTTGGTCGATACTGCTTTTGTGGGACAGCTCGGACGCGTGCCGCTGGCAGCGCTGGGTGTGAACGCATCGCTCTTTTCGATGGCGTTCGTCATCTTTAACTTTCTGGCGTACGGCACAACCCCGCGCGTAGGGCGCCATGTGGGGAACGGCAATCGCGAAGCTGCCGGACGTGTCGTGGTACGCGCGGTAGTTCTCGCGCTCATCGCTGGTGCTGTTGCGCTGGTCACTCTGCAACTGGCTGCAGTTCCGCTGCTGCGCCTCATGGGGGCAACCGGCGAACTGCTCGATCCGGCGCTGGAGTACTTGCGTATCCGCGCCTTCGCAGGGCCAGCGGTGCTGCTGATTACAGCTGGAAACGGCGCGTTTCGAGGGTATCAGGATACGCGCACACCCATGTACATCACGATCGGACTCAATCTGGTCAACCTCATTCTGGACCCGATCCTGATCTTCGGACTCGGATGGGGGCTTACCGGCGCGGCGGTGGCTACCGTTGTCGCACAGTGGATTGGCGCCATCGCCTTTCTCTGGCTGCTGTTTCAGACCCGAAGCGATGCGTTTAGCGTCTCCTGGTTCTGGCCCGCTCCACGCACCCTGGTTCCCCTGCTCAAGGTGGGGCGCGACCTCATTGCCCGCACCGCCGCACTGGTCGGCACCATGACGCTCGCCACCGCCGTCGCCACACGCGTGGGCGTCACCGCCGTGGCGGCTCATCAGGTCGCCGCCCAGCTCTGGCTTTTTATGGCGCTGATCGTCGATGCGCTCGCCGTAGCAGCTCAGGCACTCGTCGCAAAGCATCTCGGCGCCCATGCCCCCGAACGCGCCCGCACCGTGTCGAACAGAATCATCGGATGGGGGCTCCTCTTGGGTGTCGGACTTGGCGCCGGGTTTGCCCTATTGCAGCCCGTCTTGCCGCAGTTCTTCACAGACGACCCGGCTACCATCGCCGCCATCCTCTCCGTGTTTCCCATTGTAGCGCTCTTGCAGCCGCTGAACGGATTCGTGTTCGTGGGCGACGGTATTTACATGGGCGCCGAGCGCTTTCCATATCTGGCCAAGGCCATGCTGCTCTCTGCCGGCGGAGCCGCCGTGGTGCTGCTCCTGGTGCTGCCGATGGGGTGGGGGCTCACTGGCGTCTGGATGGGTATTACCACGCTCATGGTGCTGCGTACGCTCACGCTTGCCCTTCCGTACGCACGCGGACATGCCCTGCAATCGTAATCTGTGTGATGGATTGCAGGCCATGCCCGCGTGCGTTTGCCCGTGCTGCTACTGTAGCGGTGTTTCTCGCGCGGCATACGCTGTGACACGCACGCCTCTCCGTGCGGTCCTCTACCGGTTACGTGCCCGAACGGGCCATCTGCTGCAGACGAGAAATACGCTCTTCTGTAGATGGGTGCGTCGAAAAGAGCGTGCGGAGTCCGCTCATGCCGCCTGAGAACGGATTCACGATGAACAGGTGCGAGGTGGCCTCGCTTCCACCGCGCATCGGGCGCTGCTGGGCGGCGCGCTCCAGTCGCTGCAGGGCGTTTGCCAGCCCGCGCGGATTGCCCGCAATGTCGGCCCCGTCGCGGTCGGCCACGTACTCGCGTGAGCGCGAAATGGCCATCTGAATCAGCACCGCTGCCAGCGGAGCCAGAATCATCATCAGCAGCATGCTCACAAAGTTCTGGTCGCGGCCGCCAAAGAAGAAGCCGAAGCGCGCCAGCAATGTGATCGCCGCCGCCATGGTCGCAGCCACCGACGAGATCAGAATGTCGCGGTTCTTGATGTGGGCCAGCTCATGGGCAATCACGCCCTCCAACTCGTCTCGGCTCAGCGTGCGCATGATGCCCTGCGTAACTGCCACAACGCCGTTCTGAGGATTGCGCCCCGTTGCAAACGCATTCGGCTGATCTTGTGGAATGATGCACACCCGGGGCATGGGCAGATCCGCGCGCTTGCGCAGCCGGTCTACCATGTCGTAGAGCTCCGGCGCATCTGCACGCTGGATCTCTTGCGCACCGTGCATCTTCAGCACGATCGAGTCGCTAAACCAATAGCTGAAAAAGTTGAGCCCGAGTGCAATTACGAGTGCAATCGTCATGCCGCCCGAGCCGCCAATAGCGCCGCCGACGAGCGCAAAAAGTACAATCAGGAAGGCCATCAAGGCCGTAGTGCGAAGTGTGCCCATCATAATTATACGGTGCAGGCATTAGGAACGATACTACAACTGTGCATCTATCCTAAATCTCAAACCCTATACCGCAGTTCATCATGACGCCAAAATGACAGTGCTCTGTTACGGCTTCGTGCCGTTTACCGAGACCAACAGCACCTGTATCTGCGTGCATACACGCCTTGTTTTTTTGGATGCGGAGCGCCATGCTCTGCCCACCCGTTTCCTCGTAGCCCAGCGGCTACAGCCCTGTTGCCTGCAGTGGTCGCACGCACGGGAAAGAATGCTCCGCACGCAAGCCGATCACGCGCCCTGCACCCGCTCCACAAACGCCTGATGCGCTTCGCTGCCGAGCGACGCGTTGAGCCGAGCCAGCACCGCCGCCGGGTTGTCATCTAAGAGCGCCCCCACGTCCAATACCAATCCGGGAAACGTCATGCTGTGCAGACAGCCTTCATCGTCGGGCGACTGCGTCTTGTACGCTCCACCGTCCAGCTGAAACCAGTCGATGCGCCCCTCCGCGATCTGCCATACCACATACTCCTGTACGCCATTGCGCCGATACGCACGCTTTTTGTCGTGCAAGTCGTACGCTGCGCTGCTGTGCGCCACCTCTACCACCAGCTCCGGTGGCCCCTCAATGTAATCGTCCTCGTTGATGCGCGACTGTCCGCCACGTGCTTCATCAATGCGCAGAAGGGCATCGGGCTGCGGCTCGTTGTCGAGGTCGAGTTGCACGGTGGCGTTGTCATGCACGGTAACGCCTGGAGTTTGAATCGCATAGGTACCCAACCATGTGGTAAGGTACGCATGAGGCTGGCTATGCTGTCTTGCTGTTACCGGAGATGGCATATACACTATTCCTTCGATAAGTTCAGCTTTCTTGACATCCGGCATCGCCTCGTAGCGCCGCTCAAACTCACGACGCGTGAGCCGGTCGCCGTTTTTGAGTTGAGGCGGAGCTGGGACGGAAGCAGACATGGCCATGACACGAAGGGATCGGTGGAGCATACGGCGGACATGCAGGGTCTCCTGCTTTGTGCAGAAACGATGCACCTGCATAAGAGATCCGTTCGTTGGGGCTGCTACTCCGCATCTGCATGGGTCTGCTCGATGTAGCGATCCACGGCATCCTGCAGCACGGGCAGCGGCACCGATCCGTTGGCCAGCACCGCGTCGTGGAAGGTGCGCACGTCGAAGTCCTCGCCCAGGGCGCTCTCGGCTTCGGCGCGCATATCGCGAATCGCCAGCTCACCGATCTTGTACGCCAGCGCCTGTCCCGGCCAGGCAATGTAGCGGTCGACCTCGGTGGTGATGTTGTGCAGCGACAGCGCCGAGTTCTGCGCCATAAAGTCGATCGCTTCCTGGCGGCTCCAGTCCAGCGCATGCATGCCGGTGTCAACCACGAGCCGCAGGGCACGCCACATCTCATAGGTGAGCCGCCCAAAATCGCTGTACGGATCCTCGTAGAAACCGTCTACTTCCAGCCCCAGCCGCTCAGCGTAGAGCGCCCAGCCCTCCACAAACGCGGTGAAGCTGGAGAAACGACGAAACGGCGGCAGGTCTTCCAGCTCCTGCTGCAGCGCAATCTGCAAATGGTGCCCCGGCACGGCCTCGTGTAGCGAGAGGGCCTCCACCTCGTAGAGCGGACGGCTTGCCAGGTCGTGCGTGTTCACGTAGTAGAACCCGGCGCGGGTGCCGTCGCCTGCCGGACGCTGGTAGTAGGCGGTGGTGGTACGCGGTGCGATGTAGTCGGGCACCGGACGAATGCCGTAGGGCATGCGGGGGAGCGTTTCGAACAGCTCGGGCAAGGCGCCGTCCATCTGCTTCAAGACGTAGGCCACCTCTTTCATAAGCTCCTCGGGCGTATCTGCATAGAACTGTTCATCAGTGCGCAGAAACTCCACGAATCCATCGAAATCATCACCAAACCCCTCTGCTTCTACGATCTCCATCATCTCATTGCGTATGCGCTCAACCTCCTCCAGTCCGGTTTCGTGAACCTCCTCAGGGGTCAGGTCGAGCGTGGTGAAGTACTGCACCCGGTGCGCATAGAACGCTTCGCCGTCGGGCAGCTCGGAAGCAGCGATCGATGCCCGTGAGGCGGGCATGTACTCTTCTTCCATAAATGCCAGGAACGCCTCGTAACCCGGCACCACAGCGTCCATGATGGCAGCCTTCCCCGCTGCGCGAAGCCGTTCTCGCTCATCATCCCCGATGCGTCCTGGAAATGACGCAAACGCGTCGTAGAGCTGATGCGCTTCAGGATCATCTACAATGTGCGGCGTAATGGCGTCCTGCGCATCCTCAAGCACAATAGCGGGCAGCACGTAGCCCTCTTCGATGCCCGTACGCATAATGGTGATGTGCTCCTGGGCATAGCGATCAAACGCCTGCAGCCGTGCAATGAAGTCCTCGTAGTCGGCTACCGTGTTGAGCGGCATGCGGTCGGCCAGCTGCGGAAACGAGATGTGAAAGCCGCTTCGGTTGCTGATTGGCATCAGGTAGGTGCGGAAGTCATGCTCGGCGATGCGCCGCCCCAGCACCTGTTCGAAGATGTCGTAGTTGACCTGGTCGTCGCGGTCGAGCGCGCTACGATCGATGTTCTGCAGCTGCTCTAAGAACGCCTCCTCCTGCTCGCGCTCCGCCTGCGCAGCGGCCACACTCACCTCCGGAAGGCGGTCGTTGTACGCGTGCACGCCAACCGATGTCGCGAAGAGCGGGTTGGCCTGCAGCCGGTACTGCCACGCCTCATCAAACAGGTCGTAGAGCGCGTCATCCGGACTCTGCGCCGTGCCGGGTATAGCCAGTGCCAGTAGCAGGAGAAGGGGCAGGGGGATGCGAAACGGATTGGGCATGGCAACACAGAGCAGATGCGTAAACGGCGGATATGCAACATAGGAAGCATCCGGCTTTTGTGCCACCCCCGCAGCTCTGTGTTTGTCCTATGGCGGTGTCGACTATAGAGATGTTGGCTGTAGAGGTGTTGGCTACAGCGTATCGGCCTCATCGGTGAGTGGCAGGTGGATGCGGAAGGTAGTACCGACCCCTTCCGTCGTCGTAAACGTGATGTCTCCATCCAGTTCGCGAAGGGTCTTGTGCGCAATAGCCAGTCCGAGACCGGTTCCACTCGTCTTCGTCGAGAAATTCGGTTGGAAGATCTTATCGCGCTTATCAGCCGGAATGCCGACGCCGTTGTCTTTAACCGTGAGCTCGGCGCGCCCATGCGGGGGCCCGTCATCGGCGTCTTTGCGACGGGTCGCCACGCGAATATGCGGGTCTCGCTCATCGGGAATGGCCTGCAGCGCGTTTTTGAGCAGGTTGATGCATACGCGGCGCAGCTCCTCGCGGTCGGCCTCTACGACAAGCGGCTCGCTGTGCCACTGTGTGGTGATAGCCTCCTCAGACGCCTCCTCGCGCATGAGCTGCACGGCTTCCTGCGCCACCTCGTTTACATCGAGTGGTTCGAGCACACGCGTGGGAAGGCGCGCAAACGACGAGAACTCATTCGCGATACGCGAGAGCGTGTTGATCTGGTCAATGAGCGTGTTGGTGATGCGCTCAAACAGCTCGGCAAACGTATCCTCGTCAGGGTGCTCACCTTCTGCATCTGCTATCGCACTCCGGCGACGCTGAAACGCACGCTGCAGGTGCTGCAGCGAGAGCTTCATAGGGGTGAGCGGATTTTTGATTTCGTGCGCTACCTGCCGGGCCATCTCGCGCCAGGCCATCTCGCGCTCTTGCTGCGCCAGCTGGCGGCGCTGCTCGGCCAGCTGTGCTCGCATGTCGTTGAATGTCTGTACCAGCTCGCCAATCTCGTCGCGCGTCTGCACCGGCAACATGCGTGCGAAGCGTCCCTCTCCCACCGCCTGTAGCCCTTCACGCAGCTGAGCAATGGGCTGAGCAATCGCGTTGGCCACAAGCGAAGCCGTGATCATGACAACAATAACAAGCATGAGCAGTGCGCCAAACAGGTACGCCAGCGTGCGCGCCTGCTCCTCTTCAAGCCGCTCCTGCTGCGCCAGTGTAGGAACAGCCAGCACCACGCGTGGCCGTCCCTCGTCGTCGGTCAAGGCTTTGTATCCAACGCGGTACTCGAACGTGCCAATGGCGGCCTGCGCAGTCGTAAAGCGCCGCTGCTCCAGGTACAGCGCCTGGTACACGTCCATCGGCAGCCGGGGCGCTACAAGTCCGTCGCGCACCAGACGCGGACGGCTGGTTTCCGTGAGGAGCCCGTCTTCGTAGACATCGAGGTCGGTTCCCATGCGCACCGACAGCGCGTTCATGTCGATGCGTTCCACAGTGCGAAAGATGCGCTCTCCGCTCCGCGCTTCCAGGGCCAGGCTCTCCTCGATGCGTGTGAGCATCTCGTTAAGCCGCTGCTCCACGCTGCGATCGCCCTCGTCTTTCACCACTTGCACGCCAATGCCTCCTACGGCAAACGCTGCGGCCACCCCAACAGCCAGGAATGCGCTAAGCACCTTATCGCGAAACCGGACCCGCTCGGCAGGCAACAGACCAAACCGGTAGCGCAGTGCCAGTCCAATCAGGTACAGCACCGTTCCGAGCCCGAGCACAGCCACGGTGATGCGAAACAGGTAGTAGAGATGGTCGAAGATCATAATCGTTGGCAGTCGCGCTGCAACGACCTGCTCCTCTGCAGGACCTGCGCGGTAGTATGTAAGGAAGCGCTGACTGTCGTCGGTGGCTCGCTCCCAGAACGAAGGCTCGTCTTGCAGCCGCTGGCGCACGGGAAAGGGAAGACGCCCCTGTTCGAAAGCCGCCCCTTGACTCCGCTGCAGCGTACCCTTTCGAAAGTCGGCCAGCGCCAGCTCGGCATACAGGTCGCTATATGACCCATCGGGTAGGAAGACACGCGGAATGTCACGCCCGCTTCCCAGGAGGCCCGCCCGGGACTCGATGCGTACCATCACCCAGTGCAGGGGCGAGGGGCCCGTTACGCGCTGCAGGCCTACGTACTCTACACCGCCCTGCGTGCGATGATCGCGGCTCAGGTCGTCGGGGAGCGGCGTTGCAATAGGCCCGCTTCCGCCCTGCATGGCGTAGAGCGTCTGCATCCGCTGGAAGATCTCTTCATCTTCAGGAGAGAAGCGAACACGCTCTGGCTGCACGCCCGGGGTAGCATACTGCGTCTGGGGCGTGCCCGACGAGTCGAGGAGCACGAGGCGCGACTCGTACGGGCTAAGCGAAGTAAGAAGCGAGCCCCGCAGAGCATCGGTTGCAATGGCATCGAGGCTATCGGCTGTGATGGAGGGCTGGTCCCACTGGTTCAGGTCATTGCTTACACCATCCACAATCTGCTGCAGTGCAAACAAGAGGCGCGGGTTGCGCCCTTCCGCAAACGACTGAGCGGCCTCAGCCATTCGGCTCTGGCGTTGCACGTCCATGCCTACGTAGAGCATGGCATACAGCGCGGTGGCCAGAAGCACAGCTGCAGGCAGTAAGTGCTTAAGCGTAAGCTGGTTGAGCCCGTAGTGCCTCCAGCTGTAACCAGCCAGGGCTACGCCGCCAGCGCCAACCAGGAGTCCGGCAGCTACGAGCGGCGCTACCACGCTCGATGGAGTCACGAAGAACAGGAGCAGTGCGGTAGCAGCCAGGGCGGCGGCACTACTTACACCGGCCAGTGCGGAAATCCCATAACCAGGCCAGGTGTAGAGCACCAGGCGCGCGGTTGTCCACCACAGCGTGATGAGCACCAGAAAGAGCCCGACTACCAGAAGCATGAGCCCGCTGAACACAACCAGGATAAGCGGTTCAGCGAGGAGTCCAGTGCGTGCGAAGAAGTTGAGCGTGCTATCCACTACAGCACGTTCTACCACGTAAGCAACGGCCAGTCCCCCACTGAGTCCGATAAGGGGGAGCGCCGTGCAAACAACAGCGGTAAGGGGCAGCGACGGCCAGCCCGGCGTGCGCTCTCGCAGATGTTCACGCCACGACCTGCTGTTGGGCCAGACCGGACGCAGCTTGAGTCCAACTGCAAAGCACACTACAGCGATACCAAAAGCCGCGCCTCCCGTGAGCAGCAGGTCACCGATCGACCGCATCAGCCCGCCGCCGATTCCTGATGCCAGGTTCGCCGGATCGAAAAGCGTGCTGCCTGCCGCCATGCCGTCGATCCATCGTACGGGCATGTCTATCGCGAGCGCAACATAGCGAAGGATCATGATGCCCCCTACGAGAACCGCTCCCCATTGCATGAGCGGGAAGAGCGTATGAGTTTGCCGCCGCCGCGCACGCGTCCACGCCTGTACAAACCGGTATGCCGCCCCACCAAGCAGCCAGACGAAGAGCGCGAGTATCAGCGCACTGCGAACGTCTCCAATGCGCTGCTGTGCCAGACGCGTAAGCTGCGCGTGCGATGGCTGTACAACGTGGACCTGTGCAATTGCTTCGCCGTGGAGATTGTGTAGCGTACGTGTGTTGGAACGCTGCACATCGGCGCGATCTGCAGAGGCCGGATCGGAGTACCAGCTTACGTCAACAGGAAGAGGGAGGGAGGCGGCCCACTGCGCGCTCAGGCGGTAGGATCGAATAAATCGGTTTTGGACCGGCGGGTCGATGCGCACGAGGCGCATCATGCGTATCGCCCCGAGCGCACGCCCCTCGACACGGATTGGTGCCCAGACAACCAGCGCGGTTTGGGCTCCCTCTTTGTGAGCCAC
>NZ_JARWGJ010000140.1:0-6553 GCF_040409695.1 Longimonas sp.
GTGCTGGGACACCCTGTGCTGGGTCCCCCCTCTTGGCTCAGTCGCCACCCGCGCGTCGCCTACGTTATTGCTATTGGTGAAGGCAGTGCCCGAAAACGGGTAGCTGACCAGCTTGCCTCTCATCCTGCCGCTGCGGCTACCCTGGTAGACCCCAGCGTTTCCGTGCACGAAAGCATCCGGTTTGCACCGGGATGCATTGTGTATGCCGGCGTTGTATGCATGGTCGCTGTTACCGCATACCGCCATGTGATCGTCGACGCGCACTGCACGCTGGGCCACGATGCTGTGCTACATCCATTTGCAACGTTGCACCCGGGGGTCCGCGTATCTGGACGTGTTACGATAGGCAACAGAGCCCGGCTGGGGGCCGGGGCAGTTGTGCTTCCCAACCGACGTGTTAGCGAAGGCGCAACCGTTGGCGCCGGCGCTGTTGTGACGCGTAATGTACCTGCTCATACTACTGTTGTAGGCGTACCTGCACGCGCCCATCTTTGATCGCTCTAAAGCACTTTGTACCGTGCATATCGCCGTCTTCGTCCAGCATTACCACACGCCCGACTGCCCCACCGCAGGACGCCCGCATGCGCTGGTCTGTGCACTTGCTGCGCATCATGACGTTACGCTGATAACAGCGAATATGGGGCGCAAACGCCGGATCACTAATAGCTACCGCTGGGTGCCGCCTGGCGTGGCGCACCATGAAGTGCCTGTGCCGTACCAAAACGAAATGAGCGCTGCCCAGCGACTGGTTTCGTTTGGGCGCTACGCGGCTCAGGCGGCCTTAAGGGGACTTGCAGCCGGTCCGCCTGATATCGTATTAGCTTCCTCAACCCCGCTCACCGTTCCGGTGGTCGGCGCGCTTGTGGCACGACGGTATGGAGTACCCTGGGTGTTCGAAGTGCGCGACCTCTGGCCCGACTTTCCCATTCAGATGGGGGCAGTGCCAGCGGCAGGGGCGCAGCGCGCGCTTTACGCATTGGAGCGGTATCTCTACCGCGACGCCCGTCACGTTGTAGCGCTCTCGCCCGATATGGCGCGCCATGTGCGCCGTCGGTCGGGACATAATCGGGTCAGCATGAATCCATACGGCACCGACCTGTCGCTGCTGCGTCGGGCGCCGACCCGCGAGGCCGAAGCGCTCTGTCCGCTCCAGGACGGGCAGCGCCTCGTCCTGTATGCCGGGTCGTTTGGCCGCGCCAATGCCCTTCCTACGCTCCTTGATGCTGCGCGCCGCCTGCGTGATCGCCTCGATATTGTGTGGGCGTTTGTAGGCAGCGGGTACTACCAGCCGGACATAGAGGCTGCGGCGCAGCGTCTTCCCAACGTGCGTATGCTGCCTCCACAGTCGTACTCGCGAACCTTGGCGCTCTTCAAGCACGCAACGCTCTCCATTACTTCGTTCGTTGACCGGCACGTGCTACGGACCAATGCCCCCTCCAAGTTGATGGATAGCCTCGCGGCCGGCACCCCCGTGATCGTTACTAATCCGGGCTGGACCAAAGAGCTCGTTACGTCCGGGCAATGCGGGTGGTACGTTCCCCCTGAAAACCCTGAGGACCTTGCAGCGTGTATCTGCCAGTATATGGAGCGACCTTCTTGTGTTCGAGCACGCTGGTCGCGCAACGCCATCCATCTGGCGCATTCCCGGTTTGATCGGGCTTGCCATATGCGAGCGTATCGGCAGCTCATTGAGGGCCTCGCCTAAGCTGTACCGATAGCCCACACGTGGATCAAGCAAGGGCAAGCCTATTTAGACGGGTACTGTCGCGCCGCATCATACGCCCAACACAATCATAAAGTGCTATTTTCGCACGTACTGCGTATACTCCGTTGCGCCGCCCCCGTCGGCCTACGTTCTGGCTATAGCGTGAACAGGCTGTAGCTGGATGCCACCTATGAACAGCCCGTGTCTACTACCCACCCTGCTAAACCTACACCAGTTCGTGCAAGCGATCCGCTCCCAGATTCTCTCTCTTGCCAATGGCCCCCGTTGGGTTTCCCGTAGCGCGTGGATGTGCCTCGACCTTGCCATCGTATACGTTGGCCTATGGGCTGCAGCGTATCTGTTTTACGCCTCTGCCCCTGGCGCAGCTGAACTGGCTACTTCCCCTACTGCTCTCCTTATCACCGCTGCGTTTGCCGCCGCTCTTTTCGGAACAGGCGCCTACCGGCATGAGCCCTCACAGATCCAGCTGCCTGTGCTGATGCGTATGGGCATTGCCATCGTAGGGGCAGGTCTTGCTGCTTCTGCTATCCTTTATCTATGGGATCCAGGTCTCTTACTCCCGAGAGGGGTTGTCGCGCTGCACGTGCTTGTCGTCGGGGCCGGCATTCTGGGCAGCCGGGCGCTTGTACGTCTTGCAATCTCAAGAGCTACGCCGCCCCCCAGCCCGCCGGCTCATGTCCCCAGTCCGCTTACGCTCTACGACCTGGTCGAACGCCCGCGCCCCGCAATCAACACCAATCGCCTTCGTAACGCACTTACCGATCGCACAGTGCTGGTTACCGGTGCGGGGGGGGCGATCGGAAGCGAACTGATGCAGCAACTGGCTGCTCTCACGCCCTTTCAGCTGGTAGGCGTTGACATGAGCGAGTATAACCTCTACCGGCTTCAACATGCCCTCAACGATGCGTCACTCAGCCAGAACGTTGACCTCCGGCTGGCAGATGTACGTAATACCCGCTCCATGCAGCAGCTTTTTCAGACGGTGTGTCCCGACATCGTCATCCACACGGCGGCCTACAAGCACGTTCCGATGATGGAGGAGCAGCCAGTTGAGGCCTTCCAGAACAATACGAAGGCAACGATGCAGCTCCTTGAGCTGAGCGAAGAGTACCAGGCGGAGCAGTTTCTCTTTGTGTCAACCGATAAGGCCGTGCAGCCTACCAGCGTGCTCGGCGCCACCAAACGCCTGGCGGAATGGTACGTGCGCGCCTCCACCTCTTCGGTGGAGCACAAAATCGTGCGGTTCGGCAATGTGTTTGGAAGCCGCGGCAGCGTCGTGCCCCGCTTTGAGCGCCGGCTCGCGCAGGGACGCCCGATCCCGGTCACGCATCCTGACATGGAGCGCTACTTTATGAGCGCAGAGGAGGCGTGCAGCCTCATCATGCATACGCTGCTTCTCGACAGCCACCCGGTCTACCTCTTTCGCATGGGCGAGCCGCTGCGCATCATCGACCTGGCGCAGCAACTGGCGTTGCGCTGGTATCCCCATCGCGACCCTCAAGAGCTCATTGAACAGATCGGGCGCCGCCCCGGCGAAAAGATGACGGAGTCGCTTGCGATGCCGCACGAAACCACCGAAGCTACCACCCACCCATCCATTCTCGGGGTGCGCGGAACCCTCCCGTACAGCCGAGCCGAACTCGACGTGCATATCCAGCATCTTGAAGCGCATGGACGCCGAACCGATATCTCCCCCGCGCACATGCGTCGCCTCATCATAGCCGCCCCCTCTGCGTCGTTGCGCAGTGCTCCCTGAATCCTTCGCCATGTTGTAGGATGCACGTTCTCGTTCTGCCCTCCTGGTTTCCAACCGACTTCAGCGCTGCAGGAGCGTACTTCTATGAGCAGCTCAACGCGCTCCAAGACGCTGGGTGCACCGTCGGTGTTGTCTACCCCGAACACCACAGCCTGCGCCGCCTCACCACCGCGGCCCTTGCAACCCACCGCTTTCAGACGCGCTGGCATGTCGAACACGGCATCCCTGTGCTGCGCCGCCACAGCTGGAACGTCCGCTCCCGCCTCAACGGCACCTTCGCTGCACGCATTCGTGATGCTGAGCAGCTTGCGCAGCGGTATGCAGCAGCCTACGGCGTGCCCGATATCGTGCATGCTATGAGCGCGCAATGGGCCGGCCCCGCCACTGCCCGCATCGCCTCTATCTGGAACCGCCCCATGGCGCTCACCGAGCACTTTAGCGGTTTCATGCGCAACACCCTGCTCCCCGAGCAGCGCGCACGCCTCCCCAAAGCATTTAGCCACGCCCACGCGGTAGCCGCCGTCAGCCCCACTCTACGCGATACACTGATCCGCCAGGAGTGGTGCACCGCACCCATCCGCCTGATTCCCAACCCGGTCGATTGCTCGTTCTTCACGCGGCCCGCCCGGCGCCCCACTGCGCCTCCGCTTTGCCTCGCAACCATAGGGCGCCTGGTCCCCGAAAAAGGAATCGACCTCCTGCTGCATGCTTTCCGCCGGGTGGTATTGGAGCAGATGGGGTTGAGGGATGCGAACGTCGCGCTTCATATCGCCGGTACCGGCCCTGAGCACGAAACGCTTCGCACCCTCGCATCGAACCTCGACATCGATCAGTACGTGACGTTTCACGGACATCTGTCGCGTGCTGCGGTACGTGATCTTCTGCACCGGTCTCATCTGTTCGTGCTTCCGAGCCGCCACGAGACGTTTGGGATCGCTGTGGCGGAGGCGGTCGCTACCGGCTGTCCCGTACTCGCCACGCGATGCGGGGGGCCCGAGCACATCCTCACGCCATCGACAGGCCACCTCGTGGCATCCCATTCTGTGCCGGCTCTTGCCACCGGACTACGTACCATGGTGCCGACCTTACACCAGTACGATACTGCTGTCTTGCGTGACTCGGCATGCAACCGTTTTGGCGTTGTTACATTTACAGAACGTACAATGGCGCTCTATCGTGAAGCGCTTGCGTCCTTTTCGTAATCTCGCGATCATAACCTCGCCCAGCGGCGCATAGCTTCGCACGCTTCGTTGCCCCACTCTCCGCTCCCGCGATTCTCCCGCACGGCCTCTTATGCCTCGTCCATATTGTCTGATTATTGCAGCACTCTGGCTCTGGAGCGTCATTCCTGTGGGTGCCAGCGCCCAGCATGGCGGACTCGACTACGAGACGTCGTGGTACGCCGAAGGTGCACCGTACGTCAAGATTGATGTTGTCGAAGATGGTATCTACCGCGTGAGCGGAAGCGATATTGCGGCCGCTCTTCCTGCAGGCACCGCGCTTTCCGATATCGACCCGGCAACGCTACAGCTGTTTGAACGAGGCACAGAAGTCCCCATCGATCTGGATGCTGACGGCTCGCTCCAGCCTGGCGATGCGATGATCTTTGTGGGCCTGCGCAACCGGGGCGATGATGAGACCTGGGCCTACAACGACGACGCCTCGCTGCAGAGCAGCGCCCACCGCAGCCTCTACACCGATACCACTACCTACTGGCTCACCTGGGCACAGACCGACGAGGGGCTGCGCTACGCATCCTCCCGTGCTACAGCGACGACCCCAACGACTGCGCTCCGCGATACCGCCTGGGCCGAGCGCGACACGCGGTACTACTTTGGACGACCCAACCAGAGCAATACCCCTCTTTACAGCGAATCAGAGGGGTACTACTGGCACCGGTTCACGCACAACAATACTGCACCACGCACCTTTTCGTATACCCTCCCGGTAGACCGGCGCGATGCCACGGCCAGCGCTCCGCTGGACCTGCGTATCCGCTTCGACGCCGAGACCAATTCGTGCCATCGGGTCGAGGTGGAAGCGCAGCTTACGTCGGGTGGGGGAACCGCATATGAATCGCTCGGCACCACCTCGTGGCAGGGCACGGCCCGCCGCACCTTCGAAGCCAGCGTAGACGCCAGTCGCATTCCCGACGACGGACTGCCCCTGCGCATCACCTCGTACAACGACGGCTTCGACAGCGGATGTCCGTCGCCGGCCAGCACGCCTAACTATGTGCTGCTCGACTGGATTGCTGCCGAGTACGACCGGACCCTGCAGGCGCGTGCCGACGACTGGCAACGCATTGTCTTGCCCAATGCTCAGACGTACACGCTCGACCTGAGCGGACATACAGGCACGCCGGTCGCCTACAGCCCCGACACAGCGCTCATGGCTACCGCGGAGGGGGACGCGTTGCTGTCGGTAGACAACCCCACAGCCGGCGCTGCCTACTGGGCCGTCGGCTCCAGCGGTTACAAGGCTCCTGTCACGATGCAGGCTCATACAGGCACCAACTGGGCCAACCCCGACGCGCACGCCGCCGACTACCTGCTCATCGCGCCCCCTGCACTTGAAGAGAGCGCGCAGTCCATGGCCGACTATCGACGCATGCAGGGCGGCTACGATGTTGCCATGGTTCCGCTGCAGGCCATCTTCGATGCGTTCGACTACGGGCGCCCCAGTCCCATTGCAATTCGGCGCTTCGTGCATCAGTCGCAGCAGTGGAGCACCCCCCCACGCTTCCTCGCTATATGGGGCGATGCTCAGCACCCCATCTACACGAATGGCGTCGACGACCGCACGCCTCCCTGGAGCGTCCCCTCGTTCGGGTACTCGCCCTCGGATGGCTGGTATGGCATGCAGCAGAACGGCCCCACCGACTGGAGCGAACTGCTTGCCATCGGACGCATTCCGGTACGCAACAATGCACAGGGCGAGCTCTTTCTCGACAAGCTCTCAACGTATGAATCGGCCCCGCTCGACCTGTGGCAGCAGCGCATGACGATGCTCGCAGGCGGCACCACGCCCTCTGAACAACAATCCCTGCAGTTCTACTCCAATCGCTGGGC